>NZ_VOSM01000007.1 GCF_007997015.1 Lujinxingia vulgaris
TATCCCATCGTACAACCCTTATATCGCCCCACGAAGTTCACGTTTGGTTGAGGCGACAACTATCCTGACAGAGGGGGTTGGCACGTTTGTGATGAACGTGTTCACGGGTGAACGTCTTGATCACCGCGTAGTTTGTGGCTTTTGAGCGACCGTCGGTCGTTGTGTAGGTGACCCACGGTCATCGTGCGGGTGACCGTGGGTCGGTGGTTGTATGACCGTCGGTGGGGTTTGAGTGTTCGCCGGCCCTGCGGTTGTCAGCATGCCCTCGCGATGATAACACTCGCGCCCCGGGCCGATGCGCCCGAATCCGTGGAAGTCGTGGTATTACAAGGGGATGAGGCCCTTTTGGGCCCCCTGGCGAGACGAGATACGATGCCGACCCAGCCTACCGATGTGGCGCTGCATAAAACAGCGCAAGAGCGCTACCTGAACTACGCGATGAGCGTGATCACCAGCCGCGCGCTCCCCGATGTGCGCGACGGCTTAAAGCCGGTGCAGCGACGTATTCTCTACGCGATGTACGCCAACCTGCGCCTGACCCACGACGCCAAATACCGCAAGAGCGCGGCCATCGTCGGTGAGGTCATGGGGAAGTACCACCCCCACGGCGACCAGTCGATCTATGACGCGATGGTGCGTATGGCGCAGGACTTCTCGCTGCGCTACCCGCTGGTCGATGGTCACGGCAACTTCGGTTCGGTCGACGGCGATAGCGCCGCGGCGATGCGTTATACCGAGGCGCGCATGATGCCGCTGGCCTCGGAGCTGCTCGACGAGATCAAGAAGCAGACGGTGGCCTTTCGCCCCAACTACGACGGCACCGTCCAGGAGCCGGTGGTGCTCCCGGCCCAGGTGCCCAACCTGCTCATCAACGGTGCCACGGGCATTGCCGTAGGCATGGCTACAAACATCCCGCCGCATAACCTGGGGGAGGTGGTCGACGCGCTCATCGCCATGATCGATCGCCCCGAGATCTCCATCGACGAGATGGTCGGGGCCATTGTCAAAGGCCCGGATTTTCCCACCGGCGGGGTGCTCCTCAACGATGAGGAGGAGCTGCGCGAGATCTACCACAACGGCAGCGGCACGCTGATCACCCGCGCCCAGTGGGAGATCGAGCGCGACGGGCAGCGCCGCTACATCGTCGTCACCTCGATCCCGTATTACGTCAACAAGGCGACACTCATCGAGAAGATCGCCGAGCATATCATTCAGGAAAAGCTCCCGCAGGTGGTCGATGTTCGTGACGAGTCCACCAACGATGTGCGGGTGGTCATGGAACTCAAACGCGGCGCCGATGCCGACGTGGCCATGGCGTACCTCTTTAAGCACACCCCGCTCGAGGATCGTTTTCACGTAAACCTGACCTGCCTTGTGCCCTCGGAGAACCCCGATGTGGCACAGCCGGCCCGGGTCGACCTGAAGATGATGCTGCGCTACTTCCTGGACTTCCGCATGGAGGTCGTGACCCGGCGCATCCGCTTTGAGCTTGAACAACTCCTGCGTCGCATTCACATCCTGGAGGGCTTTGAGACGATCTTCGGCGATCTCGATGAGGCCATCCGCCTGATTCGCGCTTCCGAAGGAAAGGCGGACGCCGCCCAGAAGTTGATGGCCCATTTCGGCATCGACGCCGAGCAGACCGAAGCCATTCTCGAGACCAAGCTCTACCGTCTGGCCAAGCTGGAGATCGAGCTTATCCGCGCCGAGCTTGCCGAGAAGCGCGCCCAGGCCGCCAAACTGCAGGGCCTGCTCGACGATGAGGGTAAGCGCTGGAAGGTGGTTCGTGGCGAGCTGGTAGCCATCCGCGGGGCCTACGGCGATGTGCGCCGTACCCTGGTCGACGCGCCTGTCAAAGAGCTTGAATACTCCGAAGAGGCCTACATCATCGCCGAGCAGTGCTGGGTGATGGTCTCGCGTGAGGGTCGTATCAAGCGTCAGAAGTCCTACACCGACCTCTCCACCATTCGCGTCCGCGAGGGTGATCAGATGGGCTGGGTGCTGCCGGGGAGCACCCGCGACACGGTGATCTTCTTCACCAACATGGGCCGCGGTTACACCATGCGCATCGACGATGTGCCGGCGACCTCCGGTTACGGCGATCCGGTACAGGCGAGCTTCGATTTTGATGATGGCGAGCGCGTCGTCGGCGTGGTCACAAGTGATAAGCGCATGCTGCGTACGATGGCTCCCGACCAGCCTTCACTCGTCGGCGACGAGGAGAGCGATGAGGGAGATGTCCAGATGGTGGCGATCAGTCGCAGCGGGCAGTCATTGCGCTTCTCGCTTGAGAGCTACACCGATCCTTCTACCGTCAAAGGTCGACTCTTTATGCGCCTGGACAAGGGCGATGAGGTCGTCAACGTCGAGAACTGCGACGGCTCGGAGCTGGTGGCGTTGGCCAGCCGCGATGGCCGCGGGCTGATGTTCCAGGTTCGCGAGATCTCGCACGTGAAGGGGCCGGCCAAGGGCGTGCGCGCCATCGCCCTGGAGGGCAAAGACGCGGTGCTCGACTTTACGCTCTGCCGCGAGCGCCTGGACGGCCTGGAGGTGGAGACCAACCGCGGCGCCCGTGAGATCATTCGGGCTACCAAGGCTCAGTACGCGCCCACATCGCGCGGCAATAAGGGCAAACTCATCATTCAGCGCGGGCACCTCATTCGCTCGCACCGCCCGCCGGTCGAGATCGTGCTCGGCGATGATGATGACGGTGACGGGGGCGAAGAAGAGTAAGCGCGTCCGCGAGCTCCTCACGCCACTACACGTTGAGAAAATAACCTCGCCGCGGGCCGCGGTGGGGTTATTTTTTTGCCGGACGATGCAGGAGATGGGGATGTGGGGAGATGTCGTAAAACGTGGGAAAGGTACGTGTT
Organism: Lujinxingia vulgaris; assembly: GCF_007997015.1. Taxonomy (NCBI): domain Bacteria; class Deltaproteobacteria; order Bradymonadales; family Lujinxingiaceae; genus Lujinxingia; species Lujinxingia vulgaris. The sequence continues at coordinate 2,874 of NZ_VOSM01000007.1, forward strand.
TTCAACACGTTAATGTGACCCACGGTCACTTGATTAGGTGACCGTGGGTCACTATAGAGGGGGCGCGCAGGGCCCTTAGTCCGCGCTCCGGAAGCCAGAGGTTGCATCCTCGGCGGTGATCGCCGATAAGGCGCCTGCGGCTGCCCCGGGGCGGCGCATATCCGACGCACGATTGGGAAGCAGGTCGACAGCAACGGTTCATAAGGAGTCTGAGATGATGTTGAGACGCAAAACTTTGGCGATGCTCGCTGCACTCTCACTTGCTGCGGGAGCAGCGGCGTGTGGTGATACCGATGATCCCTCTCCCACTCCCCTGCCCGACGCGGGCGAAGATGTGGGGCCCGATGCTGAGCTCGACACCGATCCCGACCCCGATGTGGAAGAGGACGTCGATGTCGATCCCGATCCCGACACCGACGTGGATCCCGATCCGGTCGCGACCCCGACCGCCGGCGACCTGGTGATCACCGAGCTCATGAAGCAGCCCACCGAGGTTGCTGCCTTTGAAGGCCAGTGGGTGGAGCTGCTCAATACCAGCGACGCCGAGCTTGAGCTTGAGGGCTGCGCGCTCGGAAGCTCCTCGCTTGATGAAGCAGTGGTTATCGGTGAGTCGCTTACCGTGGAGTCGGGCGGCTACCTCACCCTTGCCGCCAGCGCCAACGCTGGCTTCGACGCTGACTTCATCCTCGAAGGCCTCGTGCTCGCTGAGGGCGAGGGCTCGGTCTCGCTGGATTGCGACGGCACGACCATCACCGAGGTCGCCTACGACGCCGGTGAGAGCTACCCCTCGGTGGCCGGTGCCAGCTTGAGCCGTGACCCGGCCTTCAACGGCGCCACCGACGACTCCGGCGACTACTGGTGCGCCGCGACCGCCGCCTACAACGGTGCCGACCTGGGTACCCCCGGCGCGGCCAACCCGAGCTGCGGCGAAGCACCTGACGCCAGCGCCGCCATCGCCGACCTGCTGCTCAACGGTCCGGGCGATGATGGCAAGCTCATCGAAGGCGCCACCGTCACCTACGTGCGTCCGCTGGTGGGCGTCGACGCTGCCGGCTTCTTCGTGCAGAGCCGTCCCGAAGGCCCCGCGCTCTTTGTCGCCGTGGCCGAGGGCGAGACGATGCCCGTTGCGGTCAACGATGTGGTCAGCTTCCTGGCCACCTCGGTCGTCTCCAACGGCGGCGCGACCTGGGTCGATGGGTTTGAATCGCTGACCGTCGATGCCTCCAACGGCAATCGCGACGCGCTGGTCACCGACCTGAGCGCCGCCACCGATCTCGTCAGCTCGCTCAACAGCTACACCCACCGCATCGTCAGCGCCTCGATGACGATCAGCGGCGACCTTCTGACCTTCGCCGGTCCCGGCCATCAGGCCTACCCGGTGGCCACCGAAGGACTCGCCGAGGGCGCTCAGCTCCGCATGGCGACTGAACTTCGCCAGGCCTTCGGCCTTGAGCAGGGCTGCGAAGTTGATCTGAGCATGACCCCGCTGTGGCGCTTTGAAGAGACCCCGCAGTTTATGGTCTACGACGCCACCGAGCTTGACGTGAGCGCCTGCCCCGAACTCACCGTGGTCAGCGCGACTTCCACCAGCGCCACGCAGGTCGAACTCGTACTCACCCGCGCGCTCGGCCCGATCCTGGGCGACGGCTCGCAGTTCACCATCGACGGCCTCACCGTCACCGGTGCCGTCGTCGATGGCCCCAAAGTCATCCTGACCACCGAGGAGCAGACCTCGGCCGCCGAGTACACCGTGGAACTCGACGACAGCCTCACCGACATCTTCGGTGCGACGATCGCCGCCGACGCCAGCGCCACCTTCACCGGTTTTGTGGCTCTGGAGCTTGTGATCAGCGAAGTGATGGCGCGCTTCACGGGCGGAAACGGCGACCCGGGTGAGTACATTGAACTCTATAATCCGGGCACCGAAAATTTCGACCTCGGCGGATGCGTCGTGAGTAAAGTAAAAACTGATGGAAGTGGTGCCGGTGACTTTACTATCGAAGAGGGTGTCAGCGTGCCAGCCGGTAGTTACGCACTCTTCGCTTCAAGTGAAGACGCTGGTGCCGCGCTCAGCGAACATGTAGCTCAAGTACTCAGCGGGTTTATTCTCAACAACAATCCAATGGTCTACTCCGTGTCCTGTGCTGGTGAGGTGCTTGATGAACTCACTACCCCCGGCCCCCAGCTGGGTCGCTCCTTCCAGAAGGACACCGATAGCCTGGTGACCCCGAACCCTGCTGGAAGCTACTCCAGTGACGTGTGGTGCTTTACGCCGGGCGCCGAGGGTGATGAGTACGTCGTTCACATCAATACCAACGGCGAAGCCGAGTTGAAATTCGGCACCCCCGGCACGGCCAACCTCGCCTGCGACTGAGTTTTAATCACCGGCGCGCCCAGACGGGCGCGTAAGTGAGGTTGCAAAAAAGCCCCCGCACAGCTTCGGCTGTACGGGGGCTTTTTCATTCAGCTCTCGCGGCCGTCAAAACACTCGTCGCCGACACGGTGCATCGGGGGTGGATGGAAAACCTCAAAAGGGAGAGTGGCGACTATTGTCTGGACAAAAAAAAGCCCCCAGGGGTTGCCTGGGGGCGATGAGCTTCGCCTGGGGGGGAGAAGCGAAGCTCGAAAAAGTGGCCAGCCCGCCTGGGGGGGGAAGCGGGCTGACCGGGGTGCCGAGCGTGCTCACTTAAAGAAGGAGCTGGATCCTTCCGTGAGGGGGGGATCACGTTGAAGGATCGCGCCCGACACAATCCGGAAGATATCTCCGGTGAGGGGGGCGGTCAAGTCTTTTTTGTAATTTTCCACCAAGACTGGATTAAGATTTCCGCATCGAAGTGACCGTGGGTCACGAGAAGTCGCTATTTTCTGCGGGAATCGAGTCTTTGACTGTGGTATGAGCGCCCTGCAAAAAACCTGCGGAAGACGATCTTTTACAACGCTCGGCACAGGCTTCATCCCTTCACCAGCGTCCTTTTGGTGATCGCATCGGGGAGGGAGCGATCGCCCGGGCGTCGAAAACGCGAGATGATGATGAGCGACATCCCTCTAGATCAGCGTGGCTTTGAGAAGGCGTTGAGTGAGCTCGTACGCAACTACCGCGCTACCACCGCTGGCGAGGCCTCCTACCACTCCGATGACAGCGTGCGCTGCCACCATTGCATGTTTACCACCGGCAGCACCGACTGCTCCTTCTGCACCTACTGTCGCGACTGCACAGACTGCACCTACTGCACCCAGTGCACCGAGTGCGAGCACTGCCACCAGTCGAGCTATTGCGTGCGCTCGAAGCGCTGCGCCAACAGCTCCTACCTGATCTTGAGCGAAGACTGCACCGACTGCGTCTTCTGCTTCGGGTGCGTGGGGCTGGTGAAAAAAGAGTTTCACATCCTCAACCAGAAGTTCTCACGCGACCGCTACTTCAAGCTCGTCAAGGAGCTGAAGGCGGCGCTCAAGATCGCCTGATCGCCATCGCCACTTAAATTGAGGGGGGCGAGTTGACATGCTGCTCAGGTGCACAGTATTTCGTCCTGTAAGAAATGGCGCGTGTGAACCCGGGGGCTACCGCTCCTGCGACCAGTGTGGGAGGCGATGTGAGCGACAGTTTGAAAGTCGGTGTGGTGACGGTAAGCGACCGCGCCAGCCGCGGCGATTATGAAGACATCAGCGGTCCGGCCATTGAGGCCTGGCTCACGCGCGCGTTGACCTCCCCATTTGAAGCGCACACGCGCCTGGTGCCCGATGAGCGCGAGCAGATCGGCCAGGCGATTGTCGAGCTCTGCGATGAGGTCGGCTGCCAGCTGGTGCTGACCACCGGCGGCACCGGGCCGGCTGTGCGCGACGTGACCCCGGAGGCTACCCTGGATGTGGCCGACCGGGAGATGCCCGGCTTTGGCGAGCGCATGCGCCAGATAAGCCTCAAGTATGTGCCCACGGCCATCCTCTCGCGTCAGGTGGGCGCGCTTCGCGGCCGCTCGCTCATCATCAACCTGCCCGGCAGCCCGCGCTCCATCGCCGAGATCCTCGATGAACTCTTTGAGGCCATCCCTTACTGCATCGAGCTGATGGACGGCCCGATCATTGAGACCGATCCGGAGGTTGTCGTGGCGTTTCGACCCAAAAAGAAAAAGGCCACCCCGTGAGCACCCGCGATCGCGACGTCATCCGCAGTCAGCAGGGGCAATCGGAGCTTCGTCAGCTTCTGGCCGACTGGCGCACTGGCCGCGACGTGGGCAAGCATTTTACGGCGATCAAACATCTCCCCGCTCGCCAGGCCCAGTACGCCGCGCTCCCCGAGGGGCTCGACCCTCGGGTGGGACAACTTCTTCGCGCGCGCGGCTTTCAGAGCCTCTACAGCCACCAGGCCCGCGCGGTGGAGGCTGCGCTCGGAGGTCGCCACACGGTGGTGGTCACGCCCACGGCCAGCGGTAAAAGTCTCTGCTACAACCTGCCCGTCATCGACAGCCTCTATAAGGGCCACAGCGCGCTCTACCTCTTTCCGACCAAGGCCTTAAGCCAGGATCAGAGTGCCGAACTCAACCAGCTCCTCAAACTCGCCCCGGGCCGCGATCCGATGTGGGAGGGGCAGGTCTACGATGGCGACACCGACCCCGATGTGCGGCGGCGAGTGCGCCGGAACGGTCGCCTGGTGCTGACCAACCCTGATATGTTGCACGCGGCGATCTTGCCGCATCACGACAAATGGGCGCGCTTTTTTAAGGGCCTCAAATACATCGTGGTCGACGAGCTGCACACCTACCGCGGGGTCTTCGGCAGCCATGTGGCCAACGTGCTCTGGCGACTTCGCCGAATCTGTCGCCATTACGGCACCGATCCGATCTTTCTGGCCACCAGCGCCACCATCGCCAACCCCCGGGAGCTCGCCAAAGAGCTTGTGGGCGGGGAGGTTGAGCTTATCGACGAGAGCGGAGCGCCCCAGGCCGAGCGCTACGTGTGTTTTTTGAACCCGCCGATCGTCGACGCCGACAAGATGCGCCGACAGAGCCCGTTGCGCCTGGCCTCGCGCATTGCGACAAAGACCTTAAAGCGCGACTGCCCCACCATCGTCTTTGCACGCAGCCGCCAATCGGTGGAGGTGATGGTCAACAGACTCAAACGTCGACTGGCCGCCGACCGCGACCGTCCGGGGCTGGCCGACCGCGTGGCGAGTTACCGGGGCGGGTATCTGCCCGGGCTGCGACGCTCCATTGAGAGCGGGCTGCGTGAGGGGCATGTCCGCGGCGTGGTCACCACCAATGCGCTTGAGCTGGGTGTGGATATCGGTAGCCTCGATGTCTGTGTTCTGGCCGGCTACCCGGGCACCATCGCCTCGACCTGGCAGCAGATCGGCCGCGCCGGGCGCAGCGGCGGCGTCTCTGTGGCGATCGTGATCGCCGGCGACAACCCCATCGACCAGTTCATCATTCAGAACCCCGATTACTTCTTCGGGCAGTCGCCGGAGGCGGCCCGGGTCGATCCGCAGAACCTGCTCATCGCCGTCGAGCACCTTAAATGCGCCTGCTACGAGTTGGAGTGGCGCGCCGGCGAAGCCTACGGGGGCTTAAGCCCGGCCGACACCGAGGAGGCGCTCGATTTTATGGCCCGCGCCATGGGCGTGGTGCAGCGAAGCGGAGAGCGCTGGACATGGACCTCGCGCACCTATCCGGCCAACCAGGTCAGCCTGCGCAGCACAGCGTCTGAGAACTTCGTGGTCATCGACACCGGCTCGCGGGAGCGCAACGTGCTGGCCGAGGTCGACTTTGAGAGCGCGCACCTGACGCTTTACCCCAACGCCGTCTACCAGATCTCGGGGGAGCCCTACCGGGTGGTGCGCCTCGACTACGACGAGCGCCGCGCCTACGTCGAGCGCAGCGACGACGGCTACTACACCACCGCCATGCATTATGCGGCCACGCATGTGCTCGACGTGTTTAAAGAGCGCGACGCGCCGCGAACCTCCATCGGCTTTGGAGAGGTTCGGGTCACCCAGCGTTTTGTGGGCTTTAAGAAGATCAAGTTCGGCACTGGCGAGAACATCGGTTATGGCGAGCTCAACCTCCCGGAGCTCGACCTGCACACCATGGCGTACTGGCTGCAGCTCAAAGCCGAGGACTTCAAAGACCGCGTGCCCTCAAGCCTGATGGCCGATCAGTGGGTGCGTCTTGTCGAGGGGGTTGGCGAGGTGCTCAAGACCACGGCCAGCCTCAAGATGATGTGCGACTGGCGCGATCTGGAGCTCTGCATCGGCTCGGTGGCCAACGACCAGTGGTGGTCTCAGGGCTTTGGCGGGCTGACCGTGCGCGACGCCTCGGGAGAGGAGCAGGACTTTGAGGCCGGCCAGATCGCGCCCTCGCTCTACGAGCCCCATATCTACCTCTACGACCGCTACCCGGGCGGGGTGGGGCTTGGCGAGGGGCTCTTTGATGAGCACGAGACCTTTATGAGCATGGCCCGCGATCTCGTGCGCAGCTGCCCCTGTGAGGCGGGCTGCCCCTCCTGTGTGGGACCGCCCGGGGAGAGCGCCGCGCCCATCAAAGACTCGGTGGAGACGATCCTTCAGGTGCTCAGCCAGCGCTGAACACGTCCGGCCCCCCGCATCCTGCGCCTAAAGCACGATTAAAAAAAACGACGCCGGGCATCGCGAACCTTAAAAGGGTCGCGACGCCCGGCGTCGGTGTGTTTCATTGATGTGCGTCTCGGCGTTTTTACTTCTTCTCGCCAGCTTCCGCATCACCGAGGGAGCGGGGCTCGACGACCTTGTCGATCAAGCCGTACTCCAGCGCCTCGTGGGCGCTCATGTAGTAGTCGCGGTCGGTGTCTTTCTGGATGCGCTCCATCGACTGGCCGGTCTGCTCGACGAGGATCTCATTGAGGCGCTCGCGAAGGCGCAGGATCTCACGGGCCTGGATCTCAATGTCGGTGGCCTGGCCGCCGATGCCGCCGCGCATCAGGGGCTGGTGAATCAGGATGCGGGAGTTCGGCAGCGCGTAGCGCATGCCTTTTTCGCCGGCGGTCAGAAGCAGCGCGCCCATCGAGGCGGCCTGCCCCATGCAGATTGTCGAGACGCGCGGGCGGATATAACGCATCGTATCGTAGATGGAGAGCCCGGCGGTGACGCTGCCCCCGGGGGAGTTGATGTAGAGGCTGATGTCCTTGTCGGGATCATCGCTCTCCAGGAAGAGGAGCTGGGCGACGATGGCGTTGGCCACGTCGTCGGTGACCGGGGTGCCCAGAAAGACGATGCGGTCTTTGAGCAGGCGACTGTAGATGTCCCAGCCGCGCTCACCGCGGTGGGTCTGCTCGACGACGTAGGGGATAAAACCCATAGCATTGCTCTCGTAATAAGGTTCATTGAGGGGGCGCCAGGCGGCACCAAAATCAGCCGCTGACAATGTGGTCACCGCGGCACAAAATTGCAACCCGCAGCCCGGCGCAATCATTCGCTCAGCGCGGCATTCAGCGTCGTTTTTTGGATCGTTTGCCCCCGCGCGAGCTGCGTTTTTTCCGCTTCTCGGGCGCCTCGATGAGCTCGACGATGAGGCTTCCGTAGTCGCCCTCGGGGGTGCGCTCCGGGGCGTAACCGCGCACGTAGCGCAGCCCGGGGCCTTCGAGCCACTCGAGCACCGCCGGTTTGAGCACCGGGCCATCTTCGGAGCGCAGGCCGCGGCCGTGGATCACGCGCACATAGCGCGGATCGTCGCTCTTCCACCACTGGTGCAGGTAGAGCTCCAGCTGGCGAAGGGCGTCTTCCAGGGTGTCGCCGCGCAGGTTGATTTGCCCTGTGCGCTGGCCGATGGCGACCTGCTGGTAGCGTTTGATCAGCGCGCGCTGGCTGCGCGTCAAAGGCGGAATGTGGCTCAAACCCTCATCGTCGCGGGGGAGCGAGGGGGTGATGAGCCCGTTATTATGTTCGGGCTCCTCGTCGGGATCGTTGGCCCGGCGCAGCTCGCGGTTTTTGCCGTGCTGCGGACGCACGCGCTCATCGCGCTCCAGCGGTTTGGCGCCGGCGACCGCGCGCATAAAGAGGGCGGCGTCGCGAGCCTCAAAGACATGCTGGCGAGCCTCTTCTTCGGCTTGAGGATCAGGATCTTCGTTTTGCGGCGCTCGCTCTGAGCGCGACGGGGCGGAGCTGGCGAGGGGGTCGGGAGGAAGTTCGGCAGACGCCTGCCCCTGATACTTCCCCTGGAAGATGCGCGAGGGATCGAGCTTTTCGACCGCCATCTCAAAGAGCTCTTCGTCGCTCAGCGGCTCTTGCTCGGGCTCGGGCGGCGCTTCAGGCGCTTTGGAGGCCGACTTCTCCGAAGGCTTCGGTGTGCGGTCTTTCGAGGCCCCCGAGCTCCGGCCGGGCTTTAAGTCCAGATCCAGCTTCTTGAGCTGGTCGGCCAGGGGGCCCAGCCCGGATTTGCCTCGTTTTTTGTTACTCACACCTTTTCCTCGGCGCCACACGCCGCTTTTTAGAGACTTACTTCTCGGCCTTCTTCATCTCTTCGGGCACCGCGACCTCGGCGGGCTCAAAGGGGATGGAGACGCGCACCTTGCCGCTACGTGCGAAATGATCGGCCGGAAACTCAAAGGTCAAGCTGCCCGCCTCATCGGGACGCTCAAAGAGCGCGAAGTCCGTCACCGAAGCGCCGGCGGCGATCTCGGTGTCGCGCTCCAGCTGCCCCTCCGCGGTGGTGTTCGAGGGCAGGCGCACCCGATTGAGGCTCGCCACCGCGCTCTGCAGCCGCGCGCCCTGACGACCCGAGAGGTCGCGGTGGCCCGGCTCAAAGCTCACCGCTTCCTCGCCCTGGTTGGTCAGCTTGTAGTCCACGCGCAGCACCGGCTCGGCGCTGTAGCCCTCTTTATCGTTGTTGTCTTTGAGCTTGATGTAGCTCTGTTCAACCGCCGTCACCTCAAAGCTCACACCCTCGAAGTCGATGCTCTGACCGACCTCATAAACCGTGGGGCCTTCGGGCGTAGAGGGCTCATAGGTGAGCGCGAAGAGCACCGGATTTTTGGCGCGGTGCATCGAGGGCGGAAGGCTCAACACCAGGTCGCGCACCGACGCATCCGGCAGCTCAAAGAGGAAGATGTCGCTTACCGACTCCCCGGGCGCCAGCGTGGTGGTCGTGGTGACCTGACCGGGGAGGCTACCTCGATCGAGGTAAACTCCGCTGATCGGCGCCTTGGAGAACTCCGCCAGCGGCGTCTCCGCCGGCGGCGCCGGGTAGAGCAGGGGCGTGGAGCCCTCGGTCATCTGCTGGCTGGCGTGGCTGGGGCTGTAGACGACGTTATCTTCGCCGGCGTTGGTGATCGTCACCGGGATGGTGAGCACCGGTCGCGGGTACTCAATGGTGCTTCCCTGGTCGTCGAGTTCCAGATAGCGCGCGCTGTACTGCCCGGGCTCAAAGGTGACCCCGCCGACGGTCTGGGCCTGGTTGGCCGGACCAATGGTCACGGCCTCTTCACAGGCGGTCAGGCTGACGATGGCGGCGAGGCTGGCGAGCGTCGGGACAAGACGCGATCCCCGAGGGGTGAACATAATGTATGACCTGCGTTTGGGTGGTTGCGCGTGCGCTGTGTCAGACGCGCTCTGGCGCCAAAACGTGGATGCGCGGAGGGTAACAAAGGCCGTTTCGGGCGGTCAACATGCGACGCAGCGCGTCGCGACCACTCTAACCCATCTTTCGCCGGCTGGCTTTCCGCGCGACGTCAAACTTTGTTATACCTGAAGGTGTTGTGAGCAGACCTGATGTGCGCGTGCGCTCATGGCGAAGGCATCGTGGAAAGTCAGCGCATGGGGCGGGCGCGCGCGATGCAAGCAACCGGCGTGGTCCAGAATACAATCCGGACGCCGCCAGGATGCACCTCAAATCGAGATACGGGCGCTTCGGCGTCGTTATGATTGCCCGGGATAAAAAGCATGATGGCGAGTGGTACAAGAGCAGGGCGCACCGCATCGGTGGTGCTGATGCTGGCGGTGGTGGTCAGCGCCGGATGTGTTCAGGAGTACAACCTGGAGCGGAGCGTCCCCGAGCGCGGCACCCTCGGCGAGGAGCTTCACGCCATCTGGCTCAAAGATACGCGCCGCGGCGCGGTGCAGCCCGAGGAGCGCAGCGCACTTCTGGAGGCGCGCCGCGATGAGTTCGTCGGCGCCGTCGACCGCGCTGTGCCTGCGGGCACTGAGCCCGAGCTCGATAACTTCCTCCAGGCCATCCTTCCGGCCATTGAGCAGGGCTACTTCCCGGCGCTCACCCGGCGGCTGCCCCTGATCATGGAAGATGCCGCCAACGACGAAGAACTCCTCGACTTCATCCTCAACCAACCCGAGGTTGGCCCCACTGACTACCTCTCGCCGCGTCACCAGGGGCGCTTCTTTTACGAGCTCTCCCTTTTTGATCAGAGCACCGCGTTGATGGGCCATATGGGGCGCGTGCTGGCTGAGCAGGACGGCTTCGACGACCAGGGTAACCCCGACATCAGCCAGCCCGCCGCCGGCAGCAACCTTTTGCGCGCGTTGGCCGAGGGCCTGGAGAACGAGCCGCCGGAGATCGCGACCGATCGCGTCTCGGTGATGCTGCGCGACATGCTGCTCAAGGGCGATCCGCGCTACCTCAACGGGGAATCGAGCCGACTTGCCCTGGTCGCGCTTTTTGATGATCGGGGCTTTCCGAAAGTTCGACTTCGCCCCGACGGCAGCATGCCCGCGCCCTTTATCGACAGCGACGACGACGGCCTGGCCGATGTCGACGCTCAGGGCCGCTTTGAGATGACCGAGGGTCCCGCCCTGGCCATCAAACCCTTGAGCGACGATCCTTCCCCGCACCCCCTGATGATGCGCGATCTTTTCGGGCGGCTTCAGTTTGCGCAGAACGACTTTGTCTTTGAATACGTCGACTTAAGCGAGACCTCACTTCCCTTCCTGGTAAACCTCGGCGCCGGGCTCGCCGCCGAAGACGCTGTCTACCATGGCGCGGCCGCAGCCCGCTCGCTGCTGGGACCGGCGGTCGTCGGCCAGGACGCCCGCGGGCCTTATCCCTCCTACTCGCCAGAACATCCGATGGTCGATGTGGTCGATGCCGTCATCAGCGGCCTCTCCATCACCGAGCTACCGGAGGTTATGGAGCTGACTTCGCGCTTTGTGCAGCAGTCGACCGGCGGGCTGGCGCACTTCTCCTTTGCGATCAGCGACGCCATTGAGGCGATCGAAGACGCGCCATCGGCCGACCTGGGCGATAACTCCACGCTGGTCCACGATCTTTTGCCGATCCTGCGCGAGATCGCCGCCGATCCCGAGCTCTGGGAAGACGTCTTCATCGCGCTTCGCGAGCCCATCATGGAGCGCAGCGGTGAGGCGATGCTCACGCTTCTTCGCCATAAAAACATGCAGGCGGTGCCCGCCGAAGACGGCCCCTACAACGCTTGCTTTGAGCAATGCGACGCCGATTTGCAGATCGGCACGGTGGCGCGTTTTGAGTGCATCCGCGCCTGCCCCTCCGATGAGATCTTCCGCGAGCAGATGGACTACTCCCAGCCGGAGTCGCCCGAAAACCGCAGCATGTTCCAGCGCACCTTCCACCTGCTGCGGGACACCGCGGGCACGCCTTACGTCATGAACATCGAGGAGGTTGTGGTGCCCGGGGTCGACGTGATCGACATGCCCCCGATGGTGGAGCTTCCCGGCGCGGCGGAGGCCTTTGTGAAGGCAGTCGCCGGCGATCTTCTGCTCACCGACTATATCAGCGACGAATTTACCAACAGCGACATTGGCGAGCTGCTGGAGATCCTCAATGAGCTTGTGCCGGGAGCGGTGGATGATGACACGGTGGGCAGCATGCTCAGCGTGGCCAGTGAACTTTTCGGCGCGCGCCTCGACCCGCGCCCGACCCCCGCGCAGATCACGCGCCTCTTTAATCAGCCGCGCCTGCGCTTTGAGGACGAGAACAACGGGTATGTGCTCGAAGTCACAAGCCCCACCTGCAAAGATGGCTACGTGATGGCGAACCACCACGCCGACGGCCTCTACGCGGCCGAGGCCAGCGGACTTATCGACGTGCTCTACCCGCTGGCAAAGGCGTTTAGTCGCCACAACCGCGAAGAGCTCCTCACGCGCATCTTCGAGGTGATTCACGACCATTACTCCGGCCGCGTCGATCTTTATTACGACCGCGCCGGCAACCGCAGCCCCATGAAGGGCGCCAACCTCGTGAGCCTGGAGCCGGCGCTCGACGCGATCTTTGAGCGCGGCCACGTCTTCTCGGGGCTTCGCGCGCTGGCGCTCTCCACGGCCAACGTGCGCGATGATGAAGGCGTCAACGTCGATGAGCGCCTGCGCCAGCTGATCTACGCCTGGCTGCGCGCCGACGACGGCTACACGACCCGCGCCGGTGAGACGACCCTGGAGCTGGCCGACGGTCGCACGCTCGATGAGGTTAGCCGCGTTGACATCATCGTCGATCGCCTGGCCGAGATGGTCCGCCGCGCCGAAGACAATGAAGAGGTCAAAGCGCACCTGGCCGACTTCGCCGAGGGCTTCCTCGACGTGGTCTTGCGCGCGCAGCCCGACGGGCAGGGGGGCTATCAGTTCAACAACCCGGGCGTCATCGCGCTCTCCTCACACGTGCTCGACTACACCGCCCAGCGCGCCCGCGAGATGGAAGATCGTGGCGAGTTTGAGGGCTGGCTCACCGACGACGTCCCCGACGCCTTGATGGAGATGTTCACCTCCCGCTGGTTCTTTGCGGCGGTAGAGCTCATCGCCGCCCTGCACGATGACCCCGACGGTCGCGCCACCATCAGCGCCGCGCTCAGCTACCTGGGCGACAACACGCGCCGCGCCGACCAGAGCGCCATGATGGTCTACGCCCTCCTGGTGCAAGCCTTCGACCTCGAAGAGCTCGCCCCGGTCGCACGCTTTGCCATGCAGAGCCTCGACCCGGACCGCCGCTACGATGTGCAGGGCGAACACGCCGGGCTGCCCACCGGCACGCTCCTTGGTGAGTTTATGGCGCGCGCCGGCGAGCTCGACCCCGATGGCGAGGGCGTGCGCATCATGGGGCGCGGTGCGGTCCAGGGCGAGGAGTACCGCGCCAGCTGGGTGGCCATCGGCGACCTGGTGCTGCGCTACTTCAGCGACACCCCCCACGACCAGGGCGAGCTGACGCGCGAGGACATCACAAGCGGTATGGATAACCTCGGCGAGTGGTTGCTGCAGGAGGAGCGGGGTCTGGAGCGGTATTATAAGCTCGTGGATCACCGGCGCAGGTTGTTGGATGGGGAGTGAGGCCCGATCCCCCCACTCCGATACACCTCCCCACAGGTTTGCCACATCGCGCTCCGATCAACCCCGGCGATCGCCTTTAACGACGCCACCTTTGGCACGAGACGACCGTCTGGCGAGCACTTTGGCAGCCCCGGTGTTGACCGTCTGAAGGTGGCCGCGCTAGGTTGCCGGCCGTGAGCCGCCCTTAAAAAACCGCACGCCATCGGACGTCGAATCATGATGCCAGCCGCCGTCTCCGAATCACCCCGCTACATTGTCGTTGAAGGCCCGATCGGGGTTGGGAAGACCACGCTGGTCAACCGGCTGGCCGCTCGCTTCAACGCGCGCACCGTCCTGGAGATCTTCGAGGAGAACCCCTTCCTGGCGAAGTTCTACGAAGATAAGGATCGCTACGCCTTTCAGACCGAGATGTTCTTTCTCTTAAGCCGCTACCGCCAGCAGGAGGAGTTCGCCCAGAGCGATCTCTTCAGCCCGCTCTCGGTCAGCGACTACCTCTTTGTAAAATGCCGGCTCTTCGCCAGCCTTACGCTTAGCGATCATGAGCTCACGCTCTACGATCGCATGTACTCGATCCTCTCCACCCAGGTGCCCAGGCCCGATGTGGTGGTGCACCTGCACGCACCGCTTGATGTGCTGATGGGGCGCATCAACCAGCGCGGGCGCTCCTACGAGAAGAATATGGATCCGGAGTACATCGACCGCCTGCGCCGGCTCTACCACAACTTCTTTGCGCATTATGACGACGCGCCGATGATCCAGATCGACACCTCGGACATCGATTTTTCGCGCGACGATCAGGCCGTCGAAGATTTGATGGCGCAGATCACAGCCTGCCACCGCGACGCCATTCAGCCGGCGGCGGCGCTGAAGTTCTGATCGCGTCATTCACCGCGGTGACAAACACAAAACCAACATGTGGGGGGAGGGTACGTAACGCCCGAACGCGACCGTGGGTCGTTTCGCACGCGTGTTTTCCGACGCCGGAAGGTGACCGTGGGTCGTTTCGCACGCGTGTTTTCCGACGCCCGAACGCGACCGTGGGTCGTTTCGCACGCGTGTTTTCCGACGCCAGAAGGTGACCGTGGGTCGTTTCGCACGCGTGTTTTCCGACGCCGGAAGGTGACCGTGGGTCGTTTCGCAGGGTGACCGTGGGTCGGTTCGCAGGGTGACCGTGGGTCGGTACACAGGGTGACCGTGGGTCGGTTCATACGGGTGTTTCTGTTGGTGGCGTTTGTTGGATTAAGTGGTTGAAATGATTAGAAAAAATAGCGGGCACTGAGGCCGGCGATGTAGCCGAAATGCTCGTAGGTGCCGTTTCCGACCACGAGCGTGATTTCGTCGTTTTCGTCCGACGGGTTGATCTGGCGCACCTCGGAGTCGGTGATGACGCGGGTGGGCATGATCAGGGCCGCGGCGCTCAGATCGAGGCGCAGGCGCGCGTTAAGATCGTAGCCGGCGCCCAGGCTGAGCATGTGTTTGTCCGGGTCGAGCGCAAAGACGCTGTAGGTTGCATCGGGCACCGCGCCTCGCTCAAAGGCGTAGCCGCCGCGGGCGATGAGGCGATCGTTTAAGATCCACTCCCCGCCCAGGTGCACCGAGATGCTGTCGCGAAAGTGCTGGGGCAGCACAAAGGGGGCAACCGGCATGGCGCCGACGCCCGGGACGCCGTCGATCTCGACCTCATTGGGGCTGACCTCGACTTCGGTGAGGGTGGACCAGCGCTGGTAGACCACGGCCAACTCCACGTTGGTGCGGGAGGTGGCGTGGCGGATGCCTAAGCGCGCGTGCAGGGGAAAAGGCACGGCGATCTCGGCCTCATTGCCGGTGGTCGTGGCGTTGTCGTAGGCCGGGTGGGTGGGCATGCGCGTGTCGATGGTGGCGTTGCCATCGCGAAGGCGCGCGGGAAGTTGCAATGAGGCGCCCACCGTCCAGCTTGCGTGCGGCTTCCAGGTGGCCCCGAGGTTGGCCGTTGGCGAGAAGAAGCTCGAGACGGTGGTCTCGGCCAGGATGTCGAGATCTTCGTCTTCCGGATCGCCGAACATCCCCGCATATCCCGACCCGGTGGAGACGACGCGGAAGACCCCCATGAAGTTCTGCAGGCCCACCCCCACCGAGAGGGTGTCGCTGATCTTATAGCCCACGGCCGCGTGCACATAACCCAGCCCCGAGCCCGTGTTGTCGATGAGCACGTAGCGCTGCGCGCCGTCGATGGGGTAGCGGTTGCCGGAGGCGTAGGGGGTGTAGGCGCCTGCCGCCCAGAAAAGGCGCGGGTTTTTGGTAGGGCCGCCCACAAGAATCTGCGGGATGGTCTGCGGCGGCGCCTGGTTCTGCACCGGCTCATAGGTGCGCGTGGAGCCGTCGGGCATCTGGCGGGGGGCGCGGCTAAACGTAACCTGAGTGTCGAGGACGGCCAGATCTAAAAGCAGCGCGCGATCTTCCAGAAGTGTGATGCCGGCCGGGTTGTACCAGAGCGAATCCAGATCGGCTGCGTGCGGCGCCACCGACGCGGCTGCTCGGCCTGTGGAGGCGACCCCGCGCGTGGGCAAAAAGAAGCCTGCGGCATCCGCATTTCGGGGCGCGAGCGCGGCGAGTGTGGTCGCGGCGATGAGGCCTGCGAGCAGAGGGGCCGAGTTCTTTTGGGAAGTTCGCTTGAACATAGAAACCTTCGATCGCATGTTTGCCGCCGCTGCCTTTTAAGTTCGCGGGCAGACTAGCCCGAGCGCGCGGGCGCTTACAAGACGGTGATGGCCGGCGATTGAGTCGTTGTGAATAGATTTTCACTCCCTGAGGTTGAGGCAGCGCCCTTTTCTGATGAGGCTTTTCCAGAGATCCAGGACTTATGGTGGTACGAAGTAGGATGTGGCGCGCAAAAGCGCGTGGTTGTGGCGCGCTGGGCGTGGCCCTGTTGATGAGCGCGTGGGCGCCCTCGCAGGCAATAGCGCAGGAGTCGAAGAGCGGCGAAGAGGGCGGCGTGGACGCCTCGGTCAGCGCGCAGGGATTGAGCCTTGAGGCGGTGCTCAGCGAGCTGGAAGCGCAGAACGAGAGCTGGACCATCACCGAGCTGCAGATCGAGCAGAGCAGGGCGAGTCGACGGGAGGCGCTAGGTTCGCTTCTGCCGCAGCTGAGTTCTTCGGCCAACGTCACCTATCAGGGCGGCGGCGCGATCGAAGTGCAGGGCAGAACGGTGCGAGAAGCGGTGGAGTGGGGCGTCAACGCCAACGCGTCGATGAGCCTTTTTAACGCGCCGCAGTACTTCACCTATCGGCAGGCCGACCGTCAGCTCGACGCCACGCGCGCGCAAAGCGCCTGGCAGCGCACCCTACTGCGCCTGGAAGCCGAAGAGAGTTTTTATACGCTGGCTGCAGCGCAGCGCGATGTGGACATCGCCAGCTCGGCTGTCGACCTTCGGCGGGCCTACCTGGAGCGCTCCGAGGCGCTGGTCGACGCGGGGCTTGCGGTGGCGGTTGACGTCAGCCGCGCGCGCCAGCAAGTGCTCGAGGCGGAGCAAACACTGCTTGAGGCGGAGCAAAACCTGGGCAACGCCGCCGACGCGCTGGCGTATCTGTTGGGCCGCGAGCCCGACGGGGAGCTGCGCGTCAACTTTGATCCGGACGTGATTGAGGGCGGCGAGTCTTCGGCGCAAGGTGCAACCAACTCGGAGGTGAGCCGGGAGCGTCAGGACTTCGTCTCTCGCCGCTACACCATTGAGGCCGCCGAGCTCGCCCGGCGCGCCACCTGGTGGGGGCTTGTGCCTTCGCTGCAGCTGAACGCCGGCGCCCAGCTGGGCCAGCCCACACTCTTTAACCCCAGCGGGTTCAATTGGACGGTGGGCATCGGCGCGAGCTGGTTGCTTTACGATGGCGGCGCGCGCTACGCGCGCCTCGATCGCGCCAGCGCCCAGATCGCCGAGCAAGAACTCGCGCTGCAGCGCGATCTTCGCCAGGCCAACACCGAACTTCGTCGCGCCAGCCGCGACCTGGACACCGCCCGCGCCGCCATCGATGTGGCCAGCGAGCAGGTGGAGGTCGCCCGCGAAACCTACGAATTTACCTCGGCGCGCTTTGAGTCCGGGCTGGCCACCAGCCTGGAGGTCAGCGACGCCTCCCAGCAATTATTGAGCGCGGAGTTGCGGCTGAATCAGGCGCGTTTGCAGGCGCGCCTGGCCGAGGTCCGTTATCGCTACCTTGAAGAACTTCCGGAATGAGGCGCGGCGCGCTTCACTTCAACAATCACCTCCCGATGGCACCCGAGCGCAACCTCGTCATGGCGAGGGGCGGTCGATCAGGAAAGGCGAAGAGATGGGTTTGAGAGTCACAGGATATGTCGCGGCGTTGCTCGCGGTGATGATGGTCGCCGGCGGGTGCAAACCCTCCGATTCGTCGGCCGGACCGAAGGGGCCGAAGATGGCCGGCGGCGGTGAAGTGCGCGCCTCGGTCGAGACGGTCGAGGTCGAGCGCGGCCCCTTTGCGGTGCAGGGCGACTATGCCGGGGAGTTTCAGTCCGACGGCATGGCGGAGCTCTCCTCCGACATCGCCGGGCGGGTCATCGCGATTGAGGCCAACATCGGCGACAAGGTTGAGCAGGGGCAGGTGCTGGCCGAGGTTGACGCCACGCCTACCCAGCAACGCGTACGGGAGCTCAACGCCTCGGTGCTGATGTCGCGCGCAAGCCTCGAAGAGGCGCGCGTGCAGCTCGGAAACCTGCGCAGCGACCTGGCGCGTAAAGAGCCCCTGCTGGAGCGCCAGATGATCACCGAGCGCGAGATCGAAGAGCTGCGCAGCCAGGTCAGCGCTGCGGAGCAGCGTGTGGCGGTCGCCGAGGCCACCATCGCCCAGAATGAGGCGCGCCTGGCGTCGGCGCGCGAGGATCTTCGCAACACCAAAATCCGCGCGCCCTTCGACGGGCTCGTTGGTGAGCGTTATGTCGACCGCGGCACCTATGTGAGCCCCGGCCAGACGATCTTCCGCATTGTGGATGACAGCGACATCTACGTCAGCGTGCGTATCCCCGAGCGCGACGCGCCGCGGGTGCAAACCGAGACGCCGGTGACTCTGCGCGTCGGCGCCCTGGGCAGCGCGCCTTTGCAGGGCAAGATCCACCGCATCGCCCCGGCACTCGACCCGGCCACGCGCAGCCTGCGTGTGGATGTGGTCCTCGACGATGAGAGCGTGCGCATCCGCCCCGGCATGTACGCCCGCGTCAGCATGCAGCTCGGTAGTGTCGATGACGCCATTACCGTGAGCAGCCAGGCGATCCTGCGTCAGCGCGACGGCACGCCGTATGTCTGGAAGGTCGTCGACGGCGCTGCGCAGCGTCAGGAGATCGTGCTCGGGCTCGTTGGCGAGCAGCGCACTCAGGTGGTCGAAGGGCTTGATGACAACGTCAGCGTGGTGCTGCGCGGCCATGAGAAGCTTCAGGACGGCAGCAAAGTGCGCGACATCAACTCCAACGCCGGCGAAGACGCCAGCGCCGAAGGTTAAGACCTCACCTGTGGCGCGCCGCCGGGTGCCCGGGCTCATGCCGTTGAACGCCAGGAAACGAAGATGAACCTCCCAAAGTTTGCAGTCGGTCGTCCCGTGATGACGACCATGGTCTTTCTCGGGCTGATGATCCTGGGTGCGGTCTCCTTTACGCGCCTGCAGGTCGATCTTCTGCCCGAGATCGACTTTCCCTCGATCTCGGTCATGACCACCTACGAGGGGGCCGGACCTGAAGAGATCGAGACGCTGATCACGCGCCCCATCGAAGAGGCGATCGGCACGGTGGAGGGCATCGACAGCATCGAGAGCTTCTCAGCGGAGGGGCGCAGCCGCGTGGCCCTGCGCTTTGTCTGGGGCACTAACCTGGACACCGCGCTCAACGATGTGCGCGCGACCATTGAGCGCGTCAAAGCCGGACTTCCCGAAGACGCCGACGATCCGGTGATCTTTAAGTTTAACCTGGGGAGTTTCCCCATCATGCAGCTCGCGCTCAGCGGGGAGATGACGGAGCCGCAGCTGCGCCAGCTCGCCGAACTGCAGCTCGCTCCGCGCCTGGAGCGGGTCGAGGGGGTGGCTTCGGTTGATGTGCGCGGCGGGCTCAAACGACAGATTCAGGTCGTGCTCAACACCGAACGGCTGCGCGCCTTCGGACTCTCACCGACCTCGGTGGTCGACGCGTTGCGCGCCGAAAACCGCAACCTCCCGGCAGGTAATATTGAGCGATTTGATCAGTCGCTGCTGGTGCGCGTGCTCGGTGAGGCTGGCGAGCCTGAAGACTTGCAGACGCTCATTGTGGGTAGCCGCTCCGATGGCGACGGCGCCAGCGTGCCGATCTACCTGCGCGATGTGGCGCAGGTGCTCGACACCTTTGAGGATCCCTCCAACATTGTGCGCGTGAACAGATCGCCTTCGTTGCGCCTCTCGGTCACCAACCAGTCGGGCACCAACACCGTGGAGGTCGCCGAGCGGGTGCGCGCCGAGATCAAACGCATCAACCGCGACTACGAGGGCCGCGCTGTCTTCACAGTAGCCACTGACACCTCCGAGTACATTGAGGACTCCATCTCCAACGTGCAGGACTCCGTGCTCATCGGCGCGGCGCTGGCGGTGCTTGTGCTCCTCTTCTTCTTACGCAGTATTCGCTCCACGCTGATCATTGCGGTGGGCATCCCGATCTCGATCATCGGGATCTTCACGCTGATGTACTACTTCGACATTACCCTCAACCTCATCAGCTTCGGGGGCGTGGCGCTGGGGGTGGGGCTTCTGGTCGATAACGCGATTGTGATTCTGGAGAACATCTTCCGCCGACTTGAGGAGGGTGACGCGCCGGAGTTCGCGGCGGTCGAAGGATCGCGTGAGGTGGCCACGGCGATTGTGGCCTCGACCATCACCACGCTTGTGGTCTTTGTGCCGGTGGTCTTTTTGACCGGCTTTGCCTCGATCTTCTTCGGGCAGATGGCCTTCGTGGTCAGCTTCGCCCTGATCTGCTCGCTGGCTGTGGCCATGACGCTGATCCCCATGCTCGCCTCGCGTTTTTTGAAGCGCGGCGAGTCGATGGAGGGTGGCGAGAAGGGCACGATCGGGCGCTTTCTGGATGCCCTGGAGCAGACCTACGGCAACCTCGCCGACTGGTGCCTTGGGCACCCGAAGATCACGCTGGCTACGGTGATCGCGATGTTTGCAGGCGTGATGATGCTCTCTCCCTTCGTGGGCACCGAGCTTCTGCCCGAAGACGATATGAGCGAGGTGCGCGTCTCGCTCGATTTGCCGGTGGGCACGCGCATTGAGGTCACCGAGCGGGCGATTCAGAAACTTGAGGCGGTGATCCCGCAAGAGGTCCCCGAGCTTGTGTTGATGCAGACGATCGTGGGTACGCCCGGCTTCTACTCAACCGCCGGTGGTGAGACCGGTCAGATCGAGCTTCAGCTGGTCAAGCCCGATCAGCGCGAGCGCTCCAGCAACGAGATCGCGGCCGATCTGAGTCGCAAACTTAAAGACATGATCCCGGGCGGCGATGTGCGGGTGCGCGCCGGCGGTGGTCTGTGGATCCTGCGCGTGCTGCAGGGGGGCGGGGAGCGCCTGGAAGTTCAGGTGCGCGGCTACGATCTTGAGACGGCTGATAAGCTCGCTGCCGAAGTCGCCGAGATCATGACGTCCGTCGACGGCATTACCGGCGCCAACGTCAGCCGTAAGCCCGGAGGCAAGGAAGTTCGGCTGGTGCCCGATCGCGAAAAGCTCGGCGCGATGGGCGTGCGGCCCTCCGATGTGGCGCGTCAGGTGCAGACCTACATCCAGGGCACGCGTGCCTCGGTGTTGCGTACCGACGGCGATGAGTTCGACGTGATCGTGCGCCTGCCGCGCGAGGAGCGCCTGGGCGTGGAGGCGCTGCTCGATGCGCCGGTGGTGATCCCGGGCGTGGGCACCGCGCTGCTCGGCGACATCGTCAGCGTGGAGGAGGTTGAGGGCCCGCTCACCATTGAGCGTGAAAACCAGGGGCGCGTGGTCGATGTGCGCGCCTTCTTAAGTGGCGAGCGCGATCTGGGCACCATTACCGCCGACCTGCGCGAACGCATCAACGCGATGGAGGTCCCCGATGAGTTCAGCGTGCTGGTCCAGGGCGAGACCGAAGAGCAGGAAGACACCTTCGCCGGTCTGATGGTGGGGATCTTGCTGGCTGTGGTGCTCGTCTACATGGTGATGGCCGCGCAATTTGAGAGCTTCTTGCAGCCCCTCTACATCATGTTCTCGATCCCGCTGGCGGGCATCGGGGTGGTGCTGA
This sequence comes from Lujinxingia vulgaris, assembly GCF_007997015.1. Classification (NCBI taxonomy): domain Bacteria; class Deltaproteobacteria; order Bradymonadales; family Lujinxingiaceae; genus Lujinxingia; species Lujinxingia vulgaris. Next base: position 24,397 of record NZ_VOSM01000007.1, read on the forward strand.
TGCTGCTGGCCACCGGCACGACCTTTAACCTGCAGTCCTTTATGGGGTGCATCGTGCTGACGGGGATCGTGGTCAACAACGCCATTGTGCTTGTGGACTACGTCAACCTGATGCGGCGCGAGCGGGGCATGGCGGTTGCTGAGGCGGTGGCGTTGAGCGCGCGTCGTCGTCTGCGTCCGATCCTGATGACCACTGCCACCACGGTGCTGGCTCTCATCCCGGTGGCGCTGGGCCTTGGCGAGGGCGGTGATACCCAGGCGCCGCTGGCGCGCGCGGTCATCGGCGGCCTGTTTGTCTCAGCGGCGATCTCGCTTGTGGTGATCCCGGTGATCTACAACCAGGTCGAAGGCTGGCGCGAGCGTCGCGCGCAGCGCCGATAAGCACGCGTTGGACGCGCGCGCTAAATTGAACATGTGGGGGGGCTGTGCTAACCATGAGACTGGAATGTTCAAGTGGAGTCTCAACGTCGCCTGATACTACCGCCGCCACCTCGTGGTGTGCGGCCGCTCAATTGGGGTTGCGTCGCGATGGCGTCGCGGTATCCTTCCTGCCCAACTGTCGAGCGACGACCTGCTTCGAGGAAGCGTGAATGCACAAGCTCCTGATCGAGGATGACGAAGGCGGCAAAACCGTCGTCTCGCTTATCCGGGATGAAATCACCGTGGGGCGGGCCGAAGGCAACACCATCCGCCTGACCGAGCGCAATGTTTCGCGTAATCACGCGCGGATCTTGCGTCAGGACGATAAGATCTTTGTCGAAGATGTCTCCGCACGCTACGGGGTCAAGCGCAACGGCAAAAACATCAAGGGGCGCGAGGAGCTCGCGGTGGGCGATGTGGTGCTCATCGGCGACTACCGCTTGACGCTCCAGGGCGAGAAGAAGGCCAAGCCTCTGCCCAAGCCCAAGGCGCGTGCTCCGGGCAAGGGGCCAGGGGCAAACGAGGTCACCACCGTGACGCGGCTCTCCGATCTGGAGCAGACCGAGCGTGAGGTCACCTCGATGATGCCGGCCCTGCCAGCCAAGCTGGTGGTGATCTCCAGCAACTTCGCCGGCCAGGAGTTCGCGCTGACGCAGAATGAGACGGTGATCGGTCGTGGCGAGGATTGCCACTTCATCATCGACCACCGCTCGATCTCGCAGAAGCACGCCAAGATCGTGCGCGAGAAGAACGCCACCTACAAGATCGTCGATCTCAACAGCAAGAACGGCGTCAAGGTCAGCGGTGAGAGCTACCGTGCGACCCACCTCAAGCGCGGCGACGTGGTGGAGCTGGGGCATGTGAAGTTCCGCTTTGTGGAGCCTGGCGAGAACTACGTGTTTACTCCGCCGGCGCCCGAGGCTGCCGCGCCCGACTTTGCCGCGGCGCAGAGCAGCGGCGGCCCCAACAAGGCTGTGGTCTTCGGGGGCGGCATTCTGGTGGCGGCGCTGCTGGCCATCGGCGCGATCTTTTTGCTGGGCGGCGATAAGGAGAGCCCCGGCGGTGAAGCGGTCGCCGAGGTCGATCCTCAGGTGCAGGCCGCGGCCGCCCAGGAGATCGCCGATCTGGAGGTCGCCGAGGGCGATGATCGCATCGACGCGGCCATCGACAGCGCGAAGGAAGATGTGGACGCCGGCCAACTTCAGCGCGCCATCGGCAAGCTGGAGTCGATTGGCGAGCTGATGGATCCCAACGCCGATCAGCAGCGCCGCATCAACGAGATGCTCAGCAGCGCGCGCAACGAGCTTCCCTTCCAGCGTCTTTACGAAGATGCCCGCGACAGCCTGGAGGCCGGTGAGGCGCTGGAGGCCCTGGAGCATGCCTCGGCCATCCCCTCGCACTCGCTCTTCTACAAGAAGATGGAAGAAGACGGCACGCTGGCCGGCATTCTGAACGCGGTGGTCTCCGAGGCGCGCAGCGAGCTGAACAACGGCAAGAATGACGCCGCGCGTGACCTGGCGGAGAGCGTGCTGCTGGTGCGCTCGACCCATCAGCCGGCCAAAGATCTGCTCACGCGTATCGAGGAGCAGGAGGAGGCCGCGCGCGCCGCGGTCGCCGCCCGCGCCGAAGCTGCTGCAGCCCGCGGTGCCGGCTCGTCGAGCGGAGGCTCGCGCGCTCCCAGCCGCAAAAAAGCCGCCGAACCCACGCTCAGCCCCGAGGAGGCGCGCACCCTCTTCACCAACGCTGCGCGTAAGGTCGCCAGCGGCGATCCCCGGGGCGCCATCACCGACTGCACCCAGGGCGTGCGCGGCGGCAACGCCGACTGCCACCGCATCCTGGGCGTGGCCTACGGCCAGCTCAACGACATCGACGCGGCCTGCCGTCACTACCGCCAGTACATGCGCACCGGCCCCTCCAACCCCGGGGCGGTCGAGGCGCAGATGGAGCGTCTGGGGTGTCCGCCCTGAGCATGGCGTGTTGAACCGCCGGCAATCTTCTCGGCCGCCGCCTGCTTCGGAATGGAGCTCGGGCGGCGGCCGTTTTTTCTTTGAGGGCGCCGTCTCATCACATCGTTTATCAACGCCGTAAAGAGCGCCGCCCACGCGCAGACTTTTTAAAAGGAGAGTGACCTATCGCACGCGAGATCTATGGCGAGACCACCGGCCTGAAATCCAGCCAGAAGCGCGCGCTGGAGAAGTTGTACCGACGAAAAATTGGCACCCTGGATGCGATAAGCCAGGAGTTCGCCACGCAGATGACCTTCATCTCCGAGGAGCTCAACCGGGTGGTCGCCGTGCTGGTGGACCGCTCCGGCAAGGTTGAGCATGTGATGCTCGGCGACAATCAGCGCGTCTACCTGCCGGATCTGGGGCGTCAGCGCGCCGGTCAGAGCCGCTTTCGCGGCGTGCGCCTGATCCGCACTCACCTGGGCGGCAAGGGGCGAGATGTTGAGCTCTCACGCGACGATCTCACCGACCTCTCCAAACTGCAGCTCGACCTTGTGATGAGCATCGGGGTGGGACCGGGCGGCTACCCGGGCCAGGTGGCCTGGGCGCACCTTGTGCCGGAGAACCCCGAGCAGCGCATCTGGGAGACCTACAAGGCCCCCAACCCGGCCGAAGTTGGCGTGAGCTTCACGCACTTCATCATGGAGCTCGAGGGCGAGTTCCAGCGTAAGGCGGCCGACGTCATCACGACCGGGGGGCAGCCCGCGCTGCTGGCCTATGTGGCCACACCCGAGGGACGGCCCGAGGAGGTGGAGGTCGCCGAGATGCTCGAGCTCTGCCGCACCGCCGGCGTCGATGTGGTCGATACGCTCGTGCAGCGTCGCAGCGGCATGCACCCCAAATACGCCCTGGGCAAAGGTAAGATCGAGGAGCTCACGCTTCGGGCGCTGCAGCTCGACGTCGACCTCATCATCTTCGCCCAGGATTTGAGCCCCACCCAGCTGCGCGGCATTACCGATGAGACCGACATCAAGGTCATCGACCGCACCCAGCTCATCCTCGACATCTTCGCGCAGCGCGCCACCTCCAGCGACGGTAAGGTGCAGGTGGAGCTGGCCCAGCTCAAATATAACCTGCCCCGGCTGCATAGCCGCAACACCGGCATGAGCCGCCTCACCGGTGGCATCGGCGGCCGTGGTCCCGGTGAGACGAAGCTGGAGATCAACCGACGTCGCGCCCGCGATCGCATCCGCTCGCTCGAAAAAGACATCGAGAATCTCAGCAAACAACGCGAGGTTCGCCGTGCTCGCCGCACCCGGAACCAGCTGCCCACGGTGAGCATTGTTGGCTACACCAACGCCGGAAAGTCGACGCTGCTCAACGCCCTGACGAACTCCGAGGTGCTCAGCGAAGATAAGCTCTTCGCCACTCTGCAGCCCACTACGCGTAAGCTGCGTTTTCCCGACGAGCGCGAGATCATCTTCACCGACACCGTCGGTTTTATTCACGATCTTCCCGCCGACCTGGTCGCCGCCTTTAAGGCCACGCTCGAAGAGCTCGACGAGGCCGATATTCTGGTGCACCTGGTCGACGTCTCCGACGAGCGTTTCGACGATAAGATGGAGGCGGTCAACCGCATCCTCACCGAGATCGGTCTGGGCGATAAGGAGCAGCTGCTCGTCTTTAATAAGAGCGATCTTCTGGAGCCTGGCGAGGCTGCCTCGGTGGCGCGGGCGTACAACGCCATCGCCGTCTCGGCGCTGGATCGCGCCAGCACCGAGGCGCTCGTTGAGGAGCTGGAGACGCGCCTCTTCCGTCAGGCACGCCAGCGCGAGTCGTCGATGGAGGCGCGCCCCTGAGAGGCGCTGAGCCTTACTCTTTGGTGTCGGGCTTGAGGTAGGCTTTGCCGCCCTTGATGACGACCTGGAAGTCGACGTTGCGCGCGCCGCGGCTGCGCTGGAGCTCTTCGCGCTGGCGGTCCATGGAGCGTTTGACCGCGTCGTAGCTCAACTTATCGGTGGGCTCGTTGCAGCGGCGCTTGGCCTCAATGAGGCGCTCGTAGACCTGGCGCGCGTTATCATCGTCGGAGCTCGCCGGGCGGCGTACCACGCGGTGGCTGCCGGTGGTGCGGGTGCCCCCGGGGGTGGCGGGCGTCGAGGAGCTCTGGCGACGGATCGGCCCCGAAGAGGCGCGCTGAATGGAGCGGCTGGCGAGTTTTTCGCGCATCGCTTTCATCTTGGCGAGCTTGTCGTAGCTCGCGCCGCGCACACCGCTCTCGGCGTCGGACGAGGCGGCGGCAGTACTGGACGCTTCGTCGTCACCGCCGCGCTGCGCGAGTTTGCGGCGCATCGCGGCGAGTTTCTGGCTGCGCGGATCGCTCGGGGGCCGCTCGGCTGCGGGGGACGGGGCGGCTGCCGGCGTCGCTGGCGCTGAGGGCGCGGATGGGGTTGGTGCCGGAGCTGCTGCTGCGGGCTCATCGCCCACAAGCCCGAGTTGGCGCTGGATTTCGGCGAGCTTTTCGCGGCGGATGCGCTCGCGCTCAGCCTCATCGCGCTCGGCGCTGCTGGATGCGGAAGCCGCCGCTGCGGGAGCTGCCGGAGTGGGCTCAGAGGCCTCTACCGCCGAGATGGCGTCGCCAAGGATCGCGTCGAGATCGACCTCATCGAGCCCTTCGATGAAGTCGTTGTCCAGATCGATGTTGTAGGCCCCGTCGTCGTCGCGGGCCTCCCGGGCCTGGCGGCGCTCCTGGCGGCGTTCAGCCTTGTTGCGATCGCGCTTGTAGGTGCCTTCTTCGATCTGGCGAAGCGTGCGATCCCAATAGGTCTTGAAGGTCTGGAAGCGCTGGACTAAGGCTCGCAGACGGAACTTCTGGGCTGTGTTATTGATGAAGGTGTGCTCGAGCTCAAAGCTCAAGCGCACCACCTCCTGGCGCTGATGGCTGGGAGGGCGACGGTCCACGCCGTTAAAATAACGTTCGTAGAGCACGCGCAAACGATCGATCTGACGCTCCAGGTTGTTGAGCATCGCGTCGATTTCTGACTGACTGAGCAGGTCACGTCCCGCCATGGCTGCCGATCCTTGAGCTGTCTGTGGGAGGCCGTCGGGTCTCGGTAGTGTAACACCAGGTGAAGCCTTTGCAATATGACCATCCGGTGAGTTTGAGTTGGGGAGGTCGCGCGATCGTGGCGCTGGCGCTTTTTGCGGCGCTGGGCGCTGGCTGCGATCGCGGGGCTGAGCCGGCGACGCCCTCGCCGAGCGATGAAGGGCCGGGAGAGCGTGTGGTGCGCGAAGACGCCACGCTCAGCGCCAACCTGCCCGAGCGGCCGGCGCGCATTGTGTCGCTGGCCCCCTCCACCACCGAGGTGCTTTATGCTCTGGGCGCTGGCGAGCGTGTGGTGGGTGTGACCCGTTATTGCGACTTCCCCGAGGAGGTGAGCGAGGTGCCGAAGATCGGCGGGATGCTCGATCCGGATCTCGAGGCCATCCTGGCCGCGCGCCCCGATCTTGTGGTGGGCGTGCAGGCCGGCGCCGATCATCAGGTCGCCGATCAGCTCCAGGAAGCCGGGGTGGCCTATGCTTTTGCGCGCGGTGATGATCTGAAATCGGCGCTGCACACCATCGAACTTCTGGGCGCCTGGATCGGCGAGGATGAGGCCGGGCGCGAACTTCGCGCGCAGACCGAGCGCGGGATCGATGAGGTCTCCGAGCGGCTGCGCACGACACAGGGCGCCGCACCTCAACGCGCGCTGCTGGCCTATGATCGCGAGCCGGTGGTCGTGGCCGGGCCGGGCTCCTTTGGCGATGAGTTGCTCGGGTTGGCGGGCCTTGAGAACGCCGCCGGCGACGCCACCACGGCCTACCCCGTGCTCGATATGGAGGCGGTGATTGAGGCTGGGCCGCAGCTCATTGTCGATGTCTCGCTCAACGTGAGCAGCGAGGAGGTGCTGGGCTTCTGGAAAAACTTCGACAGCCTCCCGGCGGTGCGAGAGGGGCGAGTGGTGCATCTTCCCGATGCGGTGATGATGCGCCCGGGGCCGCGCGTGCCGCAGGCGTTGGAGCTTCTGGGGGAGGCCGCGCGTGGTGCGGATTCGGGGCAGGAGGCCCGATGATGCGCGCGGCGCTGACCCCGACGAAGATCGCGCTGTGCGCGGCGATCACGCTTGTGCTCTGGGCGCTCAGTGCGGCGCTGGGGTTGAGCTCGGGGAGCTCCGCGCTGGGTGGATATGATCTGGTAGCGCGCTGGTGGAGCGGCGAGCTCAGCTCCACGGAGCAGGCGATCTTATGGAGCGCGCGCCTGCCCCGGGTGGTCTTCGCAGGCGTGGTGGGTGCGGCGCTGGCCGCCGGCGGTGCGGTCTTTCAGGCCGTTCTCCGAAACCCCCTGGCCGATCCCTACATCCTGGGTGTGTCGGGAGGCGCGGCGCTGGGCGGCACGCTGCTCTTAACGCTCGGCAGCTTCAGCGTCGGCGTGCTCGCCATCGGCACCCCGCTCGCCGCCTTCGGCGGCGCGCTCGCTGCGCTCGCGGCGCTTTTTGCCGTGGCGCGCCAGGCGCCCTCCGGGCGCGGCGCGACCTATGTGCTCCTCTTAACCGGGGTGATCGTCAACGCCTTCGCTGCCTCGCTGATCATGTTTTTGCAGAGCGTCGTCTCCGCACAGAAAGCCCAGGAGATTCTGTTTTATCTGATGGGCTCGCTCAGCGTGGAGGGCACCGCCTGGCCGGTGATGCTGGGCGTAAGCGTGGTGATTGGTCTGTGCCTGGCTGCGCTCTTTGCCTACGCCCGCGACCTCAACGCGATGTCGCTCGGCGAAGAGGAGGCCGCCTACCTGGGCGTGGAGGTGGCAAAAGTGCAGCGCATCTGCCTGCTGCTGGCCAGCCTGGCGGTGGCCGTGGGTGTGGCCTTCTCGGGCATCATCGGCTTTGTGGGGCTGGTCGTGCCGCACGCGATGCGCCTTGTGGTGGGCCCGGATCATCGGGTGCTGCTGCCGACCTCGGCGCTGGCCGGGGCGGCGTTTTTGACGCTGGCCGATGTCAGCGCGCGTAGCCTTTTCGGCGTGCTCGGCACGACGTTGCCAGTAGGCGTTTTGACCTCGATGATCGGCGCGCCGATGTTTCTGTACTTCTTATGGCGAGCGTTGCGTCGCGATGCGGGGTGGGCATGAGCGAGCAAGGACGCGGACTTCCGCCGCTGCTGCGCCTCGACGGTGTGGGCGCACGTGTCGGCGATCGCACGCTCTTTGAGGGCTTGAGTTTCAGCGTTGAGGCGGGTGTTGCCTGGGCGGTCGTGGGGCCCAACGGGGTGGGGAAGACGACGCTGATGCGCGCCATCGCCGGGGTGCGCGCCGCCGATGAGGGGCAGGTGTGGCTGGGTGACCGGGAGCTCTCGGAGTATACGCGTCGCGAGATCGCCCGGGGGGTGGCGGTCGTCCCCCAGAGCTCCTCGCCAGTCTTTGAGTTCAGCGCGCTGGAGTTCGTATTGATGGGACTTCACGCCAGCCGCCCCCGCTTCAGCCTGCCCTCGTCGGCGGATCGGCAGCGCGCGCTTGACGCGCTCGCGCGCCTTGAGGTCGACGCGCTGGCCAATCGCCCCGTCTCTTCGCTCAGCGGTGGGGAGCGCCAGCGGGTGGTGATGGCCCGCGCGCTCGTTGCCGATGCGCCTCTCTGGCTTCTCGATGAGCCCACGGCAAACCTCGACCTTCGTCATCAGCTCAGGCTGCTGGAGGTCATGCGTCAACATGTGGATCAGGGGGGCGCGGCGGTGGCGGTGCTGCACGACTTAAACCTCGTGCACCGCACCTTCGACCGGGTCTTGCTGCTGGCGTCGGGGCGCGCGCTGGGGTGGGGTCCGCCCGATGAGGTGCTCAATGAAGAAGATGTGAGCGAGGCCTTCGGGCTTCCCATGCGCCGCGTCCAGGTGGAAGGGCGCCAGGTGTGGCTGGCCTGAGCGGCCAGCCACACCCTTCGCTTAAATCAAACGATCAAAGCGCGTTACGCAGCGCCTCGGCCTTGTCGGTGCGCTCCCAGGTGAACTGGGGGCGGCCGAAGTGCCCGTAGGCGGCCGTCTCGCTGTAGACCGGCTTGAGCAGGTCCAGGCTCTCAATGATGCCGGCCGGCTTCAGGTCGAAGAACTGCGGGATGAGCGCCTCGATCTTCTCTTCGTCCACTTTGCCGGTGCCGAAGGTGTTGACCATGATGCTCACCGGCTCGGCCACGCCGATGGCGTAGGAGAGCTGTACTTCCAGGCGCTCGGCAAAGCCTGCGGCCACGAGGTTCTTGGCCACGTAGCGCGCCATGTAGGCCGCGGAGCGGTCCACCTTGCTGGGGTCCTTGCCGCTGAACGCGCCGCCACCGTGGCGGCCCATGCCCCCGTAGGTGTCGACGATGATCTTGCGGCCGGTCAGGCCGGCGTCGCCCACCGGGCCACCGATCACGAACTTGCCGGTGGGGTTGATGTGGAACTTCGTCTCCGGGCTGAGAAGTTGCGCCGGGAGCACCTTCTTGATGACCGTCTCCATCACCGCTTCGCGGACCTGCTCGATGGTCATGTCTTCGGTGTGCTGGGTCGAGACCACGACCGCGTCAATCGCGACCGGGCGGCCCTCTTCGTAGCGCACCGAGACCTGGCTCTTGGAGTCCGGGCCGAAGCAGTCCATGCCGCCGAACTTGCGCACGTGCGCCAGGTGCTCGACGAGCTGGTGGGAGTACATGATCGGCATGGGCATGAGCTGGTCGGTCTCATCGCAGGCATACCCGAACATGATGCCCTGGTCGCCGGCGCCCTGCTCACTGACCACGCCGTGCTCGGCGTCGACGCCCTGGGCGATATCCGGGCTCTGCTCATCGAGCGCCACCATCACCGAGCAGCTCTTATGGTCGAAGCCGTAGCGGGCCTCTTTGTAGCCGATGCGCTCGATGGTGTTGCGTGCGATCTTCGTATAGTCGACCGTCGCCCGGGTGGAGATCTCACCGACGAGCAGCACAAGGCCGGTGTTGACCACCGTCTCACAGGCCACGCGGCTCTTGGGGTCCTGCGCCAGGATGGCGTCGAGAACACTGTCGGAGATCTGATCGGCGATTTTGTCGGGGTGTCCCTCGGAGACCGACTCCGAGGTGAAAATGAAGTTCTGGGACATCGTAAAGGTTCTCCGTTTCTTCTCGCAGCGAGGCGGCTTCAAATGGCCGCTGAGTGAAAGACCCACCTCGTGCGTGGAGGTGGGCCGGGGTAAGCGGGTGCAAGAAACACCCGAAAAAAACGTTTATTCGCGTCGGCCCGAATTATCCCTCGACAATCTCGCCGAGGAGCGTGTGGCTGGTGGCATCGGTGATGCGCACGTTCACAAAGTCGCCGGGCATCAGCTCGCGACCTTCGGGTTTGGGGAAGACCGTCATCTTGAAATCATCGCTTCGCCCGCAGAGGTCCGCCGCATCACGACGGCTCTCGCCCTCGACCATCACGCGCACCGTGGTGCCGATGCGATTCTGGAAGATCTCGGCGCTGATAGCCTCCTGACGCTCAATGAGCGAGGCAAGGCGGCGACCTTTGGTCTTCTCATCGAGCGTGTCCGGCAGCTTACGCGAGGCGTAGGTGCCGTCGCGCTCCGAATATTTGAAGAGGTAGGCAAAGTCGAAGCGGATGCGCTCCAGCGCGGCCACCGTCTCTTCGTAATCTTCCTCGGTCTCTCCGGGGAAGCCCACGATGATGTCGGTGGACATAGCGATGTCCGGGATCGCCGCGCGGATATCGTCGACGAGTTTGAAAAACTCCCCGCTGGTGTAGAGGCGCTTCATCTCTTCGAGCGTGCGGTCGGAGCCCGATTGCAGGGGCAGGTGCAGGTAGTTGCAGATCTTATCGTGCTTCGCCATCGTCGCGATGAGCTTGGGCGTAAAGTCGGTGGGGTATGGCGAGGTGAAGCGCACGCGCTCGATGCCCTCGACCTTGACGACCTCTTCGAGCAGGTCGGCAAAATCGGTGTCTTCGTGCTTGTAGGAGTTGACCGTCTGCCCCAGCAGCGTGACTTCTTTGTAGCCGCGGGCGGCCATGTCACGGCACTGCGTCAGAATCTCCTCGGGGGAGACGCCGCGCTCGCGACCGCGCACAAAAGGCACGATGCAGAAGGTGCAGAATTTATCGCAGCCGCGCTGCACGGTGACCCAGCCGCTGATGCCCGGACGACGCTCCGGGGTCAGCCCGGTGTAGGTCTCGGCACGGTCGAGTTTGACGTCGATCACCGGGTCGGCGTCGACCTCCTGACATTGTTCCAGAAGCTCCGGAAGGCGCCGGTAGGCGTCGGGGCCGATGACCAGATCCACATAAGGCGCGCGCTCGGTGATAACCTCGCGCAGACGCTCGGCCATGCACCCCGTCACACCCAGGATCACCTCGGGGCGCTCATTCTTATAGCGCAGAAGATGGGAAAGACGCCCAAAGACGCGCTCCTCGGCCCGCTCCCGCACCGCGCAGGTGTTGATGAGGATCACATCGGCCTCATCGTGGTTGGGCGCCGCGGTGTAGCCCCGGGTGCTCAGCACCCCGCCCATCAGCTCGCTGTCGGCCAGGTTCATCTGGCAGCCGTAGGTCTCAATAAAAACCCGCTTGCCAGGTCGCTGCCCCACGTTGGGCATCGTGTTGACCTCGCCATTATGCGCGTTCGGGTCGGCCTGCGTCGGATTGAGCGTGCTCGTCATATCTACTTCCACATCCCGCGGCGTCTTAATGCGTCGGCGTCTCGCGGTGAAAAGAGGAGCGTTATCAAGGGGTTGGCGGTCTTTTTTGGCGCGCGCACGCGCGCCCCGCGCTTAAGAGGGCGAACCCTAGAAGAAGAGCCCCTGCGCGTCAACCGCGGGGGCGGCGCGCTTGTTTTTTTCAGGGGCGGAAAGGGGCGTGTGCCGAAGGTCGGCAATGGTGGTCACGCTCCTTCACGATGGATATCACTCAGACATCCTTCGCGTCTCCACCCCCTCCAACAGATGCCCCGCCACACACTCGCCCTGGGGCATGCCGTAGTCGATGCCGATCGGGTAGTGGATGCCGCCGTAGAGGCGGGAGATGGCGGCTTCCTGGGCGGCGTGCTGGAAGTCGTCGAAGTGGCGCACTCCCAGACCCTGGGATTGATGGGTGCGGTCGGCGAAGGGAAAGGCGCCGAGCTGTTCGGTGAGCACGCGGGCGGCGGCGGCCGAAGCGTTGGAGTGGCCGGAGGTGTACTCGGGGAAGGGCGGTGTGCTGACGAGCGACGTCCAGTCTTCGTCGATGTGGTCGCGGATGTAGGTGACCGGGCGCAGGAGGTTGGAGCGGTATTTCTCGTCCCAGCAGGAGATGAAGGCGTCGGCCTGCACAAGTCCCAGGAGCGCGACGGTTTCGGCGCTGCGGTCGAGGCGCTCGTGGCGATCCGCCAGAACCTGTGCGGCGATGCGCATCCAGTGGCCCGGGGGAGTGGGGCTGGCGCCGACGTTATCGGCCCAGAAGTTGGCGATATGCTCTTGATCAGGCGTCAGAGTGCGTGAGGCGTTCCACACGGCGAGTGCCTGACGGTAAAGCGCGGAGTGCGGGAGGGTCTCAAAGGCGGGAGGGGGCGGCGGGGCGCAGGCGTTGGCCGCCGGCAGCGCGAAGGGACGAATGCGCCCCCAGCCCGGCAGAAGCGCCTGCATGCCCTCGGCGGTGGGGCGCCAGGCGTGGGGCTCATCGGAGAACTCGTAGGTGACGGCCATCGCGTCGTCGTAGCCGTCGCCGTAGGCCCAGGCGTCGATGACCTCGGCCACAAGCACGCCATAGGCGCGAGAGCGCTCGCGAACGTCGGCGCTGACCCCGGCCTCGGCGCGTTGCTGCATGCCCTCTTCGGCAAAATCTTTAAAGGCGCGGCGGCTCTCGTCGCTGACAAAGAGCAGCGGCATCAAATGCCCCATTGTGGCGTGCGCGACCGTGTAGAAGTCGTAGTCGACGCCGGGCTCCAGCGCCGGCAGCTCGCCCAGGCCTGCGAGCTGGCCGCCGAAGGACTGCTGACGAGGCATACCGCCGAGCAACGCCTCATAGAGGGCGACCCCGGAGTAGGCCAGAATGCGGGAGGTCTGCGGTGGGGTCAGGCCGTCGGCCTGCACCCGATCCAGGGTGAGATCCATCCAGCTCACCACCACATCGCCACGATCCTCGCCAATCGGCGTGGGGTGGCGTGGTGGCGCGTCGAGCGCCTCATCGCACCCTGATGTGAGGATGAGCGTTGCGCTGAGAAACACGGCGATGGCGAAGCTGTGAAGCTGCATGATCTCCCCCCAGAGGTGATGTGCAGAAGCTGGCTGGTGACCCGACTCGATGCGCGGCGCGCGACGAGGGGGTGGCCACAAAATTTCAATCCTTGCCAGAGTAAATCTAAACGCTCCCGCTTCGGCGGGAAGTCCTCGACTGCGCGTTTAGAATTTCGGCACGACGCGGTTGACCGGTCTGAACTTGTGAGCAGGATTGCCCGGGTTCAGCCTAAGTTGGCAAGCCGGGCCGGGGCCTTGTCGTTGACACGCCTCGGGCGGCGCGGCACAACGTGGGGGCGCAATCTGGCGACCCGCAGGCGACTGAAAATATCTGGAGTTTTGGATAACGAGGGGATGATGACCGACTCGATCACCACACTGAGCATTAATACGATCCGCACGCTTTCGATGGACGCGGTGCAGGCCGCCAACAGCGGCCACCCGGGCGCGCCGATGGGGCTTGCGCCGGTGGCGTACGCCATCTGGCAAAAACACTTGCGTCACGATCCGGCCGACCCGACCTGGTTTAACCGCGATCGTTTTGTGCTCTCCAACGGTCACGCCTCCATGCTGCTCTACAGCCTGCTGCACCTGACGGGCTATGAGGCGATGACGCTCGAGCAGATCAAGAACTTCCGCCAGTGGGGAAGCCTCACCCCGGGTCACCCCGAGGCCGAGCTGACCCCGGGCGTGGAGACGACCACCGGGCCCCTGGGCCAGGGTTTTGCCACGGCGGTGGGCATGGCGATGGCCGAGGCGCACCTGCGCGAGCGATTCGCAGGCGTGGTCGACCACTACACCTTCGGCATCTGCTCCGACGGCGACCTGATGGAAGGCGTCTCGCATGAGGCCGCGTCGCTGGCCGGGCACCTGGGCCTGGGCAAGTTGATCTTCCTCTATGATGACAACGAGATCACCATCGACGGGCGCACCGATATCGCGTTCACCGAAGACACCACCGGGCGTTTTGAAGCCTACGGCTGGCAGGTCTTGAACGTGGATGATGGCAACGACGTCGACGCCATCGATCGCGCCATCGAGAAGGCCAAAGCTGAGACGCGGCGCCCCACGCTGATTCGCGTCAAAACGATCATCGGTTTTGGCTCGCCAAATAAAGCCGACACCTCCTCGGTGCACGGCTCCCCGCTGGGCGACGATGAGATCAAGCTGACCAAAGAGGCGCTGGGCTGGCCTTACCCCGATCCTTTTGTGGTGCCCTCGGAGGTTCGCGAGCATATGGCCGGCGAGGCTGCCGCGCGTGCGCGGGAGGCCCGCCAGGCCTGGGAGGAACGCCTCAATGCCCTCAAGGCTGAATCCCCCGAGAAGTTCGATGAACTCACGCGTCGCATCAGCGGAGAGCTCCCGCAGGGCTGGGCCGACGCGCTGCCGCGCTTTGAGGCTTCCGAGAAGGGCATGGCCACCCGTGCTTCCAGCGGCAAGGTGATCGAGAAGATCTTTGAGGTGTTGCCCGAGCTCGTCGGTGGCTCGGCGGATCTGGCCGGCTCCAACAAGACGCTCTTCCCGAAGTTCGGGGAGATGTCGCGCGAGAGCCACGCCGGTCAGAACGTGCACTTTGGCATCCGCGAGCACGCCATGGCTGCGGCCGTCAACGGGATGTGCCTGCATGGCGGCGTGCGCGGCTTTGGCGCGACCTTCCTGGTCTTTGCCGACTACATGCGCCCGGCGCTTCGACTGGCGGCGTTGATGCATATGCCGCAGATCATGGTGTTTACCCATGACTCCATTGGACTTGGCGAAGACGGCCCCACCCACCAGCCCATCGAACATCTGATGTCGCTGCGTGCGATGCCTAACTACCACGTGCTGCGCCCGGCCGATGCGGAAGAGGTGCGCCAGTGCTGGGAGCTGGCGCTGGAGCATAAAACCGGGCCCTCAGGGCTGGTGCTCACGCGGCAGAACGTGCCCACCTTCGACCGCGACGCGCTCCACAGCGTGGGCGATGCGACGAAGGGCGCCTACACCCTTGCGGACAGCAACCCCGGCGAGTTGCCGGAGGCGTTGATTTTGTCGACGGGGAGTGAGGTTGCGATCGCGGTGGAGGCTTTTGAGACCCTCAAAGCGCAGGGCAAGGCGGTGCGTGTGGTGTCGATGCCCTGCTGGGAGGTCTTTGAGCAGCAGAGCGATGACTATAAGGCGTCGGTGCTGCCCGCCGAGGTCACCCGTCGTGTGGCCATTGAGGCCGGCGTTACGCTGGGATGGGGCCGTTATACGGGGACTCAGGGCAAGGTGCTGGGGCTTGATCATTTCGGTGCCTCGGCCCCCTATGAAGAGCTCTATGAGAAGTTCGGGTTGACCGCGGCGCGGGTGGTGGAGGCGGTCAACAGCTTCTGAAGTTCGCGCAGGTGCTCTTCCAAAACAAACCCTGCCGGGTGCCTGCGGGCACCCGGCATCGCCCCCCCGCAAGACCTTAAGGAGGAAGTGATGCCAGCCAACTTCACGCGACGACTCGACCTCTTCAAAGATGCGGGGTTTGCCGACCCGAAGGCGGCCGTCGATCTACTTACCAGCGACGCCGAGGCGTTGGGCATCGGCGGGGTGCAGCCCGGAACACCGCTGGAAGACGCCCTGCGCGGCGCGGATCAGCAGGCCGCCGAGCTGCTCGATGAGCCGGTTGGCAGGCTGCTCGACAACGTCGTGGAGTGGCTCTTTGAGCGCGGCGGAGACCTGGCCACGCTCTTCTGGCTGGCGCGAAAGTTAAGCAGTGATGAGTCTACCCTGCATCTAGGGGCGCTGGCCTTTGGCGTGGCCAGCAGGCTGTGGCAGGCCGGAAAAGAGGCCGAAGCCGCCGCGATGGTGCGATTTCTGGTCGATCTGGACTTCGACTACGGCAAGCTCTACCGGGAGTCGGGCATTGCCTACGGCTTTTTTCAGTCGCGCGAGCCCAACCCCTTCGTCTGGAAACTTCTGGACTTTGTGGAGGAGCGCGCGCGTAACCGCGGTGAGCAGGACACCATCAAGGTTGCCGAGCTGGGCTGCGGCATTGGCAACGACGCGCTGGGCATCGTCTCCAGCCCGCGGGTGAGCTCGTACCTGGGCATCGACATCAGCCCGGTGGCGCTGGAGGAGCACGGCAAGCGGGTGGCGCCGATGCTTGAGGAGCGTCCGGAGCTTGAACATAATTTGCTGGCCGGTGACTTCGTCTCAACGCTGGAGCGCAAAGATCCGCGGGTAGAGGGCGTCAACCTGATCTACTCGTACTCCAGCCTGCATTATTTTAGCTCCGGGGAGCTCTCGCGGATCTTCGCGTTGGCGGCCGAGATATTGCCGGCGCAGAGCGGGCTTTTTTGCTTCGCGATTAAGGGGAAAGACAGCATCTGGGACGGGCAGGGCGTGCCGCTTTACCGCCCCGATGTCTGGGTGAACCTCGACGGGCAGACGCGCTGGTTTCCCTCGCGTCAGGCGCTGGCGAAGATGCTCGACGAGCACGGCTTCGAGATCCTGATGCATGAGTGGCATGAGCACTGGGGCTACAGCGAGTTCGCGCGCCGTGACCGCTTCCACTACGTGGTTGCCACGCCGCGGCGTAAGCAGGGGGCGAGCACGTGAACATCGGGTCGCAGGTCTTCGGCGTTGTGGCGGGGGTGTTGGCGATGGTGCTCGTGATGACGGCCGCACTGCAGCCGGCCCACGCCCAGCCCTGGACGCTGGAGGGGGTCACCCGGAGCGCGCAGGCCGCGGAGGGCCTGGATGTGCTCTCGGAGCGCGGGGCAACGCTGGGGCGCGTGTTGGTCGCCGAGCGGGTGGTTACCGGGCGCTATCTGCTCGAGGTCGAAGTTCGCCACGAGGAGCGTCGGCTGCGTCTGCCGATGATCGTGGCGCGCCCGACCCCCGAGCAGGCGCTGGAGGTGGTGTGGGCACCGGCGCCGGAGTACGTCAACGCACTCTTGACCCTGGCGAGTGGTGACGGGTTACCCCCGGAGGTGGCGCCGCAGACGTGGGTGGAGGAGCGGCGCCTGCCGGCGTTGCCGATCATCGCGACGCGGGCGCGCATCATCACGCCCTACGGGGAAGCGGCCTGGCAGACCCCGGAACTCTCGCGCCATATCATGCGCTGGCTCAATGATGCGCTCACGGAGGCCGGTGGGCCGGCCGGTATCGATCTTCTGCTCGATCGACGTATGGAGTGGGCAAAGGTTGGTGAGCTGATGATGAACGCCGCGGCAGTAGGGCTCTTTCGGGTGCACCTGATCACGCGTGATGAGGCGCAGCTCGGGGCGATCTCCACCAACCTGCCGATCTTCCCGGAAGGCGGACTCCCCGACGCGATGGTGCTCGGTGTGCTCGGCGTTTACCCGCACAACGAGGATGGCATCGGCGTGGGGGTGCGCCTCGATGAGCAGACGATCGAGGCCACCGGCATCGAAGGCTGCCGGGAGGGGCTGACCTTCTGCGCGCGGGATGGCGAGGAGTTTGACGAGGCGCTCGGTACGGTCATTGCCGACGCTGGCGTCGACGCCGCGCGCATCACCCACTGGCTGCTCGCGGGAAGTTCTGAGTTCAACGTCGGGCAGGGCGTGCGGGCTCTGGTGTGGACCTACCAGACGCTTAACATCTCCCCTCAATCGACCTTCATCGGGTACATCGAATGAGCTCTGTTCTGACCCCTTCTCCGCTGCGCGTCGAGCGACATCGGCTCGCCGCGTTCCTGACGGCGATCGCGATGGTGCCGGCGCTGGCGGCGTGCGCGAGCACGCCCACGACCGAGTCGGGAGAGTCGACCGCGGTCGTGGTCGAAGATTCCGGCGCGCACACTCCCGACGACCCGCTCTACGCGGCGCAGCGCTGGCTTGAGGCCCGGCAGGAGGCCGGTGAGGTTCCGGGGCATCATGAAGTGGTGCGCGTGTTTGCTCTCGATGACGACCGCGTTGAGGTCATCATCAGTCCCTTCAATGAGCCCCCCGCAACCGACGCCACACGGCTCGTCCTCGCCAGAGATCAAGAGGGCTGGGAGGTGGTTGAAGAGGGCACGCTGCGCGCGCGTCGGGATTGGCCTCGCTACTGATGATGTTGAAGGTGTGTTCGGCCGCACCTCGCCAGGACCAGCGGGAAGACCAGTCGCCGAGTTTGTGAAGACGTTGAGGAGATTCAATGAGCTTGAAGTCGTCCGCAGAACATCAAAACATGCGCCGATTGGCGATTGTGGGGGCCGGCCCGATCGGCGTGGAGTTCGCGCTGCGCGCGCTCGAAGAGGGGTTTGCCGTCACGCTCTATGAGGCGAAGACGCCTGGAGCGCATGTGCGCACCTGGGCCCATGTGACCTTCTTCTCGCCATGGTCGCTCAACCGCAGCGCGCGTGGCGAAGCCACGCTTCAGGCCGCCGACGTCGAACTCGCACCCGATGATGATTTCCCCACGGGGGAACAGTACATCAACGCGTACCTTGAGCCCCTGGTCGACGCGTTGAAACGTGCCCCCAACTTTCAACTTCTCGAACACACACGCGTGTTGGGTGTCTCGCGGATGCGCGCGCTCAAAGGCGATCTTCTGGCCAACCCGCAACGCGCGCGGCGCCCCTTTTTGCTGCGCGTAGCCGGGCCCGACGGTGAGCGTTTTGACGAGGCCGACGTGCTCATCGACGCATCGGGCGTGCTGGATAACCCCAACCACCTCGGGCCCGGGGGGCTTGCGGCCATTGGCGAAGAGGCGCTCAATGGCGAGGTGATCCGCGCCATCCCCGATGTTGAAGCGCAGCACGACGCGCTGGCCGGAAAACGCGTGCTGGTGGTCGGCCACGGCCATTCGGCGGCCACCACATTGGGCGCGCTCACCGAGCTCCGAGAGCACGCCCCGCAGACGCATATCACCTGGGCCTACCGGGCCGAGGGCGAACCTTTTGCGGAGATCGAGGGCGACACGCTCCCCCAACGCCTTCGGCTGAGCCGCCTGGGTAACGCCATCGCCCGCGGCGAAGTCAGTGGCGTCGATCCCGTCAGCGGCGTCTTCGTCGAGCGCATCACGCGCGCCGACGACGGCCTTCACGTCGAGCTCGCCGACGCGCAGGGCCAGAAGCACGAAATCGAGGTCGATCGCATCATCGCCAACGTCGGCTACCACCCCGACACCTCCCTCACCCGCGAGCTTCAGGTTCACCTCTGTTACGCCAGCGACGGCCCCATGAAACTCGCTGCATCCCTGCTCGCCAGCGCCGGCAACGCCGATTGCCTGGCGCAGAGCTCGGCCGGGCCCGAGGTGCTCAAAAACCCCGAGCCGGACTTCTTCGTGCTGGGCAACAAAAGCTACGGGCGCAATCCCAACTTCTTGCTCAAGATCGGCCTGGAGCAGATCGACGACGTGATGACGCTGCTGACGCAAAAGGAAGGCGATGTTTAAGGCATTCTGCCGCTGGCTCTTCAAACTTCGGGGCTGGCGTTTTGTTGGCGAGGACCTCACCACGCATCGCCGCTGCGTGGTCGTGGCTGCGCCGCACACCTCCAACTGGGATCTGATCTTCACCATCGCCAGCTTTGACCTGATGGGACTTCCGGTGCGCTTTACGATCAAGCGCGAGTGGATGCGTTTTCCCTTTAATCTGGTGCTCGGCCCGGTCGGGGGTCTGGCTATCGACCGTCGTCCGCGCGCCGAGACCGGTGAGCGCCCCAGCATGGTCGAAGCGATGGCCGCGCTCTTTGATGAGCACCCCGGCGAACTTGCGATCGCGGTCACGCCCGAGGGCACGCGCTCCCGGCGTGAGCGGTGGCGAAGCGGGTTTTACCACGTCGCGCGCCAGGCCAACGTCCCCATTTTGTTGGGTTACCTGGACTACGGCAAAAAAGAGGCGGGCATCGGAAAGGTCATCATCCCGGGCGACGACTTCGAGGCCGATATGCGCGAGATCATGGACTTCTACAGCCAGATTGAGGCGCACAGCCCCGAGAAGTTCGCGCTCGACGCGCGCTTCTCCTGACCGGCCCTCCCGGGCCGGGCGCGGGCCGGGGGCGACCTTGACAAGCCTGCTGCCCAGCGGCTTCTATGAGGCCGCCTTCAAGGCCCCTCGCTACAGATTTGATTGTGTTCGTCGCCACGTTGAAGACCTCGCCGCCGCCCTGCGGGCCGGCCGCAGGCCACACACCACCGGAGGACCCGATGAGCAAGCTGATGCCGCCGATCAACTTTCAGAAGTGGATCGAAGAGAACCGCGACGCCCTCAAACCCCCGGTCGGCAACAAGAAGATCTGGGAGGACACCGACTTTATGGCCTTTGTGGTCGGCGGTCCCAACCAGCGCAAGGACTACCACATCGATCCCAGCGAGGAGTTCTTTTACCAGATCGAGGGCGACCTCACGCTTAAGCTGGTGGTCGATGGCGAGTTTAAAGACGTGACGGTGCGCGAGGGCGAGATCTTTTTGCTGCCCTCGATGGTCCCGCACTCCCCGCAGCGCGGAGCCAATACCGTGGGCCTGGTCATCGAGCATAAGCGCCCCGAGGGCGAAAACGACGGGCTGCGCTGGTACTGCGAGAGCTGCGGGGAGGTGCTCCACGAGCAGTTCTTCTACCTGACCGACATCGTCGGCCAGCTCAAGGCGGCGATCGAGGCGTTCTGGGCCAGCGATGAGCTGCGCACCTGCGACAACTGCGGCGCGAAGATGGAGCGTTAAGCGCGCGAACACCCTCGCACGCAGCCGCACGACCACCGACGATTCTTGAGATCAGGGAAGCGATGAAGATCGACATCCACGCGCATATTCTACCCCGAGAGTGGCCCGACCTGCGCGAGCGTTACGGCTACGGCGGGTTTATTCGCCTGGAGCACCAGTGTTCGGGATGCGCGCGGATGATGCGCGATGAGACCTTCTTTCGGGAGGTCGATCCCAACCTCTGGGACCCGGCCACGCGCATCGCCGAGTGCGACGCCCACGGGGTCGACGTGCAGGTGCTCTCGACGGTGCCGGTGATGTTCAGCTACTGGGCCGAGGCCGCCGACGCTCATGATCTCTCGAAGCTGCTCAATGACCATATCGCCTCGGTGGTCGCCGAACATCCGCAGCGTTTTGTGGGGCTGGGAACCCTGCCGATGCAGGACGTTGACCGCTCCATTCAGGAGCTCGAGCGTGCGGTTGGCGAGCTTGGGCTTGCGGGCGTGGAGATCGGCACGCACGTCAATGGCACTAACCTCGACGACCCCCGCTTCGATCCTCTGTGGGAGGCCGCCCAGGAACTTGATGCGGCGATCTTTGTGCATCCCTGGGATATGATGGGCATGGACCAGCTCAAGGACTACTGGCTGCCCTGGCTTGTGAGCATGCCGGCGGAGACCTCGCGCGCGATCTGCTCGCTGATGATGGGCGGGGTGCTGGAGCGCTACCCGAAGTTGCGCTTTGCCTTTGCGCATGGTGGCGGCTCGTTTCCGGCGACCCTGGGTCGCATCGACTGGGGCTTCGAGGTTCGCCCCGATCTTTGCCAGGTGCGCACGAAGACGCGCCCGAGCGATCTTCTCAACCGCATCTACCTCGACACCCTGGTGCACGACCCGGCGATGATGCGCTTTCTCATCGCGCAGCTCGGCGTGGAGCGCCTTGCGCTGGGCACCGACTACCCCTTCCCCCTTGGCGAGCAGGAGCCCGGCAAACTCATTGAGTCGCTGGAGCTGAGCGCCGAAGACCAGGAGCGCATGCTCTCGGGCACCGCCCTGGAGTGGCTGGGCCTGGAACGCGCCCGATTTGAGCGGAGCTAAGGGATGCGCCTCTGGGTTGAACTCGACGGTGCGCGTTACGCCGTGGCTGCGGACCACCCGCTGGAGCTTGCGCAGCCCCTGGACTTCTACGGGGAGCAGCCCCGGGCCTTTGGCCTGGGCCGGGCGCAGGCGCGGGCGGTGGAGGGCGGCGACTTCGTGGGGGATGTGCGCCGCGGTGGGAGCGTCAACTGCGAGTCCATCGAGCTCATCGCCCACGGCCATGGCACCCACACCGAGGGCGTTGGTCATATCAGCGCGGAGCGCGTGCCGGTCGGTGACCTTGCCCCCGACCCGTTGATGCCGGCGGTGCTGCTGCGCGTGGCGACCCGCACGCTGGGAGCTTCGGGCGATAGCTCCGAGGGGAAGAGTTCTCCCGACGACCGGGTCATCTGCACCTCCGAGCTCCGGTCGGCACTTCAGCGCGCCGATGTTTCCCCGGCGTTCTGCCGCGCCATCATCATCGCCACCTCTGGCGAGGGCGCCGCCGCCCCACTCCGAGACTACTCCGGCACAAACCCCGCCTACCTCACCGCCGAGGCTGTGACCTGGCTTCTGGCGCAGGGCTGCGAACATCTGCTCATCGATCTTCCCTCCATCGATCGCGAAGACGACGGCGGCACCACCCCGGTCCACCGCGCCTACTTTGAGCTCAGTGCAGTCGGGGCCGGCCCGACCGATGCCGGCCCCCGCCGCACCATCACCGAGCTCATCGATGTGCCCGAGAGCGCCAGCGAAGGCCCCTACTTCCTCTCGCTTCGCTTCGCACGATTCATGCTCGACGCCTCCCCCTCTCGCCCCATCCTCTACCGGGCCGAACCGATGCCCGAGACGCGCTAACGCATGGCACGCCGCTTCCCCCCAGTGAGACTCCTATGAAGATCACCGACCTCGACTACGCCCGCCAGCTCGACCGCGAAGACCCGCTCGGAGGCTTCCGCCAGCGTTTTCATATCCCCACCGGCAGCGCGGGCGATCCGGTGCTCTACCTCTGTGGCAACTCCCTGGGCCTGCAGCCGAAGGGGGTTGAGAAGGCCCTTGGCGAGGAGCTTGAGAAGTGGGCCAACCTGGGCGTCGACGGGCATTTTGCCGAGCCCAACCCCTGGTACAGCTACCACGAGATCTTCAACGCGCCGATGGCCGCCGTCGTCGGCGCGCGGCCCGAAGAGGTGGTGGTGATGAACTCACTGACCACCAACCTGCATCTTTTGATGGTGTCCTTTTACCGCCCGAGCGCGGAGCGCTTTAAGATCCTCATTGAGGGCGGGGCGTTTCCGTCCGATCTGTATGCGGTGCAGAGTCAGGCGCGCTTCCACGGTTTTGATCCGGCCGAGGCCATCGTTGAGCTTTACCCCCGCGATGGCGAGAAGACCTTGCGCGATGAGGACATCCTGGCCGCCATTGAGCGCGAGGGTGACCGGCTTGCGCTCGTGCTCTTCGGCGGCGTCAACTACTACACTGGGCAGCTCTTTGACATGGGGGCCATCACCGAGGCCGGCCATAAGGCCGGGGCGATGGTGGGTTTTGACCTGGCGCACGCCGCGGGCAACGCGCCCTTGAAGCTGCATGACTGGGGGCCGGACTTTGCGGCCTGGTGTTCGTACAAATACCTCAATTCCGGACCGGGCGGGGTGGCTGGAGTCTTCGTGCACGAGCGCCATCTGGGCCGAAAAGACATCCCCCGTTTTGAGGGCTGGTGGGGCACCGATCCCAACACCCGCTTTGAAATGGGGCCGAGCTTTGCGCCTCAATATGGCGCGGGCGCCTGGCAGCTTAGCAACGCGCCGGTCTTGCCGATGGCCTCGCTGCGCGCCTCGCTGGAGCTCTTCACCGAGGCCGGCATGGAGGCGCTGCGCCAGAAGAGCGAGAAGCTCACCGGCTACCTCTATGAGCTTGTGACGTCCATCGGTGCCGACGCCTTTGAGGTGATCACGCCCTCGGAGCCCGACCGGCGCGGCTGCCAGCTCTCGATCCTGGCCGCCGGCGACGGGGAGCTTTTGCACAAGCGCCTGATGGCCGCCGACGTGATCTGCGATTACCGTCGTCCCAACGTGATTCGCGTGGCGCCCACGCCCCTCTACAACACCTATGAAGATGTGTGGCGTTTCTGGAAGATCCTCGAAGAGAGCGTGAGCTAAATGAGTGAAGTTCAGGCGTACCCCTCCTCCGGTGAGCCTCCCTGCGTGGTGGTCGGTGCCGGTCTTGCCGGCTCCTTGATGGCGATTTACATGGCGCAGCGGGGCCACCGCGTGGAGGTCTTTGAGGCGCGCCCCGACATGCGCGTGCGCCAGGTCGACGGCGGGCGCTCCATCAACCTGGCGCTCTCCACCCGTGGGCTCACCGCGCTGGCCGGAGTAGGGCTGGAGGAGCAGGTCCGCGAGATGTGCATCCCGATGCGCGGGCGCATGATTCACCCGTTGGAGGGCGAGCCTCATCTGCAGCCTTACGGCCGCGCCGACCAGTTCATCAACTCCATCAGCCGCCAGGGGCTCAATGAGCTGTTGATGAGCACCGCCGAAGCCCACGAGCAGGTGCGTTTTCATTTTGAGAAACCCTGCGTCGACGTGGAGCTCGATGAGGGTGTTGCGCACTTCGAAGATCACAAAAGTGGCGAGCGCATTGCGCGTGAGGCATCTTTGCTGATCGGCGCTGATGGGGCGTATTCGGCGGTGCGCCAGCGCCTGCAGCGCTCCGGGCGCTACAACTACGAGCAGGCCTACCTGACCCACGGTTATAAAGAACTCTCCATCCCGGCCGGCCCCGGGGGGGAGTTTCTGATGGAGAAGAACGCGCTGCATATCTGGCCGCGTCACGACTTCATGCTCATCGCGCTCCCCAACCTCGACGCGACCTTCACCGTCACGCTCTTCATGGCCTTTGAAGGGGAGTCGAGCTTTGAGGCGCTGAAGACCCCGGCCGATGTGGATGCGTTTTTTCGTCGCGAGTTTCCGGACGCGCACGCGCTGATGCCCACCCTCACCGACGACTTCTTTGGGAACCCCACCGGCAGCCTTGTGACCATCCGCTGCTCGCCATACCACCATGGCGAGCGGGTGATGATCCTGGGTGATGCCGCGCACGCGGTGGTGCCTTTTTACGGGCAGGGGATGAACGCGGCCTTTGAGGACTGCACGGTGCTCAACGCGCTGCTCGATCGCGAGGGCGACGATTTTGGCCGCGCCATCGCTGCGTTTAGCGAGGAGCGCAAAGCCGACGCGGACGCCATCGGGCACCTGGCCCTCTACAACTATTACGAGATGCGCTCGGCGGTGGCCTCCCCTTATTTTGTGTTTCGCAAAAAGATCGAGCGGGTGCTCCACCGCCTCTTTCCGACCTGGTGGATCCCGCTCTACTCGATGGTCACGTTCAGCACGATGCCCTACGCCGAGGCCCGCGCGCGTGCCGCGCGCCAGGATCGCATGCTGACGATGGGGCTCATCGGCTCGGTGGTGCTCCTGGGGCTGATGATGCTTTTGTTGCTCGTGGCGCTGAGCCGCTGAGGCAGGCGGGGCGCGGCTCAGCGCCTTGTTTCGTATCAGCGCTCCAGAACCATGCTCAGCCCCAGTCCTCCGGCGGCGCACATCGTCAGAAGCCCCAGGTTTTTGTCTCGGCGCTGCAACTCGCCGGCGAGCTGGGTGATGATGCGGGTGCCGGTAGCGCCGAAGGGGTGACCGAGCGCGACCGAGCCGCCGTGGACGTTGAAGGTGTCCATATCGACCTCGCCAATGGCCTCATCGAGGCCCAGCCGCTGGCAGAGGTCTTTGTCTTTCCAGATCTTGATGTTGGCGAGCACCTGCGCGGCGAAGGCCTCGTGCATCTCGACCAGATCCATGTCGTCGAGCGAGACGCCGGCGCGCTCAAAGGCGATAGGCGTGGCCAGGGTGGGGCCGAGCAGGAGATTGTGGCGCTGGATGTCGATGCCCACGTGGGCGTAGGAGCGCACAAAGGCCATGGGGGTAAGACCGAGCTTTTTGGCGCGGCTCTCGCGCATCAAGAGCACAGCCGAGGCCCCGTCCGTCAGCGGTGAGGCGTTTGCGGCGGTCACTGTACCGTGGCGTCGATCGAAGACGGGTTTGAGTCGCGCCATGCGCTCGACGGTGGTGTCGGCGCGCACGTTGTTATCGCGTTCAATGACCTGGTCGAAGTTATCACCGTGCAGCACCTGCATCACTTCGGGGAACTTGCCCGACTCGTAGGCCGCGGCGGCGCGGTGGTGGGTGAGCTCGGCGTATTCATCCTGCTCCTGACGCCCGATCCCATACTGCTTCGCCATCTCCTCCGCCGACTCGCCCATCGACTTGCCCGTGGTGGGCTCTTCGATGGCGGGTTGCTCGGGGAGCAGGTCGCCGGCTTTGATCTGGGAGAGGGCTTTGAGGCGATCCTGGAGGCTGCGGGCCTTGGAGACATCCTGCAGCGCGTGGCTCAGGCCCAGGCTAAAGCGGGCGCGCGCCGAGCTCATTGACTCCACGCCGCCGGCGATCACGACCTCGGAGGTGCCCAGCAAAAGCGAGTTGACACCCTGGACGGCGGCATAGGCGCTCGACGCACAGTACATCTGCACCGTGGACGCCGGGATATGTTTGGGAAGTTGGCTTCGCAGCACAACTTCTCGCCCCACGTTGGGGCCGTCCATCGGCGCGGAAACACAGCCGAAGATCAGCTCGTCGATGAGCTCAGGATCGATGTCGACGCGGTTGAGAAGCTCGTTGGCCACGGCGCGGCCCAGGTCGGCTTCGTTCCAGTGTTTGAAGGCGGTCCAGGCGCGGGCGAAGGGGGTGCGCACGCCGGCGACGATCGCCACGCGATCGCCGCCACCGAGCGTGGCGGAATTGGAGTTTGATTTTGCCATAAGGGGGCTCTTTGATCTGCAGAGTCAGCGTTGTCGGCGTCGCCGAACGAAAAAATCGATGGAGCGGAGCGTCAGTCCTCGTAGAAGCGCTCTCCCTTCTCGGCCATGCGCTCCAAAATGGGGGCGGGACGAAGTCGATCGCCATACTGGCCCGCCAGGGTGTGCATGGTGTCGACGACCCACCCCAGACCAACCTCATCGGCATGCCGGAAGATGCCCCCGCGGAAGGGGGGGAAGCCCAGCCCGAAGATCACGCCGATGTCGCCGTCGCGCGGCGAACGGATGATGCCCTCGTCGAGGGCGTAGGCGCACTCGTTGAGCATCGCCAGCCAGCAGCGCCGGGTGATGGTCTCGGCGTCGAGGTGGCGGCGAGTCGCGCCGCCGGGCAGGGCGTCGTAGACGGAGGTGTCGGGGGCTCTGGAGTCGCCGGAGGCGTAGTCGTAGAAGCCGCGCTTGTTTTTTCGACCTTTGCGCCCCTGCTCGGCCAATACGCGCAGGCCTTCCGGGGCGTCCCAGCGCTCCTTAAAGGCCTCCTGAAGCACTCCGGCGGCTTTGAGCGCCACGTCCATGCCCACCTCATCGACGAGCTTGAGCGGGCCCACAGGGAAGCCGAAGCCGCGCATGGCGCCGTCGATCTCCTCGATCTTGCCGCCTTCCTGCAAGATCCAGCCGGCCTCGTTGATGTAGGCGCCGATGACGCGGCTGGTGAAGAAGCCCGGGCCGTCGTCGACGACGATGCAGGTCTTGCCCAGCTCGCGGCCGTAGGCCAGGGCCGTGGCCAGCGCTTTGGGAGAGGTCTTCTCGGTGCGGATGATCTCCAGCAGCGGCATCTTATGAACGGGGCTGAAAAAGTGCATGCCCAGCACGTTTTCGGGGCGCTTGCTCTTCGTTGCGATCGTCTTGATGGGGATGGTCGAGGTGTTGCTGGCAAAAATCTGGTCAGTGTTCCCCTGCGCCTCAAGCTCAGCCAGGATGGACTGCTTGAGCTCGGTGTTTTCGAAGACCGCCTCAATCACCAGATCGCAGCGCTCAAAACCCTCGTAGGTGAGCGTGGGGGCGACGCGCCCCAGGGCAATGTCGGCCTGAGCTTCGGTGAGCTTCTTTCGCCGCGCGGCCTTCTTGAGCAGGTCATCGATGTAGTTCATGCCCCAGCCCAGGCCCGGGGCGCTGGCGTCTTTGAGGCGCACGTTGGTGCCGTTGTAGGCGGCCACCTGGGCGATGCCCGCCCCCATCAGCCCGGCGCCGATCACGCCCAGGCGGTGGATCGGGCGCGCTTTGACGCGCCCGTCGACCACGCGGTCTTTGTTGACCTCCTGGCGCATGAAAAAGATGTTCATCAGGTTTCTGGCCTCAGGCGTGCGCACAAGCTCGGTGAAGGCCTCGCCCTCGGCGCGCAGGCCGGCCGCAAAGCCCTCGGAGAAGCCGGTCTCAATGACATCGAGGGCTTTGAGAGGCGCGGGGTAGTTGCCGCCGCTCTCCTTGAGGACCTGCTCCCGGGCGCGACTGAAGATAAGCCGTCGGGCCGGGGTGCGCGCGGCCAGCTTGACCGGGTCGTTGAAGGCTTCCTCGAGGTTGTCGCCGAGGCTCGGGCCAGCCCCGGGTTCGTTTGCGAGCTTGCGGACCTTTTCGCGGGCCACATCGAGCAGGATGCCCGGGTGGACCACATCGTCGACCAGCCCGATTTTCAGGGCTTTGCGGGCGTTGATCTGCCGACCGGTGAGGATCAGGTCGAGGGCCTGCGAGAGATCAATGAGGCGGGGCAGCCGCTGGGTGCCCCCGCCACCGGGGATAAGCCCCAGCATCACCTCCGGAAGCCCGAAGACGCTGCGCGGGTTCTCGGTGGTGATGCGCGCATCGCACGCTAACGCCAGCTCCAGCCCTCCGCCCAGGCAGCTGCCGTCGATGGCGGCGACCACCGGGAGGGGGAGGGCCTCCAGCCTGGCCATCAGCGCCTGGCCGCGTTTGACCAGGGCGCGCAGCGCGTCGGGGTCGTGGTAGTAGCCCTGGAGCTCTTCGATATCGAAGCCGGCCACGAAGTTGTCGGTCTTGGCGCTGGTGATGACCACGCCCCTGACCTCCGAGTCGCCTTCGATCGCGTCGAGGAGCGCCTCAAAGTGCTCGATCATCGGGGTGGAGAGCGTGTTGACCGACTGCCCGTCGACGTCGATCTCGACAAGCGCCAGGCCGTCTTCGATGCGATGGCGCACAAGGGTGGTAGAGGAGGAAGCCATAGGCAAAAGTCCTTCCATGCATACTTAAAAGCGTTGGGCGCAGGTCTCGGGCAAAAGAAAAGCCCCGACCGCAGTGATTGCGAGTGGGGCTATCTTTAGACACGGTTGCGGCCGCGGCAAGTCTGCAGGAGGCCAGCCGAAGGCTTAGAGCAGGTGACCACTCTTGATGCGCTTGGTCTCCAGGTAGCCGTAGTTGTGCGGGTTGGGGATGGTTTTGATGGGGCGGCGCTCATCGATGACGATGCCGGCCTCTTCCAGACCGTCGACCTTGGAGGGGTTGTTGGTCATCAGGACGATGCTCTCGACGCCCAGGATCTCGAGCATTTTCGCCGAGATGCTGTAGTCGCGCAGGTCGTCGTCAAAGCCCAGGTGTTCGTTGGCTTCGACCGTATCCATGCCCTGGTCCTGGAGGCTGTAGGCCTTGATCTTGTTGGCCAGCCCGATGCCGCGGCCCTCCTGGCGCATGTAGAGGATGATGCCCGCATCCTGCTCGGCGATCTCCTCGAGGGCGGCGTTGAGCTGGGGGCCGCAGTCGCATTTGAGGCTACCGAAGACGTCCCCGGTTAGGCACTCGCTGTGGATGCGGGTGAGCACGCCGCGCTTGCCGGCCACATCGCCCTGAACCACCGCGACGTGATCCTTGCCGTCGACGTCGTTCTTGAAGGCCACAATGCGGAACTTCCCGTAGCGGGTGGGCAGCTCGGCGGTGGCGAAATGTTCGACGTGCACGTTCAAGGTGTCGTTGGCCGAAGGGTTGGGGGGCTGAACAAAGTTGGCGGCGCTTTTTAACTTGATAGACATCGATTACTCCCATCGCGCGTGATCGTCGCGGCCTCTCCATGAGACCACCCGTAATACACACCGATTGCCGGCGGTGGGCCCGGCGTCCGAGCGCAAGGCCACACTGTTTATCGCGACAATCGACTCCGCTGACTGCCTTGAATGCGGCAGCGTAGCCGGAGGCGTTGAACATCCCGGCGCATGCGGCCGGGCAGAGCGCCGCGCAACCTTAACGTGCGCTTAAACTCTGTCAACTCCGCCCTTGTCAACGGATGGTGAGCGGGCGTTCTTCCCGGTCTGGGGAAAAAGAGCGCAGCTCACCCGGTGTTGAATAGGATTTGAGCACCCTTTTGAACAGGTCAAGCGCCCTGGCCGCCCAAAAAACAACCCCCTGAGGTGTTCAGGGGGTGTTCATGTGGGGCTGTGGCGCTTGCGAAGGGGGAGGCTCGCCCCGCTTAAAGGGCCATCTGATGGGCGGGCTGGGCCTGACGCTGGAAGTTTGAGGCGGCTTGCAGCGTGGCCCGGATCGCCTCAATAGTCACCGGCACCATGTCGTTGCGGTGGCCGTTGAGTGCGGCGAAGTAGGTGTGGCGATCGCAGCCGTGCACGATCGCCGGCGGGAAGCGGTGCTTGATCAGCAGGAAGTTGAGCATCAGACGCCCGACCACCCCGGTGCGCTCATCGAAGGGGAAGACCCGCATAAACTCCCAGTGGGCCAGGGCCGCCTGGCGGATGGGATGCAGCGCGCGCAGCTCCTCCTCATACACGTCCATAAACTTATGGAAGTGGTACGAGATGCTACTCGCCGGGGCCACGGTCAGGTGATAGACGCCCGGAGAGGTGTCGCGTTTGCGGTAGCGCCCGCCGGCCTCGTCGCCGGGCAGGCAGAGCAACTGATGGAGCTCACGCAGCCAGTCGACGCTGAGCTCATCGCCGCGCTCGGCGCTCTCATGCACGAAATCAATCGCGTCGTAGAGCGCGCGCAGGCCGTGCTGCATGACGCTCTCGCAGTGGGTGCGACAGGGCATCCGCTCCAGCGCCCGGGAGATCTCCTCGGACGAGAGCACGACGCCTTCGAGGGCGTGATCGTGATAAAGCCAGCACAGCTTAAGCCGCTCCATAAAAGGAGCGCGCAAGTCGTCGGGCATGGCGTTGTAGATCGACCGTTGATGGTCGACTTCCAGGTAGGTCAGGTTCATGCGTGCCTCCGGTGTTCATCGCGGCGGCGGGTGTTCCCCAACACTCCAGAGCGCTCCCGGGATGAACATCGGTCTGGCCCACGGGGGACCGACCAACCTGAGGCCAAGGCTAGCGAGGTGGGCGTCGGGATGCAAAAGTTTTCCGACGTTTTTTTCGGTGCAGCCGCCGTGAGCGAATATAAGGGAGGGGAGAGGCGTCTCTAGGACGTGGACATGCGCGTTGATGGGATGACGTCCGCGGGTGTGTTAGGTTTACCCCTGACGGGGGCGTTGAGCCCGGTGGTCGAAGGCAGGAAGGTCGCGATGGCAGGTGGCAGAGGACATAGGGGCGCTCGGGTGGGAGCCGCTTCATTCGTGCTGGCGCTTGGCATGGTGCTGCTCTGGGCTGGAGACGATGCGCGCGCGCAGACCGAAGAGGTGGCCGAGGAGCGCAGCGCCTGCGACGTGTATATGGAGAGCTATGCGCGCAGCGTCGCGCGTAAGCTGGATCGGGCGATGTCGACCGGCGACTACGCACTTCAGACGCTGGACGGGCTCGGAGAGGCGTTGCGCATTGAAGGGGCGCTTGTGGGACGCGATGAGCCGCTGGTCTTCGACGTCTATAAGGAGGCGTCGGGGCGAGTGGCGGGACTTGTAGACCGGCGCCGGGAGTGGACGCAGACTTATACGGTGGCGTTGGGGCGAAGCGGTCCGATTATTATGTCGCATACCTGGCAGGCGCGGCGGCTGCGGGAGTCGGGCCAGCCCTGTGATCCTTTTACCTCGGCGGTGGAGTGGCCGGGGGTGACCTCGTCGACGGTGGACGTGGAGCCCTTTAAGTTCTGGGGGCTGCGTGCCAGCTGGCGCATCCCAAGGGCCGACGATGCCGCCAGCGAGCGGGGGCTGGAGGAGGCGCTGATCTATACGGCCCGGCGCTACGAGGGGCTTGAGCCTATGGAGGTTCAGCAGGGCTCGGGGGCGCGCGTGGAGAGCGATGGCGCACGCGACGTTACAAAGGAATGAGTTGACTAAATTTAGGGGGTGATATCTCTTCGGGGAGTGCTCGGGCTGATGAAGAGCACTCCGAAGACGTGTTTCGCGAATGACCATGGAGGTTAGTGTATGAAGAAGTTTACGTTGATCGGTGTGTTGATGTTCGCGCTGGCGCTCTTGTCCACGCCGGCGATGGCGCAGGAAGGCGGCGGTCGCATTCCCGGCGGGTTTGGCATTGGCCTGGGTAACGGTACCGCTGTGTCGGGCATCTCGCTCAAAGCCTTCCAGGGCTCGACGGCGATTCAGGGCGTGATCGGTTCGCGCTGGGGTTACGGCTACAGCCGCTACGATCGCTATGGCGGGTTCGGGGCGAGCGTCGACCTGCTCTTCAACCAGGACGCGCTGGTGCAGGCCGACCCGCTGGTTCTGGCCTGGAGCCTGGGCTTTGGCGGCGCGGTGGCCACGTGGGGCTCCAACCGCTTGAGCGCGTTTGCGCACGGCGTGGCGGGTCTGGAGTTTATCTTCCCCTCGGTGCCGATCGACATTGTGTTGGAGATGCGTCCGGGGATTGAGATCTACAACGGTGCCTACTTCTTCATCACCGGCGGCGCGCACATCCGCTTCTACCTCTAAGGCGCGCTCAGACAACGTTGCGCTCGCCACAGGTGACGCGACGCTGTCAGAGGAAAACAAAAGAGCCCGTCTCGCGAATGCGAGACGGGCTTTTTCGTCATGGCGAATTGTGGTGGCGTGCCCCGGTAAGACTCACCCGCCGTTGAGCCAGCGGGCCAGGCGGCGGCAGGCGCCGTAATAGACGCGGGCGGCCTGCTCCACGACCGCGCGGGTGCCCACATCATCGGGATCGACCAGCTCGGTGGGCCTGTGGCGCACCGGCAGGTGGTCGGCCAGGCGTGGCGAGGGGGTGGGGCGAGGGCGGCGTTTTTCCTTGCGATTTGTCGTCATAGCTGAAAGTTTAGCGCAGGCTGAGAGCCAGAAAAAGGTCGACCTTCAACCTGGAATGTCGGATGGTCGGCCGCAACTTCGACGACCGGGAGCAAGACCTATGGGTTCGACCAACCTAGCCTACGATGTGCTCAAGCGCGAGCAAGACGCGCAGGGGATCTGCACCCTGACAGTCGATCGGCCGGAGTCGATGAACGCGCTCAATGGCGAGCTTGTCGACGCGTTGTGGGAGACCTTTTATGAGCTGCGCCATGACGACTCGGTGCGGGTTGTGATTCTGACTGCCACCGGGCGTGCGTTTTGCGCAGGGGCGGATCTGGCTGAGCGCCGCACGATGAGTGAGGCGCAGGTGCGAAAGCGCATCGATGACTACCACCAGTGTTTCAACGCGGTCGCGGAGCTTCCCAAACCGACCATCTGCGCCATCAACGGTTACGCGTTTGGGGGCGGTCTGGAGCTCGCGCTGGCCTGCGATCTTCGCCTGGTCGATGAGGCGACGAAGATCGGGTTGACGGAACTTCGTCTGGGCATCATCCCCGGCGCCGGCGGCACCCAGCGGCTGACGCGCCTTGTGGGTGCGGCGCGCGCCAAGGAGTTGATCTTCACCGCGCGCCGTCTGACCGGCACCGAGGCCAGAGACTACGGCCTGGTCAACGACGCGGTGCCCGGCGACCGGCTCCTGGAGCGCGCCCGTGAGATCGCCGGCGAGATGTTGCTCTCGGCGCCGATCGCGCTCAAACAGGCCAAGCTGGCCATTGATACCGGCGCGCAGGTCGATCTGCACTCCGGCCTGGCGCTGGAGAGCGCGGCCTACGCGGTGACCTTGCCAACCGAAGATCGGTTGGAAGGTTTGGCCGCGTTTAAGGAGAAGCGCGCCCCGAATTTTAAAGGGAAGTGAGGCCGAGAAGGCCCGCACGCCCCCCGCAATCATGACTTGCTATGGAGAGCGCCTCGTCGAGGCGCCGCACCACATACCAGGGAGTATTTATGAGTGATGTGCCCGAGACCAAGACCCCGAACTTGAGCGAGCTGGATCAGCAGGTGATGGAGCGCCGCGAGACCCTCGAGGAGGGCGGCGCGCCCAAATACCACGAGCGGGCCGCGCAGGTCGGAAAGCTCTTTGTGCGCGAGCGCATCAAACGTCTGCTCGACGCGGGACTTGAGGTTGAGGACGGCGCCTTTGCCAACGTGCTCGCCGGCGATCTTCCGGCCGACGGCGTGGTCACAGGCATCGGGAAGATCGGCGGGCGGCGCGTGGCGCTGATCGCCAACGACTCCACGGTCAAGGCCGGCTCCTGGGGCTGGCGCACCGTCGAGAAGATCATTCGTATGCAGGAGACCGCCGAGAACCTGCGCATCCCCTTGATTTATCTTATCGACTCGGCCGGCGCGCGCATCACCGACCAGCTGGAGATGTTCCCCGGGCGCCGCGGCGCCGGAAAGATCTTCTATAACCAGGTGCGTCTCTCGGGCTTTATCCCGCAGGTCTGCCTGCTCTTCGGACCCTCGGCCGCCGGCGGCGCCTACATCCCGGCCTTCTGCGATGTGGTCGTGATGGTCGATGGCAACGCCTCGATGTACCTGGGCTCGCCGCGTATGGCCGAGATGGTCATTGGCGAGAAGGTGACCCTGGAGGAGATGGGCGGCGCGAAGATGCACTGCTCGGTCTCGGGCTGCGGCGATGTGCTGGCCAAAGACGAAGATGAGGCCATCGCGTTCTGCAAAGACTACCTGGCGTACTTTCCCTCGAACTGCCACGAGCCCGCGCCGCTCAAAGAGGCGGTGGAGCCGCAGGCTCAGAAGAAGACGCTCGATGAGCTGATCCCGGTCAACCAGAACAAGCCCTTCGATATGCG
The DNA here is from genome assembly GCF_007997015.1 of Lujinxingia vulgaris. Lineage (NCBI taxonomy): Bacteria > Deltaproteobacteria > Bradymonadales > Lujinxingiaceae > Lujinxingia > Lujinxingia vulgaris. The sequence goes on from NZ_VOSM01000007.1 coordinate 58,534, forward strand.
CAAGGTCATCAAGCACCTTGTCGACGATTCGGAGTTTCTGGAGATCAAAAAGAAGTTCGCCCAGGAGCTGCTCACCGGCTTTGCGCGCATCGGCGGGCGCCCGGTGGGGATCATCGCCAGCCAGCCCAAGTGGAAGGGCGGCGTGCTCTTTGTGGACTCGGCCGATAAAGGCGCGCGCTTTATCTCGCTCTGCGACGCGTTCAACATCCCGCTGGTGTTTCTGGCGGATGTGCCCGGCTTTATGATCGGCACGAAGGTGGAGCGCGAGGGCATCATTCGCCACGGCGCGAAGTTGATCTCGGCGATGAGCGCGGCCACGGTGCCCAAGATCTCGGTGGTGGTGCGCAAGGCGTACGGTGCCGGGCTCTACGCGATGTGCGGGCCGGGCTTTGAGCCGGACGCCTGCCTGGCGCTGCCCGAGTCGATGATCGCGGTGATGGGGCCGGAGGCGGCCGTCAACGCCGTCTACGCCCGCAAGATCGAGGCGATGCCCGAAGACGAGCGCCCGGCCTACGTCGCGCAACTTCGTCAGGAGTACAAAGAAGATATCGACATCTACCGCCTGGCCAGTGAGCTTGTGGTCGACGAGATCATCACCAAGCATCAGCTGCGCGATGAGCTCAAGCGCCGCCTGGCGGTCTACCAGACCAAGAAGAAGGACTGGCCCGATAAGAAGCACGGTGTGATTCCGGTGTGATGGCGGGTTCGGTCGGGGGCAAGCCCCCGCTTTAAAGTGACGCAACAGTGCAAGACGAGGGTTCGATGTCGCAGAGCGACCAGGCCAACAGGCCGACGCAGGAAGAGGCAATCGCCGCCATTGATGAGTTGATCGCCGAGGGGCAGCTCCAGGAGGCCGAGCAGGCCATTGAAGAGGCGCTGGAGACCCACGGCAGCGACGACACGTTGCTGGTGTTGCGCGCGGAGCTGGCGCTGGAGGGCGGTGACACCCAGGAGTGTGTGTTTGCCGTTCAGGACGCGCTCAAGCGCGTGGAGAGCGATGAGGCGCGCGCGCAGCTGTTGGCCTTTGAGGGCTATGCCCATTACGAGGCCGACGCCTTTGATGAGGCCCGCGCGGCGTTTAACGCGGCGGTGCGCGCCGATGGCGAGCTGTGGACGGCGGTGGTGGGCCGGGCGATGGTGCACGAGTCGCTGGGCTTTTTCCGCGCGGCGCTGCTGGACATCGCGCGCGCCATCGAGCTCGATGGTGAAGAGGCGCAGCCCTACGCGATCCGCGGCAACATCATGCTCACCAGCGGCAACGCCGCCCAGGCTGAGCCGGACTTCCGCAAAGCCGTGGAGCTTGATCCGAGTGATGAGGAGTCGCGCCTGACGCTGGCGCGCATTCTCTCGCTGGCCAAAAAATCCTCGGAGGCCATTGAGGTGCTCGAGCCCCTGGTCGATGAGGGTGAAGATCCCGATGTGATTGCGCCGGCCGCGCTTCTGCGCAGCCAGCTCTCGCTGACGCTCGGCAGCACGGCGGCGGCCAGCGAAGATGCGCAGCGCGCCATCGAGCTCTGGCCCGACAAGCCCTGGGGCTTCCTGCAGCTTGCGGCCTGCCACCTGACCGCCGCCCGGGGCGAAGACGCCATCGTCGCCCTGAAGACCGCCGAGGACCTCGCCGGCGACATCCGCGACGTGCCGGATATCTATGCGCTGCGGGCCTCGGCCTACGATATGCTCGAGAAGCCGGAGAAGGCCCGCGCGCTGCGCGAGGAGGCCGAGGGCAGCCCGCGTCTTCCGGGCGTGGTCTATGGCGAGGTGCTCAACCCGGTGCGCAACATCCCGATCAACCCCAACAAGCCCATCGATGTGCGGGGGCTGCTCTCCGAGCTTTTCGGTCACCCGAGCAAAGCGCCGGCCGGCTACGAGAAGGCGATCCGTGATGTGGTCGACCGCCTCCCCGAGATCGTGGCGCAGAACCCCGGGGTGGGGCGCATTCAGATTGAACTTCCGCAGGTTGAGGGCATGAGCGGTCCGCCCCGCAGTCTGATTGTGCAGGTCAACCAGCCCCAGCAGGGGCAGGCGCCGAAGTCGGAGGCCTGATGAGCGACGTGTTTGAAGATGTGCTCTTTGAGGGCGACGCGCTCAAGGTGACGCTGCGGGTCGACGCCGATGGTCAGGCCAGCGTGCTGCTGGAGAGCGAGCCTGGTGGGCCGGATCTCTCGGTTGAAGACGAGGTCATCGTGGTCGGCAACGGCCAGGGCTGCCCGCTTGAGGTGGAGAGCCCGCAGCGCGCCGTGGCAAAGCTGGGCTCGGAAGACCAGCTCGCTACGGGCACCTACGCGCTGATGGTGCGGGTGCACGAGTTTTTTGAGGGCTGGGAGTTCGGCGAAGGCTGAGAGCACGGCAGCCCCGACATCCAGACGTTCGTAACGATAAACGCGAGACCTGTCAGCGGCGCACCACCACCGCGACGGTCTCGCGTTTTTCTTCGGCCCAGCGCTCTTTGTACTCCATGTCGGTGCCCAGGTCGTAGTGGGCCACGCCCTCTTCGCAGAGGCGCTCGATCATGGCCATCTGCGCCAGGCTTCCCGGTGAGACGTCGCGGAAGTCGTCGTGGTAGCTCATCTGCAGGCCGCGGAAGGTGTTGTTGAAGACCCCGCCGAAGCAATACGCGATGTCGACCCCGTCGAGGGTCACAAAGAGAAAACGCAGCGCGTCGCGGTGAGCCAGGCGAGGGAGCATATCGCGGTAGAAGACCTTCATCGGGCCGTCGATGATGCCGGTGTCGGCCTCTCCCTTCCAGCTGAGGTGCTCGAGCTCCAGGGCGCGGTCGAGCAGGGCGAATGCCTGGGCGCCGGGCTCGATGCTCTGGTGGTACTCCAGGGTGAGGCCGCGCTCCTCGGCGCGACGTTGGATGCGGCGCAGGTTGGCGCGAAACTTCGAGGTGCGCCGGCGCATAAAGCCCTCAATGCCCTCTTCCAGGCTGGCGACGCGTCGCACCGAGGAGGGGCCGAGCCCCAGCGAGTAGTGGCGGCGAAAGCCCAGAATGAGATGATCGAAGTGCAGGGAGTCGGGAACAATCCCGGAGAGAAAGAGGATGTTCCAGGCGGGCATCTGTCCGCGGGCATGTTCGATGAAGTTGGCGATAAGCCCTTCGACATCGGCGCCGGCAAAGGGGCAGGCCAGCGCCCAGCTGGCTTCCAGCGGGTGGAGGTAAGTGCCCAGGCTATGGTCGCTGCCTACGCCCAGGGCGACAAAGCCGTTGTCGCACTCGCGCGCCCAGAGTTTGTGGGCCGGCAAAAAGGCACGCCAGGCCGGTAGAATCCAGAACGACGACGAGCAGAAGTGGTCAATCTGCGGTGTCGCGGCGATAGCAGCGTCGAACTCATCGGCGCGCTGCTCCAGCTCTTCGGCGGTGATCTCACGCATCTCGACCTCTTGACTTTCAGTGAGCCCCTCTCTAAAGCTAAGCCGGTTGTGCACCGAGCCAAAGCTCACCGATTGCGATCGGTGCAAGTCTCTTCCAACGGACGGGGAAGTTCCATGGATTTGAGCCGGGCGAAGTATATTCTTCCAAATATGTTCACCCTCTCGAGCATCGTCGCCGGGATGTATAGCATTCAGCTCTCGACGACGGCCACCGGGGTCCAGGAGATGACGCTGGCCGCGTGGCTGGTGATGGTCTCGATGGTCTGCGACACCTGCGATGGGCGCGTGGCGCGGCTGACGCGCACCGAGAGCGAGTTCGGGGTGCAGCTCGACAGCCTGGCCGATGCCATCAGCTTCGGGGTGGCGCCGGCGTTTCTGCTCTACAACTGGGGCTTGAGCGAGCTGGGGCTTATCGGGCTCTTGCTGGCGAGCGCGTATACGGCGGGCACGGTGCTGCGCCTGGCGCGTTTTAACGTGATGGCCAATCAGAGCGAAGGTCCGGCGCGCTATTTTCTGGGGCTTCCCTCGCCACTGGCGGCCGGGATGGTGGCGTCGCTGGTGCTGGCGCACGTCTCGTTCAGCGGACAGATCGCCACCGGGGCCTCCGAGAGCGTGGCGGCGGTGGCGCTTTTGCTGGGCGGGTTGATGGTGAGCAACGTGCGCTACCGCACCTTTAAAGATGTGAAGTTCCGGGGGCCGGCGGCGTTGGTGCTCGTGCTCTTGCTGGCGGCGGTCACCGCGCTGGCGGTGGTCTATGAGGCTGGCGTGGCGCTGGTGGCGGTGACGGCGGTCTACATCGTGGTGGGGCTCTGCGGCGGTCTTCTGGACCTGGGGCGCAATGTGCTCGGCGGTGCCGGTGATGAAGACGACGATGTGATGTTGCAGGAGCTTCGCGACAACGAGCGTTAAAAACGCTCGTCAGACGGTGTATTGTTCGGCAAGCGGCGCGTCCCGGTGAGGGGCGCGCCGTTTTTCGTGGGGGTTCAGGTGTGAAGATGGTTGCTCTGCCCCCCTGCACATGCGCTATCGTAGCGGCCAAACCTGCGAGCCGATGACCTGATAGGAAGGCGATGAAGATGATGACGATCGATGGGATGTGGCGCGTCTGCGCGGCGGCGATGGTGGTGGGGATGTGTGCGGTGGGGTGCAGCGACGACCCGGAGCCCGATGGTGATACCGGCGTGCAAGAAGATGCCGGCGGTGATGCGGATGCCGGCGACGCCGGTGATGCTGGCGATCCGGGCAGCTGGGCGTGCACCGGTGAGCCCTGCGTGATCGACGATCCTTACCTGCCGGTGCCGCAGCAGGAAGGTGTGGATCCGCAGGGAGGCCCGGCGCCCGAAGACGTACCCGGAGCGGGGCAGGCCCGGATCTGGCGTGTGGGTGAGGAGGGCACGGGCTTCTCGGGCATCTGGAGCCACTGCCGCCAGGGCGATTATATTCTTGGTAACGCCGAGGTCCGCGTCTGCATCCAGGGGACCAGCACCAACCGCTATGAGACCTTTACCGGCGGTAAGCTCGTCGACGCGCAGCGTGTGGGTCAGACGGGCGAAGATGTGCTCGATATGGTCATGACCATGGTCGAGTTTGGCACCGCCAGCGCCGATGAGGTCGAGGTGGTGCGCGATGGCAGCGACGGCGGTGTGGCGGTGCTGCGCGTGATCGGCAAGGATGTGGAGCTTGCGCACCTGGCCGGCGTGCTCGGTCAGCGTTTTGGCTCGCGAGTGGGGCTGGAGGTGATCACCGAGTATCGCCTCGCGCCCGACACCGCCTATGTGGAGATTGTGACCTTTGCGCGCTCCACCGGCGCGCGTGCGGTCTCGCAGCAGCTCGGGAGTTGGTTGGCCTACGGCGACCGCGCCCGACCCTGGACGCCCGGCCAGGGCTTTGGTGTGGGACGGGGCGCGATGCCCTGGATCGCCGGTGTGGGCGAAGGTCGCAGCTTCGCGCTGGTCTTTGAAGAGAGCGCCTCGCCACTGGGCGTGGCGTCGAGCCAGGACATCGCCTGGGCGGAGATGCGCATGTTCCGCGGGGAAGTTCCGCGCGAGGAGCCCGCGGTACTTCGCCACTTCTTTGTGGTGGGCGATGGCACTCTCGATTCGGTGCGCGCCCAGGCCGCGCAGCTGCGCGGCGAAGAGCCCGACTGGCAGGAGGTTTCCTTAAGCGTGGTCGACGGCTCCGGCGCTCCGGTTGCAGGTGTCGAGATCTACATCACCTCCGGCGAAGAGGCCGTTACCGTGGCTACAACCGACGCCACCGGCCAGGCCACCGCCCTGCTCAATGCCGACGCAAGTTATAACGCCGAGCTGCGCGACTTCGCCGGGCCGCTCACCCTCACGCACACCTTTGAGGTCGATGGCGACGAAGTTCTCTTTGAGGTCAGTGAGGTCGGCGCCATTGAGCTGGAAGTTCGCGACGCGACCACCGATGGGCTGCTCCCCGCCCGGGCGCGATTTGTGGGCGAGGGGGCCGACTTCACGCTCTACGTCGAAGACGGCACGCTGAGCTCGGCGGTGCCGGTCGGCACCTACCAGCTCGTGCTCACGCGCGGCTCGGAGTACGACGCCACCGTGCTCGATGTGGAGATTGTTGCCGGAGAGACGGCTGAGTACAGCGCCACGCTCGTGCACGGCGTCGACACCGATGGCTGGATCAGCGGCGACTTCCACCAGCATATGGAGCCGAGCATTGACAGCGAGGTTCATGTTCGCGATCGCGTGCTCGAGAACGTCACCCAGGGCCTGGAGCTGGTGGTGCCCACCGACCACGAGGTCGTCACGGACTTGAGCGGCGTCATCGATGAGATGGGCCTCGGCGACTACGTCTCGACCTTCCCCGGGCTGGAGATCTCGCCGATCTACTCCCACTTCAACCTCTATCCCTTCCCCTACAACCCGGATCGTCGCGGCCGCGGCTCCATTGAGCTTGCGTATCAGGACGAGACCGACGGGGAGGTCTACTTCCGCAGGATGCCGGAGATTGTGGAGATCGCCCGTCAGCTTGAAAATCCGCCCCTTGTGCAGATGAACCACCCGCGCAACGGCTCCGGGATGTTCAACCACGTGCGCTACGATCCGGAGCTTGGCCCCGATGCGGTGACCCACGACGATTTCGTGGCCGATGTGGACGCGGTGGAGGTTATCAACCGCTTTGACGACGTCTGCCAGGTGCTCGCCGACTGGAGCGGGCTGCTCAACAGCGGGCGGCGGGTGACCGGGCTTGGCAACTCCGACAGCCACAGCGCCAACGGTGAGGCCGGTGTGCCGCGCAACTTCCTGCGAATCGACGCCGCACCGGGAGATATTGAGGCCGATGAAGTGAAGGCGACGATCCTCGCGCAGCGCGTGACGGTGGGCTCGCATGCCTTCATGGAGTTCAGCGACGGGAAGATGCCCGGCGATGAGATTGAGGCGCAGAGCGGTGAGACGGTCAGCTTTGGCGTGCGCGTGCAGACCCCGGACTGGTCGCAGGTGGAGCGCATGTTTGTGATCGTCAACGGTTCGGTGGTGCAGACCATCGAGCGCAGCGCCGAGGCCGGGGCGCGTGTCGACTTCGACGAGACCATCGATCTGAGCTTTGAGGAAGACTCCTGGGTGGTCTTCTGGATCGACGGGCCCTCGCCCACCGGCGTTGTGAACTACGGGGAGCGCACGCTGGGCTTCACCAACCCGGTCTACGTCAAGGTCAGCGGTGAGGACACCTGGCAGGCGCCGGGGCCGCGCGCAATGGACCTGGCGGCGATCAACACCGGCTACTGCGAGGACTGAGCGTTGTTGAACGCCCGCTGAACGATGGTTTGATGGTGTCTCGCTGCGCGAGAGTTGTGGATGTTGCAGAAGGTCAAAGAACAGGTCGACGGTGCGCTCATCGAGACCATCCGCAAGGATGTCTGGGAGCGTATCCGCACGATGGACGCCGGGCAGAACGCCTACGGCTACGATCCTTTCGGGTTTGAGCCAGAGTTCCTCAAGTATGTGGCGCCGCCGGCCATCGCGCTCTACCGGCACTACTTTCGGGTGGAGACGTTTGGGATTGAGAACATCCCGGAGTCGGGCCCGGTGCTGCTGGTGGCCAACCACACCGGGCAGATTCCGCTCGACGGGATGATGATCGCCACCGCCGCGCTCATCGATCGCACGCCACCCCGGATGGTGCGCAGCATGGTGGAGCGCTGGGTGCCCTCTTTGCCCTTTATCTCCAAGATCTTCGCGCGCGCCGGGCAGGTGGTGGGTACGCGTGAGAACGCGCGTATTTTGCTGCGGCGCGGTGGCTGCATCCTGGTGTTTCCGGAGGGGCAGCGAGGCATCAACAAGACCTACGATAAGGCCTACCAGCTCCAGGAGTTCGGGCTGGGCTTTATGCGTCTGGCGCTGGCCACGGGCACGCCGATCGTGCCGGTGAGTGTGGTGGGGGCTGAGGAGCAGATGCCGGCGATTTACGATGTGAAGTCGCTGGCGAAGTTGTTGGGGATGCCGGCTTTTCCCATTACTCCGACCTGGCCCTTGCTCGGACCGCTGGGGGCGTTGCCGCTGCCGGTGAAGTACCGCATCTACTTTGGGGAGCCGATGCGTTTTGAGGGCGACCCGGACGAAGAAGATCGCGTGGTAGGCGGGCATGTCGAGCGTGTGCGTGAGGCCATCTCCCAGATGATCGAGCGAGGGCTTGAGGAGCGACGGGGGGTGTTCTTTTGAAGCAGCGCACCCGACGCCCGCGCAAAGAGCGGGTCCTTATTACTGGCATCGGCGGCAACCTGGGGCGGGCGGTCGCCCGTCGCCTGCATCGCCGCTTTGAGGTGGTGGGCATCGACCGGCGGGCGGTGCGCCACATGCCCAAAGATGTGGATATCGAGCAGGTTGATATTCGGCGTCGGCGCGTCGAAGACGTCTTCCGGCGTCAGCGCCTCGACGCGGTCGTGCACCTCAACATCATGCACGATCCGCGCAGCCGGCAGGACGAGCACCACCAGTTCAACATCGTGGGCACCCAGAAGATCTTCGAGCTCTGCGCGGAACATCGCGTGCCCAAGGTGGTGGTCCTCTCCAGCGCCGATGTGTACGGCCCCGATCCTCGTAACGATCAATTCTTAAAAGAGGATGCCGCGTTGATGGGAGGGCAGAAGTTTGAGGCGATCCGCGATCTGATCGCCCTCGATATGTTCTGCAACACCTTCTTCTGGCGGCACCCCGAGATCGAGACGGTGATCCTGCGCCCGGTTCATATTGTGGGGCGAGTGAATAATGCGCCGAGTCGTTACCTGCGGCTGGAGCGCCCGCCGACGATCATGGGCTTTGACCCGATGGTGCAGCTGATCCACGTGGAGGATGTGGTCAGCGCCATCGAAAAGGCGCTCACCCCGGGCATCCGCGGGGTCTTCAACCTGGCGGGGCCCTCGCCGGTGCCGCTCTCCTTTATTCTGGAGCGGCTGGGACGCGAGCCGCGTCCGATGCCCGAGCCCCTGCTCAAGATGATGTTGAGCACGGCGTGGTCTCTGAAGATCAGCGACTGGCCGGTGCCGGAGCTCGACCATATCAAGTACGTCTGCATGGTCGATGATGGCCTGGCGCGCAATCAGCTGGGGTTTGCGCCTTCGCATGATCTCGAGTCGATCTTGCACGAGCTGCGGCCCGGGCATCGCCCCTGAGCTTGTCAGGTTGGCGGCGTCGTCGCGCGGATTCAAAAAGGGGGACTTTATGTCGGCGACTTCATCGTGACGCGTGTGCGTGACGGGGAGGAAGGTGTCTTACACATGCCTACATTTCTTTACGGGACAGGGGGATTTCGCCTCTCTATAGTCTTTTCGCAAAGATGTTGGTATCGTCGGTCTCAATGACACGACCCGAACGGGGGACGTAGTGACGCGACGACGAGGCGCTCTGGCGCCTTTCGTAAGGCGCTCGACGGTGATGATGACACGCATCGCCTTGTTTTTTGCGCGTGTGGCCTGAGCTTCAGGCAGATAGAGCGCAGAACATGGCGAACGCGGTGCAGTTTCGCAGAATGACGTAGACGGGGGCTGCAATGTGGCGAGGCGAGTAGCGATGAATCTCGAGAAAGACGTTTATACGACGTTTGAGGCGGCCAAGATCTGCAACGCCAACATTACCTCGATCAAGAATTGGATTGAGCAGGGGGAGCTGCGGGCGTTTCGTACCCCCGGGGGTCACTTCCGCATTGAGCGGCAGGTGCTCGATGATTTTCTTTCGCGTCACCGCATGCCTAACCCCTTTGCGCAGCAGCGTCAGCGCCGGGTGCTGGTCGTGCACCCCGACACAGGGCTGGAGGGGCGGGTGCGCGCGAAGTTCGGTGACGAGATCGACTACGACGTCAGCGCTGACGCGGTCGATGCGCTTCTGAAGATCGGGCAGTGGCAGCCCGATGTGGCGCTCCTCGACAGCGAGCTGGAAGGGCTCGACGTGCATGCGCTGTGCAAACGCGTCAGCGAGCATGAGGAACTTCAGGGGATGATGATGGTCGTGATCTGCGGCGACGACGCGGTGGAGGCGATGAACCTGCGCGGCGCCGGAGCGCGCTGGGTGGTCGCACGAAGCGAGGGGGAAGAGGCGGTGATGGAGGCGCTGCGGCGCGCGCTGCTTTAGCTGACCACGGTGGCATGCCTCACAAAAAAGCCCGCGACCTCCAGGGAGGTCGCGGGCTTTTTTAGGTCTGATGGGGCGTGAGAACGCTCAGATGCGGCGGGCCTTGATGGTGATGGCGTCGCCGGCCACGTCGTCGCTGACGATCTCAAAGCCGGCGCGCTCCAGGCGTTTGTGCAGCTCGTCGCGGGAGAACCAGTGGAAGCGGGTGGGGATCTCGGCGACGCGTTTGGCAAAACGGCGCAGCATGCCATCGCCGAGGATAAACGTGCCGATGACGCAGATACCGCCCGGCTCCAGGATGCGCGCGAAGTTGCGCAGCGCCTCATCGATGTCGTTGAGAAGGTGCAGGGTGCCGGCGCAGTGCAGGCGGTTAAAGGAGGCGCGGCTGACCGGGATGCGGGTGGCGTCGCCGCGGATCAGGAAGACCCTGCCATCGAGGTTTTCGCGTCGGATGTTGCGGCGCGCCGTCTCGAGCATCGGCCAGGAGAGGTCCATGCCGACGACCAGGGGAAGATCGCCGCCGGTCTCGCGTGTCTCGGCGAGGCCGATGCGCTGGGCGAAGTAGCGGGTGAAGTTGCCGGTACCGCAGCCCACATCGATGAGACGCGTCTCGGCGCCGAAGTCGAGGTAGTCGGCGGCCAGGCGGTACTCCTCGCGCATGGTGCGCTCGCTGACCACGCCGGTGAGGCGCGGGCGCATGATCTCTTCGTAGAACTGGGCGTAGAATTTGGTCTCCATCAACTTCTGGGTGACAGAGCGATCCGGTGCGTGGGGGGGGGCCAGGTCGGCGACGTCGTCCTGGAGGTTGAACTGACGCTGGCAGGCCTCACAGGTGATCGTGGTGAGGCTAACCTCGAAGGTGTCATGGCCACAGGCCGGGCAGCGCAGCGTGCTGATGAAGCGCTCGCGAAGTGAAGGCACAGCCGTGGCGCCGGTCGTTTTTTTCGGGGCGCCGGCTTCGCCGGCAGCGCCGCTGTCAGTGGGGCTGGCTTTGGGTTTGGCGTTCTCTGCAGTCGACTTCTCGGCGACGCTCTTCGCGGCGACGTCTTTTGTCGGCGCCTTTGCAGGAGCAGCTTCTTTGGCCGGAGCGCTCTTTTTCGGCTCGGCCTTCTTCGACTCAGCCTTTTTGGGCGCTGCTTTTATCGAGTCAGCTTTCTTCGACTCGGCCTTTTTCGGCGCCGACTTTTTGGGAGCGCTCTTTTTCTTCGCGTCTGCGTCGACGTTGGCGCGTGATGGCGAGGGGGCCGCCTCGCGGTCGACCAGGCGCTGGACGCTGCTCATGATCGTGGCGGCTTTTTTGGCGCCGACGCCGCTGAGGTCGGTCAGGCCGCCCTCGCGAGCCAGGGTCAGCAGGGCTCCCAGATCGCGCACGCCGTGATCGTTGTAGAGCTCTTCGGCCAGCGCGGGGCCTACGAAACGCACGCGGGTCAGCTCATTGAGGACGTCTTCTTTTTTCTTGGCCATGGGTCAAAACCTTTGCGTCGATCCAGCTCATCAGCAAGTCAAATAGGGGGATGTCGTCGCGCCGGGCTCAGCCTGCTTCGGGCAGGTCGGGGAGGGACATCGCCCTTAAACGTGGGCATACGGCGCAGAAGCATAACTCCCGGTCGCTATAAGACAAGGTGTTGACGCGTCGCGTCAAGTGCAGGCGGAGGATCGGCGCGCCAAACTCACCGCCGGGTGGGCGAAGCGGGGTTGAGAAGGGGCCGGAGGTGCTCCTCGATCAGGGCGTCGCAGTCTTCCAGCGTCATGGCGCGTACCCAGATGTTTTGCGGATAGATCGCCACCGTGCTCCCCTGGACATGGCACCAGCCCAGGCACTCGGTGCGGGTGATCCAGATGCGTGAGAGCATGTTATGGGCCTCAATCCAGCCGCGCAGTTTCTGGTAGATGGCCTCGGCGTCGCCGCTGGCGCAGCAGGGCAACGAAGAGTTGTGGCGTTGGTTGACGCAGACCAGCAGGTGGGCCAGGCAAAACGAGGTGTCGACAGGTTTCATGATGAACTACGAGGTCGAGGTCGGGCCGCTGCTCAGGCGTCTTGAGCAGTGCGGCGCGCGCGGGCTACGCGGTCGCGTCCGGCCAGGTCGGGGAGAATCGCGATCTCCTCAAAACCGGCGTCTTCGAGCAGCCCGGTGACCGCCGACCCCTGGCGGTATCCGATCTCGAGGAGGAGATAGGCGCCCGGTTTCAGCACATTGAGACTTGCCGGGATCAGGCGCCGCAGGATGTCGAGGCCGTCCTCGCCAGAGAAGAGGGCGCCCTCGGGTTCAAAGTCGCGCACGTCGCGCATGAGCTGCTCGCGCTCCGAGGTGCCGATATAAGGCGGGTTGCTCACGAGCATATCGAGTGAGCGCCACGCCTGGGGAAGCGCGTCGAGCAGATCGCCCTGGAAGAACGACACGCGCTCAGAAAGGTCCAGGGCTTGCGCGTTTTCTTTTGCGAGTTCCAGGGTAGGAGCGGCCAGATCGGTGGCAGCGACGTCCAGATCAGGGCGCTCGCTGGCCAGCGCCAGCGCGATGGCGCCGGTGCCGGTGCCGATGTCGGCCACGCGCAGGCGCTGGTCTTCTTTAACTTCGGGAAGAAGTTTTAGCGCGGCTTCGACCAGGGTCTCGGTGTCGGGGCGAGGGATCAGCGCGCGGGCGTCGGTCTTGAGCGTGATGCTCCAGAAGTCGCGCTCGCCAGTGATGTAGGCCACCGGCTCGCCGGCGGCCCGGCGTTTGATCATGGCGCGGTAGCTGGCCAGCTCGCTCTCAATCAGCGGTCGATCAAACTGGGCGTAGAGCTGAATGCGCGGAAGATCCAGCGCGTGCGAGAGGAGCACCTCGGCGTCGACCCGTGGCGAGTCGATGCCGCGCTCGCCAAGGAAGTCGGTGGTCCAGCGTAAGATCTTGAGGATGGTCCAGGGGGGGCCGAGTTTCTCGGAGGTGCTCATAAGTTGCTGCCGCGCAGAAGGGGAATGAGGCCCGCAGGGGCACGTCGTTTGAGGCCCTCCTGATAGTCGAGATCGGCGCCGCTGAAAAGGCCGAGAGCTTGACGTGATGCGAGCCCGGGCTTAAGGTTCGCGCGGATCGGTGCGCCTGTGCGCGACCGCCGGACGCCTCGCGTTTCCCCCGGTTTTGAGGGGCGGAGCGCGGCGTCTTCCCGAATGATTCAAGTTTCGATCGTCCTACGATCTTTGAAGGAGTACTTATGGCTCGCGTTACCGTTGAAGACTGCCTTGAGCATATTGAAAACCGATTCGCGCTGGTGATGCTTGCCACCCAGCGTGCGCGTGAGCTGCGTCGCAGCAACGACCGCATCTTCCCCTCGTCGAACAAAGAGGCGGTGCACTCGCTGCGCGAGATTGGCGCGGGTTTTGTGCGCTTTGATGAAAAGAGCAAGCGCAAGCTCTCCAAGGCGCTGGGGCACGACGAGCTGGCCGCCGAGCAGGCCGAGAAAGGCTAAATCGGGTTTGCGGCGAGGAGTTGTCAAAGGCTCCTCGCCGCATCTGGTTCAGGCTTTGCCGGTGTCTTTTCCGGGGAGCCCGCCGAGCAGGCGCCAGTCGTCGACGTCGAGGTCGTTGCCGCGCATAAAGCGAAGCAGCAGGCGCTCATGGTCGGGCTGGCGTTGCTGGGAGAGCAGTCGAAAGGCGTCGACCACGCTGTCGAAGCAGCGGGTGAGCTCTTCGAAGATAATGTGGAAGGCGCCGCCGGGTTGTTTGTAGGCCATCAGCTCGCCTAAGCGGCTGTAGGCGACGCGGCCCATGTCGCGGTAGTAGCCCGATTTGACGGGCGTGCGGTCCAGGCGCTCTTCGAAGAAGCCGCAGGAGAAGAGGCTCGCATCACCCAGGCGTCGGTAGGCGTCGATGCGGCGCTCGCCAGCGGCGCTCATGGCCTCGCCAAGGAAGAAGGCGGCGGGTTTATCGAAGCCGATGGTCTGGGCGCTCTCGGCGCTGCTGCGTGCGAAGCCTTCGAGAAGGTGGACCAGGTAGGTCTGGGTCTCGGCGGCGGTGGTGAGCTCCAGCGCGTCGAAGGCCTGAGCGAGCTCGGCGCGGAAGTAATGGAGCAGGTTAGCGACCTGTTGGATGTTCGGCGAATCCGTCATGCAATACCTCCCGGACTCAAAAGTGGTGCCGGGGCAGCGCGTTACAACGCCGCCCGGCGTGGTCGTCGGTCCCCCGGCGGATAGACAAGCATAGCGCGAGGTGGAGGCGGTGGCACGAAAAAGGTCGCAAGGTCGCGTAGTTGCGACTTTTTTGAGTGTGGTGGCGCTGAGCGTTCTGGCGATGGTGGTGGCATCGCCCGTGGCAGCGCAGCCCTCGGAGCCGGCCCGCAGTGTGGCCTGGCAGGTTGAGGGCGATGCCACCGATGAGGTGATTGAGGGGGTGGCTCAGGCGCTGTCGGCGGAGCGTTCGCGTCATCTTCTGACCCCACAGGACGTGGAGGCGCGGGTTCGCGCGCAGGTTCGTCCCTGGCCGAGCTGTGCGCTGGGTGTGGAGCCCTGCGGCTCGGCCACGGCGCTGGCGATGGACGCGCTGGGCGTGGAACTCCTGGTGCGTGTGGAGGTCGTCCGCCAGGCGCGTCAGTTAGAAGTTAACTACGAGATTGTGGACTGGCGAGGCGCCGAGGTCTTAAGCGGCAGCTTAAGCGAGCGCGAGGGGCGGGCTGCGGGCTTTGAGCTTGTGCGCGAGCTCTTTGATGCCTCCGGGGTGGTCTCGGTGGAGAGCGAGCCGGCCGGAGCGCAGGTGTGGCTCGATGGCGAGGTGGTCGGTCAGACGCCCTGGAGCGGCCAGCGGGCGGTGGGGCGATATGAGTATCGTCTGACGCTGGAGGGGTTTGCGCCGGTCGAAGGCAGCGTGGAGGTGGGGAGCGGTCAGGCGGTGCGCCTGAGTGAATCGATGGAGGAGCTCCCGGGGAGGTTGCGGGTTCTGGGCGCGCCGGAGGGGGCCGAGATCTGGATTCAGGACGCCCCGATGGGGCGTGCGGCCGAGCTGCTGGAGCTGCCGGCGGGACGCTATGCGGTGGAGGTGCGCGCGGAGGGTTATGAGCCTCTCACCCAGGTGGTGGAGGTTGATCCGGCGCGGCTGACCGAGACGACGGTGACCATGGTCAATGCGAGCAGCCTGCTGCGTGAGATCGATGTCGCAGCGCTGGTGGCCAATCGCCTGCAGGTGAGCGCCGGGGTGGAGCTGGGTTTCCATAGCAGCGCGCCGCGCCAGACCCGCGGAGATCTCGACGGGTTGGAGTACAGCTTTGAAGGGTGGAGTGAGGCCGGGCAGCTGGCGGCGCGCTCGCGGCGCACGCTGGCCGCCGGAGGGGTGCGCCTGGACGCGATCTGGGAGGGCGAGAGGCTGGGGCTGACGCTGCTCTCGCTCAGCTATGCCGGTGGGGGCGTGAACGAGGAGGCCGAGCTCTGGACGAGGCCGGGCGGGGGGAGCGTGGTGGCGCAGGTGGAGCGCCGGGAGCTTATCTCGCTTCGACCTCTGCAGCTTCGCTACCGGTTCATCTGGCAAAACCTCGTGCCGCATGCTGAAGCTGGCCTGGGGGTGAACTGGGAGCGGCTGCGGGCGCGTCCGGCCGGAAGCGAGGCCTCGGTGATCCTGTCGCAGGCGCGCGCGTTCTGGTCGCTGGGCGCCGGGGTGCGCTACCACTTTGATCCGCGCTGGTCGGTGGGCGTGAACTACCGCACCGAGATTTACCTGGGGCGCGAGCAGGGCGCGCAGCATCTTCTGGGCGTGATGGTCGGGGTGGGCATTCCGCAGATCCCCGGGTTTAGCCCCCAACCTCCGGAGCAGCTATGAGCGTGTGGCGATGGATCTCAACCCGGGGCGTCGTGCTCGCCGGTGCGTGGCTCGTTGCGATGAGCCCGGCGATGGCTCAGGAGTCGGGCAGTGAGGCAGTTGAGGACGCGCCGGCGGTGTCTGGTGTTGATGCGCAAGTGTCTGAAGTAGAAGGGGAATTTGCCGAGAATGGCGATCGGCAGAACGCCTACGACGCGATCCTTGCTCAGGGCACCGAGGCGTACAACGGGGGGGACTATGAGGGGGCGCGCCAGCGTTTTGTGGAGGCCGCGCAGGTGCTTCCGCAGCGGCCCGAGGCCTACCGAAACCTTGCGCGGGCGAACTTCTGGATGGAGCGCTACGCCGAGGCGACCCACCACTACGACCATTATCTGAGGCTTGCCCCCGAGGCGGCCGACGCCGAACAGATTCGCTCGGAGCGGCGCATGGCCGCCAACCAGGCCGGCGGTGAGGGTTATGTGGTGCCGGGCTCGCAGCGTCAGGCGTTGGAGGCGTTGGAGCGGGAGCTCAACCGCGGACAGGCGCTCACCGCATCGGGCGGGGGGGCGTACGGGCTCTACCGCACGGTACTGCGCATGGGCTATGCGGCGCCGGAGCTTGGGAGCGTGCAGGCGCGGCTGGCCCAGCGTCTGCTCGATGAGCATGACGCGCGCCTTCTGGGGGAGGCCTCGGGGCTTGTGCCGACGCTGACGGCGGCGGATTGGGCGGTGCAGCGCGAGCGTTTGCAGCTGGCTTCGGAGCTGAGCGGCGACGCGCTGCTGACCGACATGGTGGAGCGAAGGCTGATGGTGGTGGAGGCAGCCGAAGCGCTGGTGGACGGGCGCTATGAGCGGGCAATAAGGCGTGCGGGTGAGGCTGCAGAGGCCAACCCCGACCTGCGATTTGTGGGCTGGTATCGGGTGGCAGCGCTGGCCGCCGGGGGGCAGCCGGCCGAGGCGCTCACCGCCCTGGACCAGTTTCGCGCGCAGGCCGGCTGGGATGAGGCCACCGACGCGCGCGCCGGTGTGCTGCGTGCTCAGCTCTTGCAGGCGTTGGGGCGTTATGAAGAGGCCGCTCGCGAGCTGGAAGCGGCGCTTCGCTGAAGCTCTCAAAATTCGGATTGACCGCCGGGGGGCTGTGTATACGTTCAGCCCGACGAAATGGACCCAGAAAGGGCCGGCGCCTTCGTGCCGACCCCTTGTGTAGGAGGTCAGACCATGTTTTTCGATCCTGTTTATCTCGTGATTCTCGGGGTGGGTTTTGTGCTGAGCATGGGGGCGCAGGCCTGGGTGAAGTCGGCCTTTGGTAAGTGGAGCAAAGTTCCCACCAGCCGGGGGATGACCGGCCGGCAGATAGCTCAGGCTATTCTGGATGCGCGGGGCATCCGCGATGTGGGCATTGAGCCTGTGCAGGGGGTGCTCTCCGATCATTACGACCCGAGCGCGAAGATGCTGAGGCTGAGCCCGGATATTTATAACGGGCGCTCGGTGGCCGCCGCCGGCATTGCCGCCCACGAGGTGGGTCACGCCATCCAGCATCAGGAGGGCTACGCGATGATGAAGTTGCGCCAGAAGATGGTGCCGGTGGCCAGCATCGGGACCAACCTGGGCTTGTGGATCACCATCGCGGGTATTGTCATTGGCATCAGCGGGCTGGCCACGGTTGGCATCGTGCTCTTTGGCGGGGCGGTCGCCTTTACGCTGGTGACCTTGCCGGTGGAGTTCGACGCTTCGGCGAGGGCCAAACGCGTGCTCGATGAGCAGGGTTTTGTGACCGGTGAAGAGGCGCGCGGGGTGGCCAAAGTGCTCAACGCGGCAGCGGCGACTTATGTGGCTGCGGCGGTGGCGGCGGTGCTGCAGCTTGTATACTGGGCCTGGCGTGCCGGGCTTATTGGCGGGCGGCGCTGATGGCTGTGAATTCTAAAAACGGCCCGGGGCCAGCGGATGCGGTGAGCTTTTTCGCGAGCTGCCTGGGCACGCGTCCTCTCCGTGAATTCTAGCCTCAGCGGAGCATCGTGCTCAGCGTATTGAGGCAAGAGATCCGAAGTTTGGAGAGGCTCCGAACTTCGGATTTTTTGTGGGAGGTTTGGGGGCGAAAAGAAGGGCAGGGGGGAACAATCGGAGCGCGGCGATGGTGGTCTTTGCCCGAGGTTGGTGCTAATACGCCGTGCGCTATCGTTGATGCTGCGTCTGCTGCATCGAGAGCACCGCGTGCAGCGTTGCAAAGCCTCGACGATGCTACAGCATCACCTACGTTTTGCGCCTTGCCCGCGTCACGCTCGATCTCGCATCCAGCGGCATCAACATCTGCTCACGGCGTCGTAGGAGAGCGAGACCAGCAGTCCTATTTCGCAGGAGCAACACGTGTTTTCGATTCACGATATCGGGGTGATGTACGGCGCCCGCACCCTCTTTAAGGGTGCGACGGTGGCCTTTGACGGGGGCTCGCGCTACGGGATTGTCGGCGCCAACGGGGCGGGCAAGTCCACGCTCTTGCGGGTGATCTCCGGCCAGGAAGAGCCCACCTACGGCGATGTGGCCATCCCCAAAGACAAGCGCGTGGGGGTGCTGCGTCAGAACCATTTTGAGTATGACGATGTGCCCATCCTCGATGTGGTGATGATGGGGGTGCCCGAGCTCTGGGCGGCGATGGTGGAGAAGGAGGCGATGCTCGCAAAAGCCGCCGAAGATCCCGAAGCCTTCGACGTGGAGCGTTTTGGCGACCTGGAAGATGTGGTCATGGCTTTTGATGGCTATGCCATGGAGTCGAAGGCCGCCGATATTCTCGAAGGGCTCAACATCCCCACCGAGAAGCATCGCGAGCCCCTCTCGTCGTTGAGCGGTGGCTATAAGTTACGGGTGCTGCTGGCGCAGACGCTGGCAGGCAACCCCGACATCCTGCTTCTCGACGAGCCGACCAACCACCTGGACATCGTCTCGATCGCCTGGCTGGAGCGCTTTTTAAGCGACTACGCCGGGTGTGTGGTCGTGGTCTCGCACGACCATCAGTTCCTCAACACGATCTGCACCCACATCATCGACGTCGATTACGAGCGGGTGCTGGTCTACAAGGGGAACTACGAGCGCTTTGAGAAGGCCAAGGTCGAGGATAGGGACCGTCAGGAGGCCAAGATCGCCAAGCAGCAGGCCTTCATCGCCGAGCAGGAGGCCTTTATTAAGCGCTTTAAGGCCAAGGCCTCAAAAGCGCGTCAGGCTCAGAGCCGCGTCAAGCAGGTCGAAAAGGAAAAGATGGAGGTCGAGGAGCTGCCGCAGAGCTCGCGTATGTACCCGACCTTCAACTTCAAGGCGGCCCGCGATACGGGCAAAGAGGTGCTGCGCGTGGAGGGGCTGACCCGTTCCTTTGAGGAGCGCACGGTGCTCAACGACGTGACTTTTAGCGTGAATCGCGGCGACCGGGTTGCGATTGTGGGGCCCAACGGAATTGGTAAGTCCACGCTCTTAAAGTTGGCGATGGGAGAGCTTGATCCTGATCGCGGTGAGATCGAGTGGGGGCACGCGGTGGAGCCGGGGTATTTTTCGCAGGACCTGGCCGACCTTAAAGGAAGCGCCGAGACCACTCTGCACGACTGGCTCTGGAGTCACTTCCCCGACAAGCCCAACGGCTACATTCGCGGCAAACTCGCCGAAGTTCTTTTTGGCAAAGAAGATATTGAGAAGCGCGTCGGCGCGCTCTCCGGCGGTGAGAAAGCGCGCCTTGCTTTTGCGCGCCTGGGCGTGGCCGAGCCGACGGTCTTGGTGCTCGATGAGCCGACGAACCACCTGGATCTGGAGGGCATCGACTCACTGGCCCGGGGGCTGGAGGCCTACCCCAACACGATCCTCTTTGTGTCTCACGACCGCTGGTTTGTGCAGCGTCTGGCCACGCGGGTGCTCGAGATCACGCCCGAAGGTGTGAACGACTTTAAGGGCGGCTACGCCGAGTTTTTGAGGTGGCGCGAGGGCGCCGATCACCTCGACCGGGCCGAGGTTGCCGGCGCCGGGCGCTAGGGCCGGGCATGGCGGGGTGCGATGCGTGTTATTTTTTCTTTCGCCGCGGGCGCATCAGGCCTTCCTGGGCGGTTGATGCTACGAGCTCGCCCTTCTGGTTAAACATGCGCCCGCGCACAAGCCCCCGGCCGCCGCTGGCCGAGGGGCTCTCCACGTGGTGCAAAAGCCAGTCGTCGAAGCGGAAGGGGCGGTGGAACCACATCGCGTGGTCGAGGCTTGCGACCTGCATGGAGGGCATCAGCCAGGAGACACCGTGGGGGTACATGGCGGTGGCCAGGAAGTTGAAGTCGGAGGCGTAGGCCGCCATCCACTGGTGAATGCCCGGGGTGTCTGGAAGGGTGCCGGCTGACTTGTACCATGCCGCGCTCTGCGGCTCGCGGATGGTGGGCTTGAGGTAGTTCATCGGGCGCACCGGTCGAATCTCGATGGGTGAGTCGGCGGTAAAACGCTCGCGCAGCGGGGAGGGAATCTCATCGGCGATGCGACGGCTGAGCTCCACCTGAGAGAGCAGGCCCTCGGGGCCTTTGACCTCGGGCATCTCGTCCTGGTGATCGTAGCCCGGCTGAGCCTTCTGGAAGGAGGCCGACATGCTGAAGATGGGGCGGCCGTGCTGGATGGCAACGATGCGGCGAGTGGTGAAGCTGCCGCCGTCGCGGATGCGATCGACGTCGTAGATGATGGGCGTGTTGACGTCGCCGAGCAGCAGAAAGTAGCCGTGCAGGGAGTGCACGTAACGATCTTCGGGCACCGTCTGTGTGGCCGCCGAGAGCGCCTGGCCCAGGACCTGTCCGCCAAAGACCTGACCCCAGCCCAGATCCTGGGAGTGACCGCGGAAGAGGTTGACTTCGATGCGCTCTAACGCGAGCAGATCGACGAGCTGTTGAAGGACTTCGGTCATGAGCTTCTCGGGGAGGATGGGGAGCGGGTTTGAAAAAAATAAGAAGGGTTGTGAATAATGAGCGCCCGCTTACGTCTCGCGTGCACACCGAACGTGTGCCGAAGCGCCGGCATCCTTCCATGCTCCTTAAGGTGGTTCAAGTGCGACGCGACGCGTCGATGTGCCCGGGCGTGTCGGACCGGGCGCCGTGAGCGGGAAGGTGGGGGCTGAAGAGTCTGAAACAAGCTGACGAACGGGTTTAACATAAAGCGTGCGCAAGGCCGGGATTGCCGGACTGCACGCGTCGAGATGGAGAAGATGCGATGGCGATAAGAATGTGGATGCGTCAGGGCGTGCTGGCCGCCGCGCTGGCGCTGGGTGCGCTCAGCGGGTGTTCGGACGCCACCGAAGAGGGGGCCGTCGGCCAGGTCTCCCAGGCGGCAAATGCCTGCGTGGTGGAAAGCTGTCAGGCGCCGACGCCGTATTTCAACCAGGAGTTGTGCGCGTGCGCGCCCTGCGAGCTCGATGAGCATTGCCCCGAAGGGGCCACCTGTGACGCTGCGGGCCAATGTGTGGCCACGCTGGAGTGTGAATCGCCGGCTGATTGCGCCCAGGGTGAGGTCTGTGAGGCGGGACGTTGCCGCGAGGGCATCGACACCGATGGTACGCTCTTCGCGGGGGATCCCGAGCCGGAGAACTGCGATCCGAACGACCCCTCAAGCTGTGAGCCTGGCGAAGTGTGCAATCAAGACACGCTCGTCTGTGAGGTGCCTGCCTCAAGCTGCACCAACTCGCCATGCCACCCGGAGTTGACCTGCGGCGCGTTGGGTTTGTGCGAAGGCTGCACCGACGGGATTGATGCGCGTTGCCCCAACGGCAGCTTCTGCTTCAGCGGCATGTGCCTGCAACTTTGAGGAGACGATCATGATGAACAAGCGTTTTTTGATGATGGTGATGGTCTCGTTGATGGCGGCAGCGTGCAGCGATGATTCGGAGAATCGCCGTAACCCTGACGAGTGGGACCTCACCGATGATGTGTCGATCGGCGATGACGCGGGCGATGCGGGCGATGACCTTGATGCCGAAGAACCGGATTCGGATGCTCCCGACGCCGAAGTTCCTGACGCGGATGCTCCCGACGCCGAAGTTCCTGACGCGGATGAGCCGGATGCGGATGCTCCTGACGCGGATGAGCCGGATGCGGATGTTCCTGACGCCGATGAGCCTGACGCGGACGAGCCCGACGCGGATGTTCCTGACGCGGACGAGCCGGATGCGGATGCTCCTGATGCGGACGAGCCCGACGCGGATGTTCCTGATGCGGATGAGCCCGACACGGATGTTCCCGACGCAGACGAGCCGGATGTTGATCCGGCCGCAACCTGTGTGGAGATCTGGTCGGATGGCTCGCTGGTCGGCGAGGACTTCGATTTCGGGGTGCAATCCGAGGCGACGACCGAGACTTTTGAGATTCGCCTGTGCGCCGGTGCCGAACCCACCCGCGTGGACTCGCTGGAGATCGAGGGCGATGCGTATGCGCTCAGTATCGGCAGTACCAGCGGGTGGCCGGCACGCATTGAAGAAGGTCAAACGCTGAGCTTCTCGGTGACCTTCAATCCCTACGAGGCGAACTTAAGTGGCGAGCTTGTGGTCGGCGTGATCGATGCTCCCGGAGAGTTCCGATTCGGGCTCACGGGCGAACTTCAAGAACTATCGCCGGAGTGTCCGGTGGTGACGCCGCAGGCCGCGCCGAGCTTCACGGCGGTGGCGGCGGCCAACCCGGCTCAGGCCACCGGTGGGCTCTTCGATCTGAGCGTGGACGGCCCCTACGCCGAGGCGCGTTTCAGCGTGCAGTGGTTTGTGGTGGAGACGCCGGCCGGTGCCACCACGCCGGTCTTCTACGATCGCAGCGATGAGGCGCCGACCCGCGTGCATCTTGAGGAGCTCGGTGCGTATGTGATCGGGCTGAAATTGCATGACGAGACGCTTGACCTGGGGTGCGCGACCGAGTTGCTGCCGGTGGAAGTTATTGAGAGCCCCTTTGGTGCGAACGATGCGGTGGTCACGCTGACCTGGGAGAATCCCAATATCCCCAACCCCGGGCAGGGCCTGGGTACCGACATGGACATCTACTTCTGTCACCAGGACGGGCAGCTCAACGGGTATGACAGCGCTGGTCCCTGGTGTGTGTTCTGGAACGGAGTTCAGCAGATCTGGCATAATGGTAACGTTGCGCTGGTCATTGATGATGTCTGGGGAGAGACCGGCGAGGTGATCAGCCAGGAGGTTGCGCTGCCGGGCTTTGTGTATCGGGTCGGGGTGCACTATTACGAGGACCGCGGCTACGGCAATTCGACGGCCACGGTGAAGCTCTATCAGCGCGGGATCGAGGCCTATTCACAGAGTCGATCGCTTATCCATGATAACTTCTGGCGGCCTTTCAATTTTGATCCGGCTGTTGGAGTGATACCGGTCGACTCGGTGCAGATCGGCGTGCCCACGCAGCCCTGAACAAAGAGAGGATGCCGGGCGCTGGTCGAACGCGCCCGGCTCGCTTAAGTTGCAAAACCGCGCCCGCAGAAGCGGGCGCGGTTTTTTTGATGAGGTTGCCTGATAGAGCGGCAACGCTGTGGGATGAGGAGAGTGGTGATGAGTGAGCAATTTCTGGCGCATACCGGGGCGCGGGTCCCGGTGATCTGCGGGGCGATGTACCCCTGCTCCAACCCGGAGCTTGTGGGGGCGGTGGTGGCGGCCGGGGCGGTGGCGGTGGTGCAGCCCCTCTCGATTGCGTTTGCCCACAGGCTCGATCTTCGCCAGTCCTTGCGTGAGATTCAGGCCCAAAACCAGGGCGGGGCGGTGGGGTTTAACGCGCTGGTGGAGAAGTCCTCGAAGATCTACGAGGAGCGCATGCGCAAGTGGATCGACATCGCGCTGGAAGAAGGGGTGCGTTTCTTTGTGACGGCGTTGGGCAACCCGGACTGGGTGGTCGAGAAGGTGCATGCGGTCGGCGGGGTGGTCTACCACGATGTGACCGAGCGCAAGTGGGCGCTCAAGGCGCTGGAGGCCGGCGTTGACGGGCTGATCTGCGTCAACGGTCGGGCCGGCGGGCATGCCGGCAGCAAAGACGCCGGCGATCTTTATGAAGAGCTCAGTGATCTGGGCGTGCCGCTGGTGATGGCCGGCGGGGTGGGCGGGCCCGAGGGCTTTGTGCAGGCGCTGGAGCGGGGCTATGAGGCCGTGCAGCTGGGCACCCGTTTTATCGCCACCGAGGAGTGCAGCGCGCACGCCGACTACAAGCAGGCCATCGTCAACGCCGGCAAAGAAGACATCGTGCTGACCCGGCGCATCTCCGGGGTGCCCGTCTCGGTGATTCGCACCCCCTTTGTGGAGCGGGTGGGCACGGAGGTGGGGCCGATCGCGCGGCGACTTTTGCAGAGTCCTCGCTTTAAGCACTGGGTGCGAAGTTATTATGCGGCGCGTTCGGTGTGGTCGCTTGGTCGGGGCGCCACGCGCGACGGGGGCTACAACGACTACTGGCAGGCCGGCAAAAGCGTCGACGCGATCGAGGGCGTGCGCCCGGCGGCCGAGGTTGTGGCGGAGTTTGAGGCGGCGTTTGAGCGCTATCGCAAGGCCGCGGGCTAAGTTGTTTCAGGGTTGATGGGGTGTGTTGAAACGAGAGGGGGGGGAGGACGTCCGCTTTGTGAAATTTAAAATACTCTTAGATTCAGAGGCATTCGCAGCGCGACTCACCTTGCAGTGGTGTGCCTATGAGCTCTCAGACCTACCGCGGACCAGCCTATCAGATTCACACCGAACGGCTGATCGTGCGCTGCCTCAATCCGACGGATGCGCGTCTTTTTCAGGAGACGGTCGACGATAACCTGGAGCATCTTCGCCCCTGGCTCTCCTGGACGCGCCACGAGCCTCGCGACCTCAATGAGAAGATCGAGCGGTTGCGTCAGCTGCGAAGCGCGTTCGATGCGGGCAAAGATTTTGTGTTCGGGCTCTTTACCCCGGATCAGGCGCGGATGCTGGGGGCGAGTGGGCTGCAGACGCGGCCGGGGCCCGGAGCGCGTGAGATCGCCTACTGGGTGCACCGCGACCACTGCCGCCAGGGGCTGGCCACCGAGGTGGCTGCCGCGCTGGTGAAGGTGGCCTTTGAGGTGGAGGGGGTCTCGCGGGTGGAGATTCACTGCGATCCGCGCAACACCCCCAGCGCGCGCATCCCCGAGCGCTTAGGGTTTGAGCATGAAGCCACGTTGCGCGGCCGCAAGCGCGACGCGGCCGGCAACGTGTGTGACGAGATGATCTGGACGCTCTTTAAGGAGCGCTACCCCCGCAGCCTCGCCCGCCAGGCCGAGGTCTGCGCCTTCGACGTGGTGGGCAGGAAGTTGCTCTAGGGGCAGCGCATCAACCTCAGTGCTGGCTGCGGAGGATCTGCGGGCGATCTTCTGCCACCACCCGACCTTCGAGGTGGCGTGTGGCGTCGGGATGTTTTTGCAGATAGCGGCGCACCGCGTCGTGGGCATCCAGGGTGTGGATGCGGGTGTTTCTGGCGTTGGGGATGCGGCAGAGGGTGTCGGGGTGGTCGCCCTCGCGCTCGCAGGCGGTCAGGGTGTAGACCCGCTCATCTTCGAGAAGTTCGCCGCCCACGCGGATCTCCGAGACCCGTTCGCCGGGGGCGGCGTCGGCTCTAAAACGCACGCTCATGTTGGAGGGCCGGGGGATCCATCCCCCGAAGCGATCGGCGGGGTTTTTGGCAAAGACGTTCTCAAGCTCCCTCTCCCAGAAGGCGCGGATCTGAGCGCCGGTGACCTCGCCAGTCTTAAGTTCGGTGACCACCGGGTAGAACTTCCAGAGGTCGCCCTCGACGACGGGGCCGGGGAGCAGGGGGTTGCCAAAACGAAAGCCGTTGGACAGGGCGATCTCGGTGCCGGTGGCGTCGCGCAGGGCGTCGGAGAGGAGGTTGTCGAGCGTGGTCTCAATGACGTTATGCCTGGCGAGGACGCCGGAGGTGTGACCGACGACCCGGGAGAGCTCCTCGCGGGTGGGGGCGGTGGACTCGTCGATGATGGCGAGCACTTCCGGGTCTTCGGGGAAGTCTTCGGCGGTGAGCTCGATGAGCTCCCAGCGCTTGTCGATGAGATTGCCATCTTCAAGTGTGAGGTCGAGGCGCCCGATAAAGGAGCCGAAGGCGCCGGGCTCGACCACCCAGGTGTCGTTTTTGACGATGGGCTCGTAGGTGCGCTCGTGGGTGTCGCTGGAGAGGTGCACGTCGATGCCCTCAAGCTCATCGCTGAGTTGCACGGCCTTGGCCAGACCAATGTGGGAGAGGAGGAGCACGAGGTCGGCCTGATGATCGGTGCGAAGCTCCTCGATGAGGGCGGGGAGCTCTTCGGGGCCCTGGTAGCTCAAGCCCTGGCTGTAGGCCGGGGGCTGGCGCTCGGGCACATCCGGGTCGGTGTAGCCGAGCACGCCGACTTTCACGTCGCCGAACTCACGCACGATGTAGGGCGGAAAGAGGCGCTCGCCAGTGGCCTCATCGCGCAGGTTGGCGGCGAAGAGGGGAAAGTCGAGTTCGGTGGCACGCTGCTTGAGGACCTCGGGGCCGTAGGCCACCTCCCAGTTTCCGGGGATGGCCGCGTCGAAGCCCAGCGCGTTGAGCGCCGGGACCACCGCTGCGCCCTCGGTGAGCGCCGCTTCGCCGGCGCCCTGAAGGGTGTCGCCGCCGTCGAGGACGAGCACCCGGCCGGGGCGCTCGGCTTTGATGGCGTCAATGGCGGCGGCCACACGCGCGAAGCCGCCGGCCATCTCCAGGCGGTCTTCCTGGCCCTCCTGCCAGAAGAGCTCGGGGTGTTCGTAGAGCTGGGCGTGGAGGTCGGCGACAAAGAGCACGGTCAGCTCTTCGGTGGGGTGCGCGGTGGTCGGGGTGGGGGCCGCCTTCGCATTCTGTTGAAGGGTGGAATCCGGGGTGGCAGGGGCGTTGGAGCAGGCCGCGATGAGCGCGCCTGAAGCGATTGCGGTGGCGGAAGTGGTCAGTAAATTCAGATGCTTACGCATGGGTGTTGAGCCTTGGTGCAGATAGGGTGAAGCAGGTTTATGGCCAGAAGGTCGTCTCAGAGCTCGATGCTCAAAAAGCCCTCACGTTGAAGTCTGAAGATCTCGACGAAGGCGTTATCGACGACGGTGACTTCGGGGTGGAGCTGCTCGGCGTTGACGTTGAACTGGTTGAGGGAGAGACCGCAGGCGACCACGCGGCTGCCGCGTTCGGTGAGGCGCTCGATCTGCGTGGCGAGCTCGGGGGCCATGTCTTCTGCGACCAGCGCCTCGACGGAGGGGCCGCAGGCCACCACGTCGGCGCGGGAGGTGGGCGGCTCGTCGCCGTCGAGGAGCGTGTGGGCGGTGTGCAGGGCGACCTGCAGGTGGCGCTCGGTGCGCACGCTGAGCACGGTGCGGGAGGGGGCCTCTTCAGCTGGCGAGGCCGAGGTAGTGCCTGTGTCGGGGGTCGAGGAGGCGGAGGCGGTGGTGGAGCATCCGGCCAGGATGAGAAGCGCGCTGGCGAGCAGGGAGAGCGTGAGTTTTTGGGGGAGTCGCATCGAGATTCTCCAGGGTTTGACATGAGGAATGCGGGCCGACACCCGGTCGGCCGCGGGGGAGAAAGGGGAAAGATTCAGCGCGCTGTCTGCGCGCGTTTTTTGAAGACGTCGAGCGCGAAGGTGTCGGCGCCGTGGGCGATAAAAAAGAGCAGGCCACCGGCCAGGCCGATGTTTTTAAAGAGGGGGCCCATCGAGGCCATGCTGCCCACCTGCACGGTGAGTGTGATGGGGATGATGATCGCCAGCAGGCCCAGCGCGGCAGCCCGGGTATAAAATCCCAGCAGGAGGGCCAGGCCGCCGATCAGGAGCGCGACGCCGCTGAGCACCACCAGAGGTTGGGCCGGCGCGATGGCCGTGGCCAGAAAGCCCATCGGGGAACTCTCCAGGCGTGCGGCGGTGCGCGAGGGATCGATGAGGTGGTTGAGGCCGGCGACGATGAAGATGCCGCTGAGCATCATGCGAAAGAGCGCACGGGAGAGGGGCTCGAGCTTTTGGGCGCGTTGTTGAAACGATGCGATCATGCGTATCCTTGTGTTAAATATTTCGATGATTATTTAAGTGTTTGCCACGCAAAACGAGGGCAAACCCTTCTTGCGCTCGCGAGCGAAGTTCGACCGAGGCCAGAAGTCGCTCAGGCCCGATGTGGCGAGGGGAGTGGACTCAGGAGGGGGAGGTGTTTGAGATCATTACGCGGCGTGATCGGACTCTTCGACGGGGAGGCCTGCGGCGCGCCACTCCAGGATGCCGTCGGTGGCGCGGTGAGCGTCGAAGCCTGCGGCGCGCATCTTCTCGACGCCCTGAATGGCGGCCACGCAGTAGGGGCCGCGGCAGTAGGCGACGATGGTGCGGTCGGTGGGAAGCTCTTTGAGGCGCTGGTCGAGCTCATCGGCGGGGATGGAGCGGGCGCCGGGCACGTGTCCGGCCTCAAACTCGCGCTTGCCGCGCAGGTCCAGCACGATGACCTCTCCGCGCTCGGCGCGCGCCATTAGCTCCGGGGTGTGCAGGAGCGAGAGGTTGTGGGGATCTTCGGCGTAGGTGTGCATCAGATCGCGCACCTCGGGAAGCTCCGAGAGACCCAGGTCGCGAAGCGCCAGCCACACCCTCCGGGTGGCCTCGTTGGCCAGCCCGTAATAGACGTGTTTGCCCTCGCGACGGCCCACCACGAGGCGAGCCTGCTTGAGCACTTTGAGGTGCGTGCTGGTGTTGGCCATGCTCTGGTCGAGGCGACTCGCGAGCTCTTCGACCGAGCGCTCCGACTGCGCCAGGATGTTGAGGATGCGCAGCCGGTGGGGGCTGGCCAGCGCCTGGCCCACACGCGCAAAAGCCTCGTAGAGCGAGTTGGGTAAGTCTTCGATGGTCATGGCGACTCCGATGCTGCGGGGCTTTCAAACGAACGATTTGATGATCGTTTAAATCATCAAGGGGCTAAGCTGTGGGGCGGTGGATTCTATTTCCAAAATCTCGGGTCGAGATGGCCTCGCCAGCGAGCGCTGCGGCGCGCTGGCGAGGCGGTGCATCAGCGCCAGCTGGTAATGGCGCCCAGGTCGTGGACCTCGTCATAACCTCTGGAGAGGAGGTAGCGGCGGGCCATGGAGCTGCGGTTGCCGGAGCGGCAGTAGAGCACCAGCGTGCGGTCTTTCGGAAGCTCATCGGTGCGGGCTTCGAGCTCCTGCAAGGGAAGGTTCAGCGCGCCGGGGATGTGGTGCTCGTTGTACTCCTGGGGGGTGCGCACATCGACCAGAAGGGCGCCTTCGTCGACGAGCTGGCGAGCGGTCTGGGGATCGATAAAGTTCATCTTCTTCCTCACGATCGACAGGGCGATGAGGATGACCAGCGCGATCAGCGCCAGGGTTGTCAGGTTAAATGTCATCGTCGTCGTCCAGGGTTTGGGGGGAGGTTCCTTTTCTCGGAAGATGAGCTTTGCGAGAGGCGTGCCAACCTGAAAATTCGGCGAAACTACGTGGTCGAAGGCCGGTGACGTCTCAAAACGGGGCCGTCTTGATTCAAATTCGTTTCAAATGTTTCCTAAATGTTTAGTTGGTGCAACGCCGCAGGTGGGACGCGCGAGGCGGGCAGAAGGGCTGTCGAAAACGCATCGATACGTTATGTTACGGCTAATCGCCCGGCCGGGCGCCAAGGGACGATTCAAAGACTTGCGAGGGGGGAGCGTTGAAGCGCTCTTCCTTATGATTCCGATGATTGTGGTTGGAGGAAGTGATGGCCGTCATGATTCCCGCGCATCCGCCGAAAGTGCACCTTGAGCGCCACGCTGAGCGCGAACTCTGGGAGCGTTTTCGCGACAAGCTCAGCGATGATTTTCGCGTCTACCACAGCCTGCCTTACCTGCGGCAAAACGGAGCGCAGGGGGAGATCGACTTTCTGGTGGTGCACCGCGAGCTGGGGATGCTGGTGGTGGAGTGCAAAGGCAAGGGGGTCGAGCGGGCCAACGGCCAGTGGTACCGAATGCTCAAGGAGGGTGGCCGCGAGCGCCTGGATAAGAGCCCGGCGGAGCAGGCCCGCGGTCAGGTCGAACATATTGTCAAAGGGCTGGGCGATCCGATGCGTCGGGCGATTGGCAACGACCGCACCAGCCACTTTCCCTTTCTCTACGGGTGGGCGGTGGCGTTTCCTTTCGGACCGGGGCCGAATAAAAAGACGCTGGATTTTCCGCCGGAGGTGTTGTTGCTCTCCCGCGATCTGACCGGCGATCTGGAGGGTGCGCTGGCCAGAATTATGGCCTTTCATGGCGCAAAACTACCGGTGCGGATTCCGCCTTTGAGTCAACCCCATTTTGAGGCGGCGTGTGCGGTGATCAGCCCCGATGTGGAGGTGCCTTTTGAGACGCGGGCGGCCAGCCTGGATCGGGAGCGGGAGTCGCTTGTGGAGCTCTCCGAGCATCAGCAATCGGTGGTGCGGGGGTTGATGGCCAACCCCCGGGTGCGAGTGCAAGGTGGGGCGGGAACTGGAAAGACCTTGCTGGCTCTGCACGCCGCCCGCGAGATGGCGCGGCGCGGAAAGCGGGTGCTCCTGACCTGCTTTAACATCGGGCTTGCCGAGCATCTGGCCGAGTGCATCGAGAAGCGCGGCGAGGGCTTTGAGGGGAGCATTGAGGTCACGCATTTCCATGGGCTCTGCGAGCGGGCCAGCGCGCTGCTCGGAAAGCCTTTCGGGCCGCCCCGGGGGGCAGCGCGCGAGGAGATCGTGGACTTCTGGATGCACCGGAGCGCTGCGATCCTGCTCGACGCCATTGTGGAGGGGCATGAGGAGGTGCGGGGCTGGGATGCCATCATCGTCGATGAGGGGCAGGACTTTGGCGAGGATTGGTGGGCGGTGCTCGACGAGTCGCTGGCCGACCCCAAGCAGGGCCACCGGTGGATCTTTTACGACGAGCGCCAGACGATCTTCGGGCGGCCTTCCTGCGTGCCTGAAGACGGCATGATCTTCGGGCTGAGTGAGAACTTTCGTACCACCCACGCGATCTGCGACGACCTCAATCAGCTCATCGACAGCCCGATGTATCCTCACGCGCTGGCGCCGGTGGGAGAGCCCACCAGCATCTACCCGATGTGGGGGCCATCGAAGACGCAGAAGAAGTTGGGAGAGCTCTTGGAGCAGCTGACCACGCGTGATGGCGTTGCGCTCGATCAGGTCGTGATCTTGAGCCCGCACAGCCCGGAGCGCTCCACGCCGGGAGCGCCCGGGGAGCTGGGCGGGGTGAAGCTCGTCTATGAGATCGCCGAACGCGGCCAGGGCGTGCTCTTTACCACTATTCAGTCCTTTAAGGGGCTGGAGGCCGAAGTCGTGATCCTGGTGGATGTGGACGTCGACAACGACTGGTATTCGCAGGAGCTTCGTTATGTGGCGGCGTCGCGGGCGATGCTGCGCCTTTATGTGTTTGCGAAGTCGAGCTGGCCGAACTGAGCAGCGCACGCGTCAGGCCGGGGTCTGAATATAGGCCGCGTTGAAACGAAAAAAGCCGCGCCCGTGGGGGCGCGGCTTTTTATACATTCAGGAGGATTTAGAGGACGTTTGCGTCCAGCCAGACGTTGATGTCGCCACTCTCCACATCCTGGAAGCGGTAGCTGAAGTTAACTTCCACAAGGTAGAGGCCGGGCTCAACGCTTACGAAGCCGGTGAGCGTCGTGTCGTAGAAACTAAAGTAACCGACGTAAGCGTCGCTCTGGTTGGCCCGGTTGACGTTGACGCTGTTGAAGAGGGGAAGCGCCGGGTCGCCGGTGGTCGAGGTGGTGACGTTGAGTCGGTAGGAGGGCAGGGGGAGCGCCTCATCGACGCGCACCGCAAAGAAGGTGGAGTCGGGGCTGAAATAGGCGTTGCCGTTTCGCTCCAGGGTGATCGCTTCGGCCTGCTCCGGCCCGCTTACATCGGTGAAGTCGAGCACGGGAATCGACCCCATGCTCACGATCGAGGGCTCGGAGAGGAACCAGCCCCTCTCTTCACCGCTCACCGCAAAGGAGAAGGAGTAGGTGCCGGCTTCTTCGAGGAGAAGGCGCAACGAGTAGTCCATCGGGCCATTGTAGACCTCGTCGCCGGCGGCGCTGGTGACCACTACGTCAAGATCGCCGCTGCCCGTGGAGTTCGGGAAGTTCACAACGACAAACTCGTCGGCCTGGGCTTCGTAGGTCATCTCCAGCGTCTCGCCAGGGGCGAGCGCCACGGCTTCGATCAGCAGGACTTGAAGGGTGGCCAGGCTCCCGAAGGAGCCGGAGTTGCCCAGCGTGAAGCCGAAGATGTAGTCCCCCTCAAGGCCGGTGAGCGAGACGTTGGAGTCGTAGCTGTCCTGGATGAAGACGCCGTCGCTGGGGTTGAGGAAGCGGTCGTAGACTTTGAAGATCTGCGCCATCATCTCCGGGTCGATCGACTCACCGTTCAGGTTGAAGAAGAGTTGGCCGAGCCAGTCGAAGTCGGCCGAGAACTCGGTGAAGATGTGGTAGCCCGGGGGCATGAACTGGTCATAGGCAATCTGGCGCATGCGGCCGCCAACCATGTCGCCGAGCTGGCGGACCTGCTGGCGGCGCAGACGCCACATGATGTTCTGGACGTCGTTTTCGGCGTTGGAATTGGTCAGAGTGACAGTGAAGGTGGTGTCGGCGGCGGCGCGCTCAAAGAAGTAGCCGGGGAAGGACTCCGTGATGTCATCCACACCGCGGGTGTCTTCAAGCGAGAAGATGATCTCATCGGCGTCGTCGCGGATCTCCATGGTGAGACCGATGGGGACGGCAGTGGCACCGATACCAAAGAACCCGCCCATGCCGCGGGTGAAGCTGCCGGCGAAGATCTCGCCGGCCTTCACGGTGACTTCGCGGGTGATGGAGTCGCCGGCGGGCACGTCGAAGGGGGTATTGAGGCGAACCTGGGCCTCATCGCTTCCCGGAGTGCGGTGGTACCAGTCGAGGATGATCGTGCCGTCTGCCATGAGCGGGTTGGCCATGGGCAGGTGGGCGCCGGCCGGCGGGAAGACCTCGCGCAGGCTCACGCCGATGGAGCCTTCCATGCCGGCGAGCTGAAGGAGGAACTGGGGGTTGTTTTCCAGGAACTGGCTGTCGAAGTAGGCGATCAGCTCGTAGTTCTCGGGGATATGTTCGAGCTCAAGCTCGATGAACTCGGCGTCGACCGTGGAGTCGACCACGAAGTAGTTCTGGCCGGGCTGGCTTAAGTCGATGGTGTAAGCCTGGTCATCGCTGAGCGCGGTGGGCTGGGCCTGGCCCTGATGCTCGAAGGTGGCTACGTAGCGCCAGTCGCCGCCGCCGTAGGCGTTGGCGCGCTCTTCGTCGCCGCTCAAGGCGCCGGGGATGATCTGGACGGTGTAGGTGCCCTCTTCGGTGAGGAAGAGCTGGCGGGCGTTGACGCCCTGGCCGAGGTTGCCGCTGAAGCGCTCATAGCCGTTGGGTCCGACGACGCGGAAGGCGGCGTCGGGAAGGCCCAGGTCATGGACCGAGACGTGCACCAGGTCGCCGAACTGGCCTTCAAAGGAGATGGAGGGCTTGACGGGGACGGGCACGCCGTCGGCGTCGAGGACCGGCGCACCCAGGGTGCCGGTGACGATCTGACGCTCACCTTCAATGAGCTCCAGGGTCACACCGGACTCCTCGCCGACTTTGCCTTCGGCGTCGAGGGTGACGTCGGCGTCGCGGGCGAGCTGCTCGGCTTCGGGGAAGCAGAGGCCGTCGAGGATAATGTCGCCGGGCTGGCAGCGGGCCTCCGGGGCGCAGCGCTGGGCGTCTTCGCTCCAGAGGGTGCCCTCTTCGCAGACGTCAGCGGTGGGCGCGCAGCGGCCGCTCTCGGCGTCGAGGACGGTGCCGGCGGTGCAGGCTTCTTCGGCCGGCACGCAGCTGCTGTCGTCGGCGCGGGTGGTGCCTTCGCCGCAGGTGGTGGGCTCGGCGACCACGCAGAGACCTTCGTCGTTTTCGACGGTGCCTTCGCCGCAGGCGGTGGGCTCGGCGACCACGCAGCTGCCGTCTTCTTCGACGGTGCCTTCGCCACAGGTGACGGTGACGTCATCGTCGCCGCCGCCGCAGGCGGCCAGGCTCAGCGCCATCGCGCCGCTCAGGGCGATGAGGCTTCGACGGGAGTTTCGAAAGAGGGAGAAGGTCATAGGGGACTCCTGTGGAGGAAAACGCGTGAGGATCGATGTGTTTGAAAATCTCAGGGACGGGGTGCGTGCAGAACTGCTGCCGCGCGTCGGACTCGCCCCTGCGAGGGATATAGGTAACAGGAGGCTGTTAACAGATTGTTACGAATCAGGCAAATCGAAAGCGCACGAATTTTCGCCCGAAAGGGTGAAATGAGGGAGGAAGTGTCCTTGAGGGGAGGCGGAGAAGACGGCAGAGTGAGCGCGTGGTCGGGTTAAGTTCTCGCCGGACAGGGGAGTTGGGATGGGAGATGTGGATGGTGGGTTTGAGGCGCTCTACCGGGAGCACGCGCCGGCGGCGCGAGCGACGTTGATTCGCCTTCTGGGGGATTTTGAGCTGGCCGAGGATGCGCTGCACGAGGCCTGGATTGTGGCGATGCAGAGCTGGGTGGATGATGGCGGGGCGCTGCAGCTGCCGGCAAACCCGCGGGCCTGGCTGATCTCGACGGCGCGTTTTAAGGGCATTGACCGGCTGCGGCGGCGGGTGCGCTACCGCGAGAAGTTGGCGCTGGTGGCGGCCGGGGAGCCCTCGGCCAGTGAGGCGACGCCGGAGCAGGCGCTGGTGGACGCGACCGTCTTTGAGGACGATCGGCTGCGTCTGATCTTTACCTGCTGTCACCCCGCGCTGAGCCGTGAGGCGCAGGTGGCGCTCACCTTAAGAGAGGTCTGCGGGCTGAGTACCGAGGAGATCGCGCGGGCGTTTCTGTTGCGCGCGCCCACGCTGGCGCAGCGTATTGTGCGGGCCAAACGAAAGATCCAGAGCGCGAAGATTCCTTACGCCATCCCCGAGGCGGCCGACATCCCGATGCGGTTGGAGGCGGTGCTCAGCGTGATCTACCTGGTCTTTAATGAGGGGTATGCGGCGAGCTCGGGAGATGCGTTGATTCGTCGAGAACTCTGCCTGGAGGCGATCGGGCTGGGGAGGCTGGTGGTGGATCTTCTGGAGGAGCCCGATGGGGAGGCGTTGGGGTTGCTGGCGTTGATGCTCTTGAGCGAAGCGCGCCGGGCGGCGCGCACCGACGGGGCCGGCGACCTGGTGTTGTTGGAAGATCAGGATCGCGCGTTGTGGGATGAAGTACTCATCGCGGAGGGGCGCGCGCTGGTGGCGCGCGCCTTTGCGACGGGGGAGGTCGGCGTCTATGCGTTGCAGGCGGCGATCGCCGCGGTGCACGCGCGTGCCGAGCGCTTTGAGGCGACCGACTGGGCCGAGATCGTAGCCCTCTACGATCTACTTTTTGAGGCCTCCGACTCGCCAGTGGTGGCGCTCAACCGGGCGGTGGCCCTGGCGATGCGCGACGGGCCCGCGGCGGGTCTGGAGCTTGTGGAGGCGCTTCTGCGCGAGGATGCGCTCAAGAATTATCACCTGGCGCACGCCGCCCGAGCCGATCTTTACCGAAGGTTGGGGCGGAGTGAGGATGCACGCGCGGCCTACCGGCGCGCGCTTGAGCTGACGGAACTTGAGCCCGAGCGCCGTTTTCTGAGCAGGCGTCTTCAGGAACTCGACGGTTAAGGTCGCCGGGGCGCGGTGTTTAATTACCGATGCATCAATGAGGCGTGTCGATCGCGGCCGTGCTTCTTCGACTACAGGATGAGCGTAAGGCAACGCCGGAAGTCGGGCGCGTGTGCGATCCTCGCTGCGCGCTCTTCCAACTCCCCCAACCCACGGAGGTTTTTATGAAGTATGTCTGTCTGGTGTACGGCGAAGAAGAGGCGATGCGCGGCGTCGATGACAATGTCTGCGCGGCCTACGGAAAAGAGCTCCAGGAGCGTGGGGCGTACCTGGGCGGCCAGCCCCTGATGAGTGTGGAGACGGCCACTACGGTGCGTGTGCGGCGCGGGGAGGTCACGGTGACCGATGGGCCTTTTGCCGAGACCAAAGAGCAGCTGGCGGGTTTTTATCTGATCGAGGCGCGGGACTTAAATGAGGCGATCCGCATCGCCTCGGGGATTCCGCCGGCGCAGGTGGGCTCGATTGAGATTCGCCCGGCGCGAGAGCTCAACGTCGACGGCTGAACTTTTTTGAAGGTGGGTGTCGATCGGAGCGAGCCCGCTTCGATCAGAGGGTGAAGCGCGCCGGGGGTGGTCTCCGACGTGCGTTCGACCCCAAACTGAGAGCCGGGAGTAAGCTATGAAAATCGTGACCTATCTAAACTTCGATGGAACCTGCAGAGAGGCGTTTGAGTTTTATGCCGGGGTGCTCGGCGGAAAGCTCACCATGCAGGTCGTCTCGGAGTCGCCTGCGGCCGAACATATGGCGCCTGAGTTTCAGGACTCGGTGATGCACGCCTGCCTGGAGGTGGGCGACCAGACGCTGATGGCCTCCGATACCATGCACATGGGGTATACCAGGCCCCAGGGGTTCTCGGTGTCGCTGCAGTTTGAGACGCCGGAGGAGGCTGAGCGGGTGTTTGAGGCGCTGGCCGAGGGTGGCGAGGTGAGGATGCCCCTGGAGCGCACCTTCTGGGCGCTGCGTTTTGGGACGCTCGAGGATCGTTTTGGCACGCCCTGGATGATCAACTGCAATGAGCGCGAGTGTACCTGAGCCGGGGCGGGGGGGCTTAGCCCTCGTCGCTGCCAGCCTGGGAGCGGAACTTCTCGGCGGCGTCGGGGTGAATGCCGTGGGTGACGGTGAGGCCGAGTTTGCTGCGCAGAAAATGCTCAAAGGTCATCCAGTCGTCGCCGACGCGGATGGATTTGGTCCAGGCGCACAGGGTGATGTAGCGCTCGGGATCCTGCATGTCGTGGAGGTTGGTGATGAAGCGCTCCAGGCTGCCTAAGAGCTCGCGGGTGGTCAGGCGAAGCTCCATCTGCTCCATGACCAGGGCGGCCAGATCGTGGAGGGTTTCGCGATCGCCCTCACCGAATTCGCGGGGCTCAAAACCCATCACGGCCAGCGCGCCCAGGCGGTGGCCCTGGCGGGTGAGCAGGGGGGCGGCGGCGTAGAAACGAAGTCCGAACTCGCCGGCCACCAGCGGGTGGGCCAGGCTTCTGGGGTCTTCGATGGCGTCTTCGATCATGTAGGCGTCGTCGCTGAAGACGACCGAGGCGCAGAGCCCCGGGTCGCGACCGACCTTCTCGACGTCCAGGCCGTGGCGGGCCTTAAACCAGACGCGATCTTCGTCGACCAGCGAGACCAGCGCGATGGGGGCATCAAAGACGCGCGCGGCCAGCTGCACGATGCGATCAAACGCGCCATCGGGAGGGGTGTCCAGGATGGCGAAGCGTCGAAGGGCTGCGAGTCGTTCGTCTTCGAGTTGGGCGGGGGGAGGGGAAGAGGTCATAATACTCCAAAAAAAGTCATCATCTCTGGCGTTGCCAGAGCGGAGCGGCGCTCAGGACCACTCCGTGTTGAATGTAGAAACGTTGACCGAGTCTCTAAAGAATAGAGGATGGGGTGTGGCTTTCCAAAAAGGGAAGGTGTCAGGGTATGTGACACTTCCACTGTGGGGTTTTCCTCGTGTGACCGGGGGCATGGCCCGGTTTCGACGAGATGAATACGGCAGGTTGATGGCTTCAGTACATGAAGAAGAGAGGCATCGGGTGAACGCAGAGGAGCCGCCAGGTGAGGGGGCTGAGACGAAGAGTCCCGGGATGGCGATCTGGGACGACTGGGAGAGGATCGAGCCTCATCGCGCGCAAGATGGCGAGGCGCTCGCGGCGAAAATAGATGCGCTGCCGCCTTCGAGCGGGCTGAGCATCGATCGGGCGCCGGGCGGCGAGGCGCTCTCCCTGGTGTATCGACCGCCTATGATGCGGGTGCTTAAGGCCCGGGTGACGCGTCGCGCCCTGGAGCAGGGGGGATGGTTGATTGTACTGGCGATCGTGGGATTCGGGCTACTGCAGCTCATGCCGGGGACGTCGGTCGAAGGAGATACCGGCCTGATCTTTCTGGCGATGGGGCTGGGGTGTTTTTTGCCGGCGTTGGGAGGCGTGTTCTCGGCGCTGCGCCACATCTTAAAGTGGACCGCGCCGCGTCGACTCGAGATTAAGGACGACTCGTTCTGGTTCAAGGAGGGGCGCACCCGGCTCGGGGGCGTGCGCGCTCAGCGAGATGAGCTGCGCGTGCGAATTGAGCAGAGCGATGCCTGTGCGGTGCTGAGTTATAAAAAGCGGCGAGTTGAGCTCTTGCCGCTCACGCCGGTCGAGCTGAAGGTGCTGCGCTATCACCTCATCGATGGGATGGGCGTGAGGGAGGAGGGAGAGGATGTGTCCTGGTAAGTGACACTCGCCAGGGGAGCGCTCAGGGCTCGAAGTTCCAGATGTTGATCGAGCTGGCGTTGAAGAAACGATCGGAGGAGCCGCAGCGCTGGTGCACGCTCGTGCGGCAGCGGCGATCGTGGTCGTAGGTCGCGCCGCGCGGAGTGTATTTGGCGTTGGGGAACTCCTGGCTCCAGTCGATGACGCCGGCGTACCAGATGTCGCCGGGGCGCCCCAGCCAGCCGTGTTCGTAGAAGCGGGGGTAGAAGGTCGGTTCAACACCAACTCCCGTTTCTGCGTCTCCTGCGTCGGGCTCGGCCCCGGGGTCGGTTTCCGGGATGTGCACGTAGACGTCGGCGGTGAGTTCGGCGCGAATGGCGCGCAGGTTGTCGCGGCTCTCCACAAAAGCCACGCCTACGTGCAGGCGTTCGATCGGCGGGTAGCGCAGGTTAAGTTGATGTTCCAGAGGGGCGGTGCGGTCGATGTCGACATGGATCGGCGCAAAGGCATCTTCGTTGAGCGCAGCGCCCAGACGCGTGAAGAGGCAGCGCTCGGTGTCGCCAAAGCCGGTGGCGTCCTCACGACAGAGGATGATCGCGGCGCGCGCGCCCATGGGGTTGCCGACCAGAGCGGGGTGGTCCCAGCTTAAGCGAAACTCAAGGGAGTCGGGGATGGGGGAGAGCCAGGTGAGCTCGGCAAAGTCCGTGCAGACCAGGCTCTGTCCGTTGTCGGGGTTGTGATCGCCCGGAGTTCCAATGACGTTGAGTGGGTCACAGCCGCCGCAGTGGTTGTGTTGTGAACATTCATCTCGTCCGAAGGGATCTTCGGGAAGTTCGGGCGGGTCGATGGGGCCGGCATCGACCTCAACGTCGGCGTCAGCGCTCGCGTCTACGTCGGCGTCAGCGCTCGCGTCTACGTCGGCGTCAGCAGCGTCCTGGTCGGCGGGGTTTGTATCGCCAGTGTCGAGGTCGCTGTCGGTGGCGTCATCGCCTGTATCCGGCGTCGGATCCTCTTCCACCGGGGTGCAGATGCCGGCGTTGCATGCCTCTCCCGTGAAGCACTCGGTGTCGTCGCTGCAGCTCACGGCCGAGTCGGAGGAGCAGGCGCTCAGAGTCAGCGCGCTGAGTATGGCGAGTCCGAGCGCGATCGGAGCATGGCGAGTGAGAAAGGCGTGTGTCATGGGTGAGCCATCGGAGCGGCGAAGAGGAGGTAAATCGCGATCATCGCGATGGACGATGGTCGCTGGAGAAGACAGCTGAGAGGTGCAGGCTAATCGAAGAGCGCCTCTCTGGCCAAACACTTCGTCTCGTGGGCGTCAACGGGGGCGATGATCGCTCAACCGTTTTTAAGCGGGCCCATCTCGCGCAGCTCGTCGATGTGGGCGTCGACGGCGTGATGTTCGCGCTCGACGAAGTCGCGTACTGCCGCGCGCAGACGTGTGTCGGCGATGTAATGCGCGCTGTAGGTGGGCGAGGGGGTAAAGCCGCGTTCGTACTTGTGGTCGCCGCCGGCGCCGGGCTCAAAGACCTCAATGCCGTGGGCGATAGCCCACTCGATGGGGGCGTAGATGCAGGCCTCAAAATGGGCAAATCGCACCTCGCGCTCGCAGCCCCAGTAGCGGCCAAAAAGATGGGTGATGTCCGCCAGGTTAAAGGTGCCCCCGAAGGGGGCGCCGTCTTGCTCGAGCATCACCAGGTGGAGATTCTCGCGCAGGCTGTGGGCGATCTCGATGAAGAAGCGCTCGTTGAGGTAGCGCTGGCCGTAGACATGGGCGTCGACGGTGTTGGCGTAGTAGCGAAACATGCGCCGCATCACGTCCTCGGTGAGCGCGTCGCCCTGGAGGATGCGGGCGTTGACGCCCTCGCGTGAGAGGTCGCGGCGCTCGCGGCGGATCGAGGCGCGGCGTTTGCTGCGAAAGGCTTTGAGGAAGTCGTCAAAATCTTCAAAGGGGGCGTCGTGGAGCGGGGAGTGATTCTTCCAGTGGTATTGCATGCCGGCGCGGATCGGCAGGTCGAGGTCTTCGAAGAGGGCGCGATCTTCGGGGCGAATGAAGTTGAAATGCAGCGAGGAGAGCCCGGCGTCACCGGCCAGCTGAATGGCGGCCTGGACAAGGGCGCGGGCGATGGCGCCGGCGTCGGGGTGATCGGGGGCGACCAGCACGCGCGCGCCGCTGACCGGGCTAAAGGGCACGGCGGCCACGGCCTTGGGGTAGTAGGGGATGCCCACGCGGTGGGCGGCCTCGGCCCAGCTCCAGTCGAAGACGAACTCCCCGCGGGAGTGGAACTTCAGGTAGAGGGGGACGGCGCCAATGAGCTGATCGTCATCGTCAAAGGCGCAGAGGATCTGGGGGACCCAGCCGCTGGCCTCATCGAGGCAGCCGGAGCGCTCCAGGGTGCTCAAGAAGGCGTGGCTGACAAAGGGGTTGGTGATGCTGGCGATGGCGTCCCACGCCGCGGCGCTCAGGTCGCTGACGCCGGCGCGGACTTCAATGCGGATCGATCTCATAGCTGCCTCAATCTACGTCGACTTCGTGGGGGAGCGCTGGCGGTGGTGCGAACGCAGCCCCTGCACTGTGTGACTTCGTAACGGGGGAGCGTCTGGCAAGGAATGCGATTGTTTGAGGCGGGCGTTCTGTGCGACGATAGAGGGGCAGATGACGAGCCCGACTCAGACCTTTTACGCACGCCCAGGAGCGCTGGATATGCAGGTGGCGCAAGATCAGATCGTCAAAAAAGTCCTCGCTCGGCAGCCCTACCCGATGCTCTTTGCGAGCGTGGTGGGGAGCCATCTTTACGGCTTTCCCTCCTTTGACTCCGATCATGACATCCGCGGGGCGCATATTCTTCCGCTGGAGAATGTGGTCGGCCTCTACAATGAGCGCGAGACGCTGGAGCTGATGGAGTCGGTCGATGGCGAGAAGATCGATTTTGTCTCGCACGATGTTCACAAGTACTTCACGCTTTTGCTCAAGCGAAATACCAACGTGCTCGAGCAGATCTACTCGCCGCTGATTCATCATCGCACCGCGTATTTTGATGAGCTGCGGGAGATCGCCGGGGAGTGTCTGACCAGCAACCACGGGCATGCTTATCGCGGGTTTGCCCAGAAGATCTGGGCAGTGTTTGAGAAGCAGCGAAAGCTCAAGCCACTGCTTTATGTGTTTCGCACGCTTTTGACCGGGCTCAACCTGATGGAGACCGGTGAGGTGGAGGCCAATATCATGCGCCTGAACCACCGCTACCGCCTGCCTTACCTGGGGGATCTGATCGCGTTGAAGCTGCACGGCTCGGAGGAGACTCTGATGGAAGACGCCGATATGAGCTTCTACGAGGGGGAGTTTCGCCGGCTGATGCGACGGCTCGACGACGCGCGTTTTCATAGCGATCTTCCCGAAGAGCCGCGCGGCAAGCCCGAGCTCCACGATCTGCTGGTGCGGATGCGTCTGGAGCACGGGCAGGCCGGCTGATTCGGCCGACGGGGCTTAGCTTTCAACATCTTCGGGGGGCGTCAGGCCACGTAGATGGTCTTGATGTTGGTGAACTCGTGGATGCCCTCGGCGGCGAGTTCGCGGCCGAAGCCGGAGTCTTTGATGCCGCCGAAGGGCAGGCGCGGGTCGCTTTTGACGATCTCGTTGACGGCGACAAAGCCGGCGCGCAGCCGCCCGACGAGGTTGTGGCCGCGGCTGCGGCTGGTCCAGATGCTGGCGCCCAGACCGAAGTCGCTGGTGTTGGCGAGCTCAATGGCCTCGTCGGTGTCGCGTGCGCGCACTACGGCGGCGACCGGACCGAAGGTCTCTTCGGCGAAGGCGGGCATCTCGGGGGTCACATCGATAAGCAGGGTGGGGGCGTAGAAGTAACCCGGGCGGTCGAGAGGTTCGCCGCCGACCAGGCAGCGCGCGCCCTGGCGCAGGCTGCGTTTGACCTGTTTATGAAGCTCATCGCGAAGATCTTTTCGGGCCATGGGGCCCACGTCGGTGTCTTCGTCATGCGGGTCGCCGACCTTGAGCGCTTCGATGGCGCTTTTAAAACGCGCGACGAATTCGTCGTAGATGGCGTCTTCGACGATGAAGCGTTTGGCGGCGATGCAGCTTTGCCCGTTGTTCTGAAAGCGGCCCTGCACGGCTTTATCGACGGTTTTGTCGAGGTCGCAGTCCGCGAGC
This sequence comes from Lujinxingia vulgaris, assembly GCF_007997015.1. NCBI lineage: Bacteria > Deltaproteobacteria > Bradymonadales > Lujinxingiaceae > Lujinxingia > Lujinxingia vulgaris. Next base: position 100,745 of record NZ_VOSM01000007.1, read on the forward strand.
ACCACGAAGGGATCGGAGCCGCCGAGCTCAAGCACGCATTTTTTAAGCGATTCGCCGGCGACCGAGGCCACGGCGCGGCCGGCGCGGGTGGAGCCGGTCAGGGTCAGCGCGGCGACGTCGCTGTGGCGGATGAGCTCTTCGGTTTTGCGGTTGTTGAGAAAAAGATGCTGGAAGGTGCCCGCCGGGAAGCCGGCCGCGTCGAAGAGCTCGACGATGTCGCGGGCGCAGCCCGGGGTGCTCGAGGCGTGTTTGAGCAGGGTGACGTTGCCGGCCATCATCGCCGGTGCGGCGAAGCGGAAGACCTGCCAGAGCGGGAAGTTCCAGGGCATGATCGCCAGCACCACGCCTAAAGGCTCGTAGGTGACGTAGGAGTCGGAGGCCTCGGTCTCAATGTGGCGGGCTTCGAGCAGCGTGCCGGCGTGGTCGGCAAAGTACTCGCAGGCCCAGGCGCATTTCTCGACCTCGGCGCGGGCCTGGGTGATGGGTTTGCCCATCTCATCGGTCATGCGGCGGCTTAAGTGGGTGATGCCGCGGCGCAGCTCGTTGGCCAGCAGGCGGAAGTGGCGTGCGCGCTCGACGATGGGGGTGTGACGCCAGCGCTCAAAGCCCTCGCGCGCGGCGTTGAGGCGTTGGACGACTTCGTCGTTGGTGTGTTCGGGGAACTCGGCGATGAGCTCTTCGGTGGTGGGGTTGATCGCGCGCATGAGCACCTCGGGTAAAAGCATGGGGAATCATCTGGGTTGGCGGGGGCCAATCTAATCGCGGGGGCGCCGGGCACAACCGGGGGGTGGACGTGAGAATAAGCGACGTTGCGAAGTTCAGTGGCGCTCGGGGTGATCGCGAAGATCGCGCAGGGCGTCGGCGGAGAGCTCCTGGAGAAGTTCGGTGGCGGAGAGGCGCGCGCCCTCGGCCACCCAGCCCAGGCTGTGCGCCAGCAGGCCGATGACCGCCGGGGCGTCGAGACCGCGCTCACGCAGCACATCGAGGGCGTCGGAGCCGTCGCGCTTGGAGAGGCGCTCGCCAGCCTCATCGCGCATCAGGGGCACGTGCCAGAAGCGGGGAGACGGCTGGTCAAAGGCCTCAAAGAGCGCGATCTGGCGAGCGGTGGAGTCGAGCAGGTCGTCGCCGCGCACCACGTCGGTGATGCCCATCAGCGCGTCGTCGAGGACGACGGCGAGTTGGTAGGCGAAGATGTCGTCGGCCCGGCGCAGCACGAAGTCGCCGACGTCGCGGGCCAGGTGCTGGCGCTGGGTGCCGCAGATGAGATCGTCAAAAAGCACCTCGCGCTCGCCAGCCACAAAACGCCAGGCGGGGGGGCGATCGGGGCGCTCCTGCTGGCGGATTTCGCGCTCGGAGGCGCTTAAGTGACGGCAGGTGCCCGGGTAGATGATGCCGCCGGGGCCGTGAGGGGCGCTGGCGGCCTCGGCGATGTCTTTGCGCGAGCAGTAGCAGGGGTAGACAAGGCCCCGGGCCTGCAGGCGAAGCAGCGCGGCCTGGTAGAGCCCCACGCGCTCCGACTGGCTATAAGGGGAGGCCGGGCCGCCGAGGTCGGGGCCTTCGTCCCAGTCGAGGCCGAGCCAGCGAAGATCGCTTAAGATCTTCTCGGCGCTGCCCTCGCGCACCCGGGGTTGGTCGAGATCTTCCATGCGCATCACAAAGCGCGCGCCGGCCTGGCGGGCTTGCAGCCAGGCGACGAGCGCGGTGCGCAGGTTGCCGGTGTGCAGATCGCCGGTGGGGCTGGGGGCGTAGCGGCCGGCGGGGCCCTGGCGGCGAAGCTCAGCGGCGCGCTCAAAGAGAAGGTCGAGATCGGGGAGGGTCATGGGTGAGGCAGGGGGCAGAAGGGGCAGGGCAGCGAGGGCGCGTAGTATAAACGCATTCGCCGCGCTGCCCACCTGCACATTCAGCTCGCCCCGGGGCCGGGGTCAGCGTCGGGTGGGGAAAGAGGAGCTGGGCGCGGGGGTGTCGGGAGCGACCCGCGGCGCCGGCGCCTTTCTGACCGGTGGTTCGTCGGCCTCGTGGGAGGCGTCTTCGGCGTCTTTTTCGTCGGCCGGTGTGTCGGAGCGGGCCGGTGTGAGGGCGTCGGCGTCTTCGGCATTTTCAACACTGGTGGCCGACGCCGGCTCGACCGCGGTGTCGGAAGAGCCTTCGGCGGTAGCGTTGGCCGGCGCCTCCTCGCTCTCGCAGTTGGCGCGCACCGGGCAGAACTCCGGGCTCGTGGCGTCGAGGTAGCTCTGCGGGGGCATGCGCACAAAGGTATGTTCGGGGCGCAGGCGAAAGCGTCCGGCGGGGATGTGCTCTTCGGCGGCAGCCATCGCGGCGACGGGATCTTTGAAGGGTCCAAGAAGGCGTGCGGTGGGGGCCTCATAACGCTCGACGGCCACCTCGCGCAGCTCGGCGGCCTGGCCAAAGCGGCCACCGGCGTTCTCGACCTCCACAGTGGTGGTCTCGCCAGTGGTGTGGCGCACGTCGCTCAGGCTCACAAGCAGCACGCCGTAAAAGGGGCCGTTATGCGGCGGGCTTAAATCCTGGCGGGTGTAACTGAGGATCATCGCGCCGTTTAGGTTGTTATCGGGACGAAAGGCGCAGAGCTGCTCGGTGCGCAACACGCGGATGGGGCCGCGCTCCTCCAGCGCGATCTCGACTGTGGCCAGGTCCATATCGTGGCGGCCCACGTAGAGGCGGTCGCCGCGGCGGGCGTCGTGGCTGGCGAAGAGTGCGAAGATGGGGCTGCGGGCGTTGGGCCGCTCCGCGAAGAAGCAGTGGGCAGCGTGGGTATCGCGGCCGCGCAGCGAACGCTGCGCGATGCCCTCGGTGATGACCGGATCGACGGCGACCGTATGCCAGCCCAGGCGCCCCTCGTAGGTAGTCTGGGCGGTGCTGAGCACGTCGGGCTCTCGCCAGGGATGCTCGGGCCGCGGGCCGTGGGCAACCTCGCGGATGGGAGGCGGCATCGTGCCCTTATAACTCATGCGCTGGGCGATGGTGGCCTGCTCGGCGGCCAGGTGCACCAGCAGCTCCGCGCGGCGCAGCGGGGGTTGGATGCACTCCTCGCAGCGCACCTCCTCGGGCTCGGCCGGGGCGCTGGCGCAGCCCTGTGTGGCGAGCAGCGCGCAGCAGAGCGTGGCGATCACGATCGGAGCGTGACGTGGCATCTTCGTCCCCCTCAAAATAGTTTTGAGAGCGCCGCGGGTTCGCATCGCCCCGCGGGCTCTAACGTATTGAACTTAATAAAGAATTTAATCACCGGCTTTCGCGCGAAAAATGCGGGGTGGGGGATTGACCGCGCCCCTGGCGAGCGCAAGATCGCGCCACGCGAAGCAGTCTTGTGTCGCGGGCAATGAACGGTCTGGCCGCAGGGGAGACACGCATGATTTTGATCACGGGACGACGCGCTCCGGAGGTGCCTCAGGTGCTTGTGGAGCAGGGCTTTGAGGTGGAGATTCGCGACGGCGCAGCGCCGGAGCAGGCCGCCTCGGGGCAGGTAGGTGTTGAGGCAAAAGGGGAGGCGGAGGTGGTCGTCATTGAGGGCGATCAGGTCGCGTTGCAGCGCTTTTTGGGGGCGGGGAGCCAGGTTAAGCCGCGCAGTGGTCGCGCGCTGCGCGTGGCCTTTACCTACAACGTCAAACGCGGCATCGCCGGGGATCAGGAGGCCGAGTTCGACTCGCCGCGCACGATCTCGGCGATCGTGGAGGCCTTGCAGGGCTGGGGCTACGAGGTCGTGCCCATCGAGGCTGGCCCCGATCTTCCCGCCCGCCTCGATGAGGTGGCGCCCGACCTTGTGTTCAACATCGCCGAGGGCTGGCACGGGCGCAGCCGCGAGAGCCAGGTGCCGGCGATGCTGGAGTACCGCGGGATTCCCTTTGTGGGCAGCGACTCCGTATCGATCGCGCTGACCCTCGACAAAGTGCTCGCCAAACGCCTTGTGGCCTCGGCCGGGCTGGATACGCCGGCGTTCCAGGTGTTTCGCGCGGCCGATGAGCCGCTTAACCCCGCGCTGACCTTTCCGCTGATCGTCAAGCCGGCCTGTGAAGGGTCGAGCAAAGGCATTGGCGAGGGCGCGGTGGTGCACGATGAGGAGGCGCTGCGCGCGCGGGTGCGTCATTTGCGCGAGCGCTACAATCAGCCCGCGCTCGTCGAGGCCTACATCAGCGGGCGAGAGTTTACGGTGGCGGTGGTCGGGAACGGGGCGGAGCCCTGTGTGCTGCCGGTGCTGGAGGTGGCGTTTAATGAGGCCGCCGGGGCGTTCCCGGTCTACAGCTATGAGATCAAACAGGAGATCGTGGCCGGGGCCCGCTACCTCTGCCCGGCGCCGATTGATCGGGAGTTGGCTGAGCGCCTGGCGCGCCGCGCCCGCGAGGTGTTCAGCGCGCTGGAACTTCGCGATCTGGCGCGGGTGGACTTTCGTCTGGCCGAAGACGGCACGATTCACTTTCTGGAGGTCAATCCGCTCCCCGGGCTTACCCCCGATTACAGCGATGTGTGCCTGATCGCCTCGGCGGCCGGTCTGACCTACCAGACGCTGGTGGGGCACCTGATGCGCGCGGCGCTCACGCGGATGGGCTTTCCCGAAGAGGCAATGCCCGGCGTGGTGCCGCTTTCCACTCTGGCGGCAGGCGTGGGCCTGGGGGAGGCCGTGGGTTGAGCGAGCAGGTTAGCGTCAGACCCCGCGGCCGAAGGCCGCGGGCGCGGGAGGCCGGCGTGCGCATCGGGAGGCTCCCCTGTGGGCCGCTCAACGCCATTACGGACGTGGCCGGGGTCAAGGTGGGGCATCGCACCCTGATGTCTTACGACGGCCAGGTGCGCAGCGGCGTGACCGCGATCTTGCCCAACGACAACCCCTACGAGGAGCGCGTCATCGGCGGGAGCTTTACGCTCAACGGCGCTGGCGAGGTCTCGGGGCTTGTGCAGGTCAACGAGTGGGGGTTGATTGAGACGCCGATCTGCCTCACGAACACCTTGAGCGTGGGCGTGGTGCAAGACGCGGTGGTGCAGTGGATGGTGCGCCGCCACCCCGAGATTGGCCGCCGCGGCGATGTGCCGATTCCCCTTGTTGGCGAGTGCGATGACTCCTGGCTCAACGACATCGCCGGCGGTCACCTGCGCGCCCAGCACGTCTACGAGGCCCTCGACCGCGCGCGCGGCGGCAAAGTGCGCGAGGGCAACGTCGGCGGCGGCACGGGCATGATCACCTGCGACTTTAAAGCCGGCGTGGGCACCTCCTCACGCCGTTTTGGGCCGCCGGAGATGAGTTACACCCTCGGGGTGCTCGTGCAGTCGAATTTCGGGGTGATGAACGATCTGCGCATCGCCGGGGTGCCCGTAGGCCAGGTGCTCGAGCGCGACTACGAGGGCTACGACCGCCGCCGGGTGAACTACGGCAGCATCATCGTGGTCTTTGCCACCGACGCGCCGCTTTTGCCCAAGCAACTCGAGCGCGTCGCCAAACGCTGCGCGCTGGGGCTGGGCCGTGTCGGCAGCATGGCCGCACACGGGTCCGGCGAGATAATTCTGGGGTTCTCGACCACCAACATCGTGCCGCGCCACCCCGTAGGCTGGACCGGCTCGCTTGTGTACCTGCACGACCAGCACACCCGCGACCTCTACGAGGCCGCCATCGAGGCCACCGAAGAGGCCGTGGTCAACAGCCTCTTCGCCGCCGAGTCGATGTCGGGCTTTCTGGGCCGTTATGTACCCTCGCTCCCCCTCGACGACGTCCGCGAGATCATGGCCTCCCGCGGCTGCTAATTTTCTCGATCAGGGAGTTTTCTCAATCAGGGAGAAAGGCTGCGTAGAACGCCGTCAAGATAGGCTTACGGCGTGTCAGGCCCTGGGATGAGAGCAAGACGGCTTCCGATCCCTGAACAAAAAAATTGGAAATTAGCGATCGCTGGCGGCTTCCAGGTTCAGGCCGCCCGGGGAGGCGTAGGAGACGTGGCAGGCGTAGCCGTAGCCCACAACACCGAAAGGCTCGTCGGCGCTCAGGGTGTGGAAGCCGGCGTCGACTTCCAGGGTGGCGACCTCGAAGCGGCCGCGGCTTCCCACGAGCTCCCAGCGGGAGGCGGGGATGGGTTCGCCGTCGATGCGTACCTCCTGGCCGGTGGGCACGATCACATTGAGATAGTCGCGCTCGTAGTTCTGGGGGGTGAGCACGATGTAGTTGTCGCGGAACTGGTCGGTGGGCACGCCCGCCGACATCGCCGGGTCGCCGATGCCGGTGGGGTTGTTGAAGTCGATGCCCTCGTCGCATTCGCGGGGGATGCCCAGCCAGTTGGAGCCGACCATGTACTGCATCAGCGCCACGGGCTTGCTGGCGCCGAGCTCAAAATGCTCGCGGGCCTCAAACTGGCGCCATTCGCCGGCCTGAAGCGTGCGGCCGTGCACGCCGTCAATCGGCGGGTCGGTCTGGATCTGGGTGCCGTCTTCGGAGGCGATGACGCGCCAGATGTCGGGCTCGGGCTGGGAGCCCACCGCACGCGGGCTGAACTTGGAGCCCACATAACGGGTGCCCCAGGCCTCCACCGGAAGCAGCACCGACTCGATATGGTCGCAGCGGTTCACACCCAGCACGACGTTGCCGCATTGGTGGCCGCCAAAGACGGTGATGGGCTGCTCGGCGATGATATGCGTGCCGGTTAAGTCGGGGCAGGGGGAGGTCTGCTCGGGCGGGCCGTCGGGGGAGGCCAGGCAGCCCTCCTGCTGCGCGGCGCTGAGCTCCACGCCTGAGGTCGACAGGTTCAGCGACTGACCCGGAGCCAGGGTAAAGACCCGCTCCTCACCGGCGGGGATCGCCGGCACGCCCGGCCCGCTGATGACCTCGGCCGAGGGGGTCACCCGCACCTCGTTGGGCTGGTTGGTGGAGTTGACGATCGTCAGATAACCGCGGATGCGCGTGGTGCCCCCTCGGAAGTACCAGCTCATGCCAAAGTACTCGCGGCCCACCGAGTTGGTGGGAAGCAGCAGCGTGCCGTCGTTGGAGTAGACATCCACGTTGTTGAGCGGGTTGAACTGGTGGGCCACCACCGGGATGGAGCTCGTAACGCGGATGGCGTGATCGTCAAAAACGCGGGTGCCGCTGTGGTCGTAGCCCACCGGGATCGAGAAGATGCGCGCCTCTCCCGGGGGAATGGTCGTATCAAAAGGCAGGCCCTGGCTGTCGTTGAGCAGCTCGCGGCTGGTGGCGCCCTCAAAGAGGCGCACCCGGGCATCGAGCTCCTCGTTGGGGTTGGTGATGACGATGGCGTGGGGCTGGCTCAAGGCTTCTTCGAAGTTGTCGAGGTCGGCCGACCAGTACTCGCAGCCGATGTAGCTTGAGACCTTGGTGGAGATCTCGCAGAGCTCCTCGCAGGCCCCGTCAAAACACTCGGTGCCGGTGGGGCAGCGCTGGCCGGGGACGTAGGCGCCGGCCTCGTTGCAGACCTCGAGTTGGTCGCGGCCCAGGCAGCGGTTGATGCCCGCCTGGCACTCGGGCTGGCCGCAGCGGCCCTCCTCGCAGGTGGCGCCGCCGGGGCATTCGGCCTCGCGCCACGCGGTGCCGGTGGCGTTGCAGAAGCGCTGCAGGCCCTCGTCGGTGCAGGCGTCAAAGGCGCCCGGCTCGCAGAGCTGGTCGGTGCAGCGGGCCGAGGCCGCGTCGCAGCGAAGCTCCCCCTCGCAGACCGTGGTCTCCCAGCCGGTGGCGTCGGCGCGGCATACTTCCAGGGTCACCGCGTCGTCGCAGCGCGCCTCCCCGGGCACACACACGGTAGCCGTGTCGCCGGCGTCGTCGGTGGTGTCGGCATCGCCCGGCGTGGAGGCGTCGGGGCCCTCGGTGGGGTCGACTGGCGAGGAGCAGCCGGCGGCAAGGAGCGCCGCCAGCATCAGCGGGAAGAGCGTTGAGAGAGGTGAGCGCACGTTAAACCCTGGTGGTGGAAACAAAACACGCGGCCTGCCACCAAACAGCGCAGGCCGCGTGCTTTATGCCGGGGCGGCGCTCACCTGCCTGGTGAGCGCCGCCCGGGGAAGAGACGCCGGGCGTAGGATCAGGCCGGGGTTTTTGCCGAAGATTCGGGCGTGCGCCGCTTGGGCGCGTCGGCCGGCGCTTTTTCAGCCTTTTTCTCGGTGGCGGGTGCCTCGGGCTTTCCCGCTTCCGCGCCGCCACGTTTAAAGCTCTCGGCCGGCGGGTGGTGGTAGGCCGGGTCCATCAGGCATTCGCGCATCGTCGTGACGAGTTTGCCGATGTGGTAGCCGTCGTAGCAGCGGTGATCCAGCGTGAACGACGCGCTCATCACGTCGGCCACCTTCACCTCGCCATCGACCACCGCCGGGGCCTTGTGGACCGCCCCGGGCAAAAGCACCAGCGGGGTGCGCGCGGCGGGCACCAGCGGCGCAAGCCCCAGGCGAATGTTAAAGGGCGCGCAGTTGGTGACCATGCCGCTCCCGAAGGGATCGTCGCGAATGCCCAGCTTGCCAAGGTCAATGGGCACCGCGAAGGTCAGAATATCGACCAGGCGCATCACCGAGGGGAGCAGCAGCGGCGGAATCTTATCGATCATCGACTTGGTCTGCTCGATCTCCTCGTCCTGCCCCTTACGCACGCGGGTGGCGCGGCTGTGCAGGTACTCGGCAATCTCGACAATCGAGAGGCGGTCGGCGTTGCGGATCTTCACCCCGCTCAAATCGGCGTCTTTGCCGTCGCCGCCGGCCACCGCCACCTGGCAGAAAATGTCGATGTTCTCGCGCTGCAACACCCGGTTGCCCACCACGATCACGTTGAGCTCGGGGTAGAGCGCGAACATGATCGCCATCGATTTGACCAGATACGCCGTCATCGTGACTTTCTGGCCAGAATACTCGCTGACTTCCTCCAGGTAGGTGAGGATCTTGTCGGCCGGGTGGGTCTCATGGCCGTAGACGGTCGGGTCGGAGGGGCGGTTCCACATGCCCACCGAGAGCTTTCGCCAGGAGGAGGTGCGGGTGGGTTTTTTCCAGAGTTTGGCCATCGGGGGCTCCCGTTTGCGGCGCCGAGCGGGTCGGCGGCGTTGGTAGTAGACGACTCAGCAGCGCCGCGAATGTAGCGGTCGCGCTCGCCAGCATCAAGGGAACCGGCGTGTACACAGGGTGATGCCTGGCGAGTGGTGACGAAGGGGCGCTGAAGGTCTCTGGGCGGTGTTCGTCGACGCGACGAAGCGCTGCGATTACCTATAAGGGGGTATTCTGTGAAGTGACGAAGGGGTGCTTAAGGGCTTTGGAAGGGCTTCGTCGAGGTGACGAGCGGCTAAAATTACCCATAAGGGGGTATTCGTCGCGTCGACGAAGGGGGTTTTGAGGGCTTCGGAAGGTGTTCGTCGCGTTGACGAAGGGGGGCTTACTACGCTGTGAGCAGAAGTTGACGCTGGTGGATGCGAGATTGAGTGTGACGCGGGCAAGGCGCAAAACGCAGGCGATGCTTTAGCATCGTCGAGGCTTTGCAACGCAGCCCGCGGTGCTCTCAATGCAGCAGACACAGCGTCAATGATAGCTCACGGCGTAATGGGCTTCGGAGGGCTTTTGTCGATTTACGTCGGGGTTGGCGCCGGCCGGGGGGCCGGGAAGGTTGAAGCCCGCCATGCCCGGCAGGTAGTCTGACGGGACTCGATCTTTTTGGGAAAAATCGAAACATTCGCGGGAAGTTGCGGGCGCGACGAGGCGATGATGCGAAGCGGTGAACTGGGTGCGTGGATGCTGGCGGGGCTGCTCGTGCTGGGAGCCGGCTGGGGATGTGGCGAGGAGACGCCCGGAGTGGAGGCGCCACCACGGGTGGTGCGAGCGTTGTGGAACCCGGCCTCCGGAGAGCTCCCGACGCCCACCGATCTTTTGCGCGACGACGATCTCGGGCGGCTCAATCTGCCGGTGGGCGATGGCCTCTCGGACGCGGAGCGGGAGTTTCGCACCTACCTCAACACGCTCGACGCGTATCCCTTGAGCAGCGCGATGCGATTTCCCCTCTCGGGGCCCGTGCAGGAGAGCTCGCTCCTCGGGGCGGTGGTGATGGTCGAAGAACCGGGGATGCGCACGGTGCAGGTGCGCCCGCGTTATGACGCGGAGCTTGCGGCCGTGGTGGTGGAGCTCGCCGAGGGCGAAGCGCTTCTGCCGGGGCGGCGCTACACGCTGGGGCTTCGGGGCTACGCCGGGGGCGTGAAGGGGGCGGCCGGGGAGCAGGTCGTGGCGGATGCGGCCTTTTATCTTTTGCGCAGCGAGGAGCGGCTCACCGAACACCCCGACGCGCTGCCCGGGGCGACGCGCGCCGAGCGCGAGGCGCTGGCCGAGGAGCTTACGGCGCTTCAGGAAGACTACATTCCGGCGATGGAGGTGCTGGCGTCGCGCGGCATTCCCCGTGAGGAGATCGCGGCGATGACGCAGTTTACGACGACCAGCCTTCCGGCCATCGCCTTTGATAGCGCGCTCGGCCGGGTTCCCCTGCCCAACGCGCTGCTCACCGATGAGACGGGGCGAGTGGCCTTGCCGGTGGACCCGAGCGATACAAGCGAGCGGGCCGAGATTAAACGCGGGCTCACGGGCTACGACGGGTTTGCGATCTCCGGGGCGATGCGGGTTGAGAGCACGGCCAGTTTTGGCGAGGGGGTGGGGCAGGGCGACGAGCTGCGGCTCTTTCGGCTTCGGGAGAGCGGACGTTGGGAGGAGGTCGTCGATCTGGAGCGGGGGCGTTTTGACGACGCCTCGACCCTCTGGGTGCGCCCGCGTCTGACGTTGGAGCCTCAGACGACTTACGCCTACGTGGTCGCGGGTAACGTGCCGGCGACCGACGGTCGCGCGCACAGGGCGCAGCCCCTGGGGGCGATGCTGATGCTGGAGGCGCCGCTGGTGGAGGGCGGTCGCTCGGAGCTCGGGGTGCTCACCGACTCGGAGGCTGCGCGCCTGGAGCCTGTGCGCGCCGAGGTCGACAGCCTTCTGCGCCAGCTCGAAGCCGAGGAGGGCCTCGATCGCACCACACTCGCCAGTTCCGTTCCCTTCAAAACGGCTTCGTCGGCCAGCACGCTGCTGGCCCGGCGTCAAAAGCTCTATGACGACGGCGTGCGCACTTCCGTCATCAACCTGGAGGTCACCGAGCCCTCCGGGGGTACGCGTCTTTTGCTCAACAGCGTCGACGCGGTGGTGCGCGGGCAGATGTTTGTGGCCGACCACCTCGACCCGGCCACGCGCGCCTTTTACCCGGACGGGCGCTATGAGGAGCGGGCGGTGGATTTTGTGATGACCTTGCCCAAAGACGTCTCGGTGGCCGAGCCCCTGCCGGTGGTGCTCTTCGGGCATGGGCTGATGACCAGCCGCGAGCTCCTTTATTTGATCGCCGAGCCCCTGGCCGCCGCCGGCTACGCGGCCTTCGCGCTGGATCTGCCCTACCACGGGGAGCGCGCGGTGTGCCTCACCGACCAGAACTGCGAGGGGAACGCCACCTGCGACGCGCTCGGCCAGTGCCTCTATCCCGACGGCAGCCGCGGGCGCATCAACCGGGTGGAGGTGCCCTGGCTCTTGAGCCTGGGCAACCAGTTCGACGAGCTTTTGTCCTATCCGAGCACGAGCGGCACGGTGTTCATCGATATGGAGAGTCTTTTTGGCACCCGCGACCATTTTGCCCAGGCGGTGCTCGACTTACAGCAGGCCGTGCGCGTCTTGCAGAGCGACGATATGGAGCAGGCGATTGTGGACACCACCGGGCTCTGGGTGGGCGATGAGATCGTGTATCTGGGCATGAGCTTAGGGGGCATTTTGGGGTCATCGCTCTCGGCGGTGGAGCCTGAGATCGACGACTTTGTGCTCAACGTGCCCGCGGCCGATCTGGTGCGCATCATTGAGTACTCGACGTCTTTTGAGACGGCGTTTGCGCACGCGTTGCACGCCCGGGGCATCGAGCAAGGGAGCGACGCGTATGTTGAGTTTGTGCAGGCGTTGCGCTGGATTCTCGACCCGGTCGACCCCTTAAACCTCGTGCAGCACACTCTCTTGCAGCCCCTGCCCGGGCATCCCACGCGGCGAGTGTTGATTCAGATGGCCTCTGGCGACCGGGTGGTGCCGAATGAGGGCACCCGGGCGCTCTCGGAGCGCATGGGGGTGGCGATCACCGAGTATGAGCCCGGGCTGACCGACCACGGTTTTTTGTTCAATCCCAACCCGCTGGCCTACGGCTCGCGCACGGCGCGCGAAGACATGGTCGAATTTTTCAATCAGAGGTGAGTGTGAATCGCTGGTGGCGTGGAGATGACAACAGGATGGGAGCGGGGATGAGGGCAGCGGGTAAGATGCGAGCTGGCAAGAAGGCGCTGAGCGTGGCGGCGTTGGGGCTGATGTGCCTGTGGGGCGCGCCGGCGCTGGCCGGCGGCTATGCGCAGGGCACCCAGGGTGCGGCCTCAGCCGGGGTGGCCGGCGCGATGACGGCCCGGCCCGATACGCCGGAGGCGGGCTATTATAATCCGGCCGGGCTGGCGTTGCGTCCCGGGTGGGGCGCGATGGTGGGCACCGGAGCGATCTTCCCCACCCTCTTTCACGTGGATCCGGAGAGTGGGGAGCGCACCCGCGCCGAGAACGACCTGGCGTTTGTGCCGCATCTGCACGCGAGCTGGCGGCCCGGGGAGCGGGTGGGGCTGGGTTTGAGCGTGGGCGTGCCTTACGGGAGCAGCCTGCGTTGGCCCGAGAACTGGGAGGGGCGTTTTGAGGCGCAGGCGGTGAGTCTGCGGGCCTTTGAGGCGGCGCCTTCTCTGGCGCTCCGGCCCACGCGCTGGCTGGCGTTTGGCGCCGGGCCGCGGGTACTGCTGGGGAGCATCGGGCTGGAGCGTCAGATCGACGTGGCCCGCAGCGGTGAGGAGGCCCGTGTGGACCTCGCGGCCAACGCCTGGGGCCTGGGAGCACAGGTGGGCGTGTGGGTGGCGCCCACGCGTCGCTTAAGTTTCGGCCTGAGCTGGCGCTCCACCGTGCGCCTGAATTTTTCGGGCGTCGCCGATTTTAGCGATGTGCCGCCGGAGCTCTCCGAGCAGGCCCGCGACACCCCCTTCACCACCACGATCGTGCTCCCGGACCGCATCGTGCTCGGCGGCGCCTGGGAGTTGGGGGCCGACGCCATCGTTAGCCTCGACGTGGAGTACAACCGCTGGAGCGCCAACCAGCGTTTTGAGGTCGACTTCGAAGACGACCAGGTCGACGACATCGATGAGGCCCGCGGCTGGCGCGACACCTTTGGCATGCGCGTCGGCGTCGAATACGCCTCTCCTTACGGCGGCCTGGTGATGCGCTCGGGCTTTGCTATCGACCCATCGCCAACGCCCGCAGAAGCGCTCACCCCCGCCCAGCCCGACACCGACCGCTACATCGCCTCCCTCGGCGTCGCCTACGATGTCGACGACCACCTTCAGGTCAACCTCGCCTACAACTACGTGATCCTGAGCCAGAACGCCGCCGGCGCCGACGCCTACCCGGGCATTTACGATGGGTTTGCGCATGTGCTGGTGTTGAGTTTGCTGGCGAAGTAGTCGGGGCGACGTGACGAGGGCGATGCGTCGACGCCAGGGCAATCGCAAAATCCCACATGGTTTTTTTATGAAGAACCCACCCAATCCGTAGGGAGGGGTCTTGTGCCCCTCCGGAACTCCCAGGGCGGGGACCCACAAGGGGTCCCCCTACGGTGGCGGGTGGTGGGGACCCACTTTGCGATTGCCCTGGCGTCGACGCGGGGACGGCTTGACAGAACACCTCCCCGGGGGGACTGTTGCGCAACATAACGCAACAGCACCCCAGGGAGGACGTCCATGACACAGGTCGATAACACCCCCGAGCGCGGCTACTCCGAGCGCTTCGACGAAGCTCTGAGCTGCGCGAGCCGCTGGCACCGCGCGCAGACCCGCAAGGGCAAAAAGACCCCCTACATCAACCACCTGATGGCCGTGGCCGCGCTCGTCGGCAGCAACGGCGGCAGCGAAGACCAGGTCATCGGCGCGCTTTTGCACGACGCCATCGAAGACTGCGTCGGTGAGATCCCCGACATCGCCGCGCAGATTTTAGAGCGCTTCGGCCCCGAGGTGCTCTTTATCGTGGAGGGCTGCACCGACGCCTACGAAGACCCCAAGCCCCCGTGGCAGCCCCGCAAAGAAGCCTACCTCGCCCACCTTCGCGAGCTCCCCGACGACTCGCCAATCCTGCTCGTGTCCCTGGCCGATAAGGTGCATAACGCCGCGTCGATCGTGCGTGACTTGCAGGCGGTGGGCGACGCGCTCTGGGAGCGTTTTTCGGCCAGCAAAGAGCAGTCGATCTGGTACTACCGCAGCCTGGCGGAGATCTTTGAGGCGAAGGCGCCGGGGTATTTGAGCGGGGAGCTTAAGAGGTTGGTGGGGGAGATGGCGCGAAGCTGAATCTTCCAAACCCAGTCTTCCCCCCGAGCGCCTCGCCATCCACTTGCCCCCCACCTCCCAGCTTTGGTAGTTAACCTCCCGGTTAATGCCACGCACGCTTCGCCGACCCAGAGTCGGCACGACGCTTTGAGCTGATGGTGATGCCGCCGACCAACGCGGCGTCAACGCCAGCTTTCGGCGTCGAACGCACCTCCCCACAGGACCTGTGGCCCGGGAGGGGAGCGATCGTCTGGGATCGCGGCGCGCGCGTGGCCTGGGTTGTGTGGGTCTTGCGAGAAGGGTGTAGCGATGAAGACGAGCTGGAAGGTTGGGCGCGCCGCGCTGGCGCTTTGTGTGATGACGTGCGTGGTGGGCTGCGCCGACGGCGGCATTTTTGGCGGTTCGGGCGGTGACGATGACATCCGCGTCGATACGCGCCCCGATACGGGCGATGCCCCCGACGCCGGCGACCTCTCCGACGCTGGCGAGGATGCGGGCCTGGACGACGCCGGCAACCTCCCCGACGCCGACGACGTGCCCGATGCTGATACAGAGCCCGACACCAACACCGAGCCTGACACCGACGTCGAGCCCGAGCTGACCTGCGCGGACATCCTCGACACCAACTCGACCTGGAGCTTGCCGCTGGTCGGCCAGGCGCAGCTTCAGGCGCGCGCCGCCTTCGATGGGGAGGGCGTGTGGGTGACCTACGTGCAGCGCCCCGGCGAGTCCGGCACGCCGGAGCGGGTGTACGCCGCAAAAATGGGCTGCGACGCTGAGCTTCTGGTCGAGCCTTTTGAGGTTTCTACCTCGCCAGAGGTTCGTAGCCTTCAGGCGTCGCTGGCCGTCAGTGAGACGACGCTTTTTGTGGTCTGGAGCGAAGATGACCTCGAGGGCACCGTTCGCGCGCGCGCCTTCGACCTGGATGGCACGCCGCGCCAGGCGGAGTCGTTCGAGGTGACCCCCATTCTGAGCTCCGGCGGCGCCGTCAACACCATCTGGCAACCCGACGTCGCTGTCCTCGACAACGACGAAGCCATACTCGCCGCCTCCGCCCTCACCACCGAAGGCGCTCGGCTGGTCTTGCAGCGCTTCAACGCCGATGGCGAGCGCCTGCTCGACGGCTTTTTCCCTTACGCCATCGACACCTACGGCGATCAGACCGACCCGAGCGTGGCCGCCGACGACAACCGCCTGATCACCATGAGCTTTGTGGGCGGCGGATTCGACACCCCGCGCGTCTACCACGGCCAGATTTTGGCGGGCGAAACCAAAGCCACCCCCGCTGAAGCCATCGTCGCCCACCCCACCATCGACCTGAACCGGGGCGGTCGCCTCTCCAAAGGCCAGAACAACGGCCGCCACTGGCTGGCGTACAGCGGCGGCGTGGGCTTTGGAAACGAGATCATCGTCAAAGACGGCTCGCGCATGAGCGCCGGCAGCGACACCACCTCCAGCGCTATCGCCAACCGCGAAGCGCTCCTGGGCGACGTGGCCGCTGGCCCCACCGGCGGCGCGGTGGCCTGGATCACCCGCCAGTCCAGCGGCACTGCCCTCAACGTGCATGCGCGGCGCTTCCTGGCCAACGCGTCGGGCGACTTCACCTCCCAGGCCGCCCGTGTCGACCTGCACACCGGCGATCAGGCACGCATGCCCTACGGCGTCAGCATCGACCACGTCGCAGGCTCGGTCTACGTGGTGCTGTGGGGCGAGGGCGATGCGCCCAATACGCAGCGGGTGCGGGGGCGTTTTGTGAATCTCAATTAGTGTCGATCGGGGGGGCGTTGCGGGTGAGGCGGTCACACTTCATGGTAGATTTCACCACGGACGTGAAACGGTGCAGGAGAATGCCGATGGCAAGCGCAAAAGAAGAGCTGATCGCGTTTATTCGCGAGCTTCCGGATGACCTGACCTGGGGTGAAATGAAGCAGGAGGTTCTGTCCTATTTGCAGTATGTTCATTACGTCCGGTCGTTGGTGGAGCGTGGAGAGCGCGACATCGACGAGGGCAATACGACACCTCACGACGTTTTTAAGAAGAAGCGGGGGCTCGGTTGAGCGTCCGGCTTCGACTTAATCATTTCTTCTAAGCTCAAGCCCCCCATTCCATGCCCGCATTCATCATGAACAAACCCCCCGGCTGCATCACCGCCCGGGTGGATTTTGAGGACCGCCCGACGGTCTACGACCACGTGCCGAAGCATTTTGAGCCTCTGCCGCATGTGGGTCGCCTCGACTTCAACACCGAAGGTCTTTTGCTCTTCACCGACGACGGCAAACTCGCCCAGGCTCTTCTCAACAAGGACTACGCCGGGCCGACCTCGATGGAGGGGGACGCCTCGGACCTTTCGCCGATCGAGAAGGTCTATCACGTCAAAGTGAAGGCGAAGCTCGGGCCGGACGATCCGGTTCTCACAGCCCTGCAGGAGCCCCTGGAGTACGAGCCCGGTAAGTTCACGTTGCCGGCGCGCACCGGGTGGGTGGCGGAGCGCTCGAGTTGCACGTGGATCGAGATCGCCATCACCGAGGGGCGCCACCGGCAGGTGCGAAAGCTCTGCGATCGCAGCGGCCTGCAGATTCGCAAGCTGCGGCGCGTGCGCCTGGGCCCGCTGGAGCTGGGGGAGCTGAAGCTGCGCTGGTGTCGGCATCTGAGCGACGAAGAGCTCAAAGAGCTCTATGTGGCGGCCTTCGGCCATGACCCGCGGCCCTGGCCCGAGGGGTAAGGGGTCTGAGTCGCGCTTCTGTTCACGACAGAACGCCAGCTAAGGGGGCTGAGTCGTGGTTCTGTTCAGCCCAGAACGGGAGGTAAGGGGTCTGAGTAGCGGTTCTGTTCACGACAGATAGAGAGGTAAGGGGGCTTACCTGCGGTTCTGTTCACGACAGATAGAGAGGTAAGGGGGCTTACCTGCGGTTCTGGCTGTCGAGAATGGCAACTCAGCCTGCTTAGCTGCGGATTTACCTGAGTAAAACGCCAACTCAGGGGTCTGAGCTGTGGATTTACCTGAGTAAAACGCCAACTCAGGGGTCTGAGCTGCGGATCTACCTGAGTAAAACGCCAACTCAGGGGTCTGAGCTGCGGATCTACCTGAGTAAAACGCCAACTCAGGGGTCTGAGCTGTGGATTTACCTGAGTAAAACGCCAACTCAGGGGTCTGAGCTGCGGATCTACCTGAGTAAAACGCCAACTCAGGGGTCTGAGCTGCGGATCTACCTGAGTAAAACGCCAACTCAGGGGTCTGAGCTGTGGATTTACCTGAGTAAAACGTCAACTCAGCCCGCTTAGCTGTGGATTTGCCTGAGTAAAACACCAACTCGGTGTCCCGAGTCGTTGTCCTAAACAAAAAAACCCGGCGGCCGCGATGGCCTGCCGGGTTTTTTTGATCAGGGCAGGGGAGAAGGTGCGAGTCTTCGCCCCTGGCTGAAACTCAGGCCTGGATTTTTGAGATATCGGCGACGCCGAAGAAGAGGTCGCGCAGGCCGCTTAAGAGGGCGAGTCGGTTCTGGCGCAGGGCGGTGTCGTCGGTCATGACCATGACGTCGTCGAAGAAGCTGTCGACGGGGGCTTTGAGGCCGATGAGCTGGGCGCAGGCTTTTTGCCAGTCGCTCCTGGCGAGCGCGGCGTCGACCTCGGTGCGGGTGGAGGTGAAGGCGTCGAAGAGGGCTTTTTCGGCGTCTTCTTGCAGGAGCTCCGGGTTGACCTTGGGAGCTTCGCCGAGCTCGGAGGCCTGCTTGGCGAGAATGTTGACGACGCGTTTGAAGCCGATGGCCAGGGGCTCGAAGTCGGCCTGGTCGCGGAGGCCGGCCAGGGCTTTGACGCGGCCGCGGACCGAGGGGATGTCGGTGACGCCGGCAGCGAGCACAGCGTTGACCACATCGGTGGGGGCGGCGTCGCGCAAGAGATAGTCGAGGCGAGTGACGAGGAAGGCTTTGACTGCGCTGGCGAGGCTGGCGGTGTCGTCGTTAAGGACGCCGGGGTTTTTGGCCTGGTAGGTGGCGATGGCCGCGTCGATGAGCTGGTCGAGGGTGACGTTGTAGCCTGCGGCGTCGAGGATGCGGATGACGCCCAGGGCGGCGCGGCGCAGGCCGTAGGGGTCGGCGTTGGACGAAGGCACAAGACCGATGCCGAAGCAGCCGACGATGGCGTCGAGTTTTTCGGCGATGGCGACCGCCGCGCCCACATCGGAGCCGGGGAGCTCTTCGTCGGCGCCTTTCGGCAAATACTGGTCGTAGATGGCCTGCGCGACGGCCTCGTTTTCACCGGATTTTTGGGCGTAGGCGCGGCCCATCACGCCCTGGAGGTCGGTGAACTCGAAGACGAGCTGGGTGACGAGGTCGGCTTTGGAGAGGAGACCTGCGCGCTCGGCGTCTTGAAGGGCCTGGCCCTCCAGCCCCAGGGTTTTGCCGACGCGTCCGGCCAGCTCACCGATGCGTTCGGTGCGCTCTTTCATGGTGCCGATCTTGGCGAGCCAGACGACGCGCTCCAGGTCCTGGATGCGAGCTTCGAGCGGGGTCTTGAGGTCGCGGTCCCAGAAGAAGCGGGCGTCGTCGAGGCGAGCCTTGAGGACGCGCAGGTTGCCCTTGGCGACGAGCTCGGGGTCGCGGACGGGGGTGTTGTAGATGATGACGCAGGCGGCCATCAGGCCTGTGCCGTCGGGGTTTTCCAGCGCGAAGTAGCGCTGGTGGGAGCGCATCGAGCTGATGAGCACCTCCGGCGGCAGCTCCAGGTAGGCTTCGCTGAAGGGCAGGGTGACGGCGAAGGGTTTTTCGACGAGGTAGGTGACCTCGTCGACGAGCTCGGGGTCTTCGATGACGCGGGCGCCGATGGTCTCGGCGTGCTCTTTGAGGGCGACCTCGATGGTGGCTTTGCGGGCGGCGGGGTCGGGCTCGACTTCTGCCGCGCGCAGGTCGTCGAGGTAACCCGCGATGGAGCTGACCTCGATGGGGCCGGGGGCGGCGAAGCGGTGACCGTAGGTCTGGGTCTGGCTGGTGACGCCGGCGAAGCTCATCTTGACGAGCTCACCGCCGGCCACGGCCACGATCCAGCGCACGGGGCGCGCGAAGCTGAGCGAGAGATCGGCCCAGCGCATGGATTTGGGGAAGTTCAACTTGGCCAGGATGCCTTCGAGGAGGGCGGGAAGGATCTCGGTGGCGGGCTGGCCCTTTTCGAAAACTTTGGCGGCGATGTAGTCGCCCTTCTCGGTCTCGACGGTGTAGAGGTCTTCGAGGGCGACGCCCTGGCCGCGGGCGAAGCCTTCGGCGGCTTTGGTGGGCTGGCCGTCGCGGTAGGCGGCTTTGAGGGGGGGGCCTGTGCGCTCTTCGCTCAGGTCTTCTTGAGCGCTGGCGAGCTCGTCGATCAAAAGGGTGAGGCGGCGCGGGGTGCCCATGGTGCGGACGGCCCCGTGGGTGAGGCGGGCGTCGGCGGCGGCCTCAACGAAAAAGTCGCGCAGCTGGTCGAGGGCGGCCGGGACGAAGCGGGCGGGCAGCTCTTCGCAGCCGATTTCAAAGATAAATTCCATAGCATCACACCGGGGTCTGAAGCGGTTTAAACGTGGGGGGAGGCCGCAGGGGGCGCGGTTGGCCGGGGGCGTCGCTCAGCGCTGAAGGAGCGGGAAGCCCAGGGCCTCGCGATTGTCGAGGTGGGCGCGGGCGATGCCGCGGGCCAGGTTGCGGATGCGGCCGATGTACTTCTGGCGCTCGGTGACGCTGATGGCGCCGCGGGCGTCGAGCACGTTGAAGGTGTGGCTGGCCTTCATGATGTAGTCGTAGGCCGGCTGCACGAGCGCCTTCTCGATGAGCACTTTGGCCTGGGCCTCGAACTCGTCGAACCAGCGGAAATGCAGCTCGGTGTCGGCCTCTTCAAAGTTGAAGTGGCTGAACTCGACCTCTTCCTGGTGGCGGATTTGCCCGTAGCTGACGTCTTCGGTCCACTTCAGATCGTAGACGCTGTCGACGCCCTGCAAGAACATGGCGATGCGCTCCAGACCGTAGGTGATTTCTGCCGGGATGGGGCTGAGCTCAATGCCGCCGACCTGCTGGAAGTACGTAAACTGCGTGGCTTCCATGCCGTCGATCCAGACCTCCCAGCCGAGGCCCCAGGCGCCGAGGGTGGGCTGCTCCCAGTCGTCTTCGACCAGGCGCAGGTCGTGCTCGAGCGGGTCGACGCCGATGGCGCGCAGGCTGTCGAAGTAGAGATCGAGCACGTTGTCGGGGCCCGGTTTGAGCAAGACCTGAAACTGAAAGTAGCTTCCCAGGCGGTTGGGGTTTTCGCCGTAGCGACCGTCGGTGGGGCGGCGGCAGGGCTCGACGTAGGCCACCTTCCAGGGCTCCGGGCCTAAGGCGCGAAGGAAGGTGTGGGCGTTGTAGGTGCCGGCACCCTTCTCCACATCCCAGGGCTGGGCGACGATGCAGCCCTGCTCGGCCCAGAAGTTTTGGAGGGTGAGGATGAGATCCTGAAAAGTCGCTGCGCTCATGGTCGCTCGTGACAAAGTTGGGAGGTTCAATTTCTCAGACAGGCAAGGACATCAAAAAGGGGGCGCGCGCGGCGAACATGACCCGGGTACGAGGGCGTTACGCGCGACGGGCGCCGTTTATAGAGCCAAAAAAGCCCCATCACAAGGGGGCCATATCAAGGGAGCGTGGGAGGGCCCCGAAGTGGTCTGCCCGCGCCGCGTGCCCCGCCGGTTGCCGTGTGGGAGGGCCTTCTGTAGGGTGGCGGCCTTCTGCGGCCGGGCCGCCCGGGCGCGCGTTTTCGTCGAGGTTGCGCGCTGCGATCGGGAAGGCCAACGAGCCCCGCAGAAGAGCCATTTCTAACGACGATTTTTGAACGACGAGCGACGAACCATGGCGCAAGCGACGATGAAAAAACCAAACGTGGCCCTGGTGGGTGCAACCGGCGCGGTAGGCCGCGAGATGCTGGCGATCTTAGAAGAGCGCGATTTCCCGCTTGGCGAGCTGCGCCTGATGGCCTCGTCGCGCTCGGCCGGGGCGACGGTCCAGGCGATGGGTCGGACCACGGTGATCGAAGATCTGGATGAAGCCAGCTTTGAGGGCGTGGACATCGTGCTCAGCTCGGCCGGCGGCGCGGTGAGCAAGGCCTTTGCGCCGCGGGCGGTCGAGGCGGGCGCGGTGGTCATCGACAACACCAGCGCGTTTCGCATGGACCCGGACGTGCCGTTGGTGGTGCCGGAGGTCAACCCGCAGGCAATTGCGCAGCATAAGGGCATTATCGCCAACCCGAACTGCTCGACGATCCAGCTGGTGTGTGTGCTGGAGCCCTTGAAGAAGGCCGCGGGCCTGAAACGCGTGGTCGTGAGCACCTACCAGTCGGCCTCGGGCGCGGGTCAAAAAGGCGTCGACGAGCTCCTGGCCGGGGCGCGGGCGTATCTGGGCGGGGAACAAGAATCGAAGCCGGCGACGTTTGCGCATCCACTGGCGTTTGAGGCACTGCCGCAGATCGACGTGTTTATGGATGACGGCTTTACCCGCGAAGAAGAAAAGATGATGCGCGAGACACGCAAAATCATGGGTCTTGAAGGCGTGGAGATCGCCGCGACCTGTGTGCGCGTGCCGGTGGTGCGTGGTCACGGAGAGTCGGTGATGGTCGATCTGGAGCGGGCATTGGGCGTAGAGGAGGTTCGCGAGCTTTTGAGAGAAGCTGCGGGCGTGGCGGTGCTTGATGATCCGGCGCAGAACGCGTATCCGCTGGCTCGCAAGGCCGCCGGCACCGACCCCTGCTGGGTGGGCCGACTTCGCCAGGACCGCGACCGCCCCAACACGCTGCATTTCTGGGTGGTGGCCGACAATTTGCGAAAGGGCGCGGCGCTCAACGCCGTGCAGATCGCCGAGGCGCTCATCGCGCAGTAAGCAGGGCGCGGGCGAGCTAACTATGTTTCGATGGTGGATGGAGATTCGAGCATGATGAATTCGAAGAAATGGGCGTTGGCGCTGCTGGGAGCCACCGCGTTGGGGACGGTGCCTACTGGTGAGGCGGAGGCGCGCGACCCGCGCCAGTCTCAGTATGTGCAGAGTACGGAGGCTGCCGCGCTGGGTGACGCGCTCATCAGCGACAACGGCGCCACCATCACAGCGGGCATCGACGTCTGCCGCAAGCAGATTGAAGCCGACGCGCAGGTGAAGTTCTCCTTTACGACCACCTACGCCAGCGATCCCGCCGTGGGCAGCGCCGAGCAGTTCTTTGAAGGGCCCTACATCTACGAGCTGTCGCGGGGGGCGAACGACGCGGTCAACTGTCGTGAAGATGAGGCCCCCGACTGCCAGACGCTCGATGAGGATGCGCTCACCCTGGTCGATGGCGTGGCGGAGGTGGAGGTCGCGCTGCGCGAGCTGGTGGGGTTCAGCAACGCGGAGCTCTGCGAGACGGAAGCCACCGATATGGAGCATTTTGTGCAGCTTCATATCCTGACCGATCTCAGCAACCTGGAGACGGGAGCCGACTATACCGAGGGGCGGGTCATCATGGATCTGATCCGCCCGGAGGCTCCCGCGCTGGATAGCGAGGCGTACGCCACGGCCACCACGATGCGCCTTACCCTGGAGCTCTCCGAGGACGACGAAGACGATCTCTCCTACTACGCCGTGGTGAGCGCCGAACCCTTTGAGGCGGGGCAGCTCGATGAGGTGCCCGCCAGAGGGGATGGGATTTCGTTCACCGTTAACCCGGCCACTGGCGAGGGGGAGGTCGCGGTGAACCTCGAAGAGGGCACCGTGGCCTATGTGGCCGTGGCCGCGCGGGATGAAGCGGGCAACTACAGCCTGCTCTCCAACGACATTGAAGTCGAGGTGCTTGAGACCGAGGACTTCTGGGACTACTACGTCGATGCCGGCGGCGCGGAAACCGGCGGCTACGGGTGCGCCAGCACCGGCGGCAGCTCGACCAGCCTGTGGACGCTTCTGGTGGCGACGATGGTGCTGGGTGTGGGGCGACGCCGTCGCCGCCAATCTGACGATGATGCGCGCTGCGCTTGAACCTTATTCAATCTCTTCATGCTGTCTTTTGCAGACGCTCAAGGAGCCTGCTGATGAACCTCCCCAACCGAGCTCGCCGCATCTTCGGCCCGCTCGTCAGTGCCAGTGTCGTGATGATGGCCGCCACGCTGTGGGCGGCCTCGGCCAGCGCGCAGTCGCCGGCCAATGGTTTTTTTGAGTTTAAGGGTGGCGCGTACCGCCCGATGGTCGACCAGGAGTTCGGCGAGGGGGGCGGCCCCTTTGAGGCGTTCTTCGGGGGCGACTCGATGTTTCTGGGGGAGGTGCAGTACGACCACCACCTCTGGGATGGCTTTGGGAAACTGGGCCTGGCGTTTAACGCCGGCTACGGCTCGGTGAGCGGGCGTCTGCGCCTGCCCGACGGCGCGGAGGTGGATCTGACCGATGAGGCGCGTTTCCGGGTTATTCCGCTGCGCGCCGGGCTGGTGTACCGCTACGACTACAGCGCGCTGCATCACCGCATCCCGCTGGTGCCCAAGCTCGCTGCCGGGCTCGACTACCACCTCTGGCGCGTGGTCGGGGCCGATGGCGAGACCGCGGGCACGGAAGCGCAACGCGCCTCGGGGGGTAAGTTCGGCTGGCACGTTACCGCCGGTCTGAACTTCCACCTGGACTTCATCGACGAGGGTAGCGCGGCGGCCTTTGATATGAGCTGGGGCATCAACAACTCGTATCTTTTTGCCGAATACACCTGGGCCAACGTCGACAACTTTGGCGGCGAAGGCATCGACCTGAGCGCGCGTCATTTCGCGTTCGGGCTGGCGTTTGAGTACTGAGTGTGAGGGCGCCTCTTAAAGAGGCGCCTCAAGGCTCAGCGGCAGGAGCACCCGATGGTGCGAATCAGGCTGCATATCGCGTATCGGGGAACGGCGTACCACGGCTGGCAGATCCAGCCCGAAGACCGCACGGTGGAGGGGGAGCTGACCCGGGCGGTGAAGACGGTGCTGGCCACGGATGCGCCGGTGAAGGTGCAGGGCGCAAGCCGCACCGACGCCGGGGTGCACGCGCTGGGGCAGGTGGCGCATGTAGACCATGAGAGCCCCAGGCGGCTGTGGGATTTTGTGCGCGCGCTCAACGCGCTGACCGACGATGATATCTGCGTGACCCGCGCCGAGCTTGCTGGCGAGGGCTTTCATGCGCGGCATTCGGCCCGCGGCAAGATCTACCGCTACCGCATCTGGAACCACCGCTTTAACCACCCCTTTTTAGGCGATCGGGTCTGGCAGATGGGAAGCCGGCTGGACCTGGGGCTGATGCGTCAGGCCGCAGCGAGGATGGTGGGGACCCATGACTTCGGGGGCTTTCGGACCGCGGGCTGCGACAGCCCGACGACGGTGCGGGAGATGCGCCGCATTGAGGTGATTGAGGCCGGCCCCTCGATGCTGGAGGTGGAGGTCGAGGGCACGGCCTTTCTCAAGCATATGGTGCGCATCATGGTGGGCACGCTTGTGGATATCGGCACCGGGCGCATGGCGCTGGAGCGTCTCGATGAGGTCTTTGAGACTGGCGAGCGTCGGCTGGCCGGCCAGACGGCACCGGCCTGCGGGCTGACCCTGGAGCGTGTGTTTTACCCGGATTATCCCTGGGAGGATCCGCAGCCGGAGCTCGGCGGTGCTTACCTCTCGGAGGTGGGGGAGGGCTGAGCGCTGGCTTCGGGAGCCGGCGCTGGTTGAGGCGCGGCGTTTTGCTCGGCCACAAACGCGCTCTGTTCTTCTTTGCTCATCAGGGGGTAGCGCTGGCGCACCGGCTCCAGGTTGACGGTGATGTTGCGCTCGTCGCGGGTTTTCTGGACGAACTCCTGGTTAAAGCGCTGCGCGTTTCGGGCCATAAAGGTCTCGCGGAAGGCTTCGCGCTCGGCCTCGAACGCGTCGCGCTCGGCGCGGCTGCGGTCGACCATGCGGAAGACGTAGACGTCGTCGCGCGACTGCACCGGGGCGTTGACCGTGGGGTTGTTAAGCGTCAGTGAGGCGGTGGCCTGAACGACGTCTTCGACAAGCCCGATGCCCGGCACAAGGCCGCGGCCCTGAAGCGAGAAGGGCTCGGAGCGCACCGCTTCAAAGCCGGCGTTTTCAAGCTCGGTGACCATCGTCTCGATCTGGGCGTCGCTCAGCGCCTCGCCAACCGGAAATTTTTCCATGATGCCCAGGGCGGGCTCCAGGCGTCGGCGCGCCGAGTCGACCACCCCGCGGCTGCGCAGCAGGTGGGAGGCGATTTCGCGCTTGAGGGGGCGAGTCAACTCGAGGGGTTGTGGGGGTATGCGCTCGAGCACTTTGTAGGCGTACTGGCCGCGGGGGCCGCTCATCTCAAAGCCGATGTCTTTTGCGTCTTCTTCAAAGATCGCCGGGTTCTCGGGTTTGATCAGGAAGGCTTCCGGGCGCAGCTCCAGGCCCAGGCCGGCGGCGATGGCCTCGGCGTCTTCGCCGGCTTCCAGGCGTCGGGCAGCCTCGCGCACCGCCTCGGGCTTATCGCCGCCTTTGGGGCGGAGCACGGTCAGGCGCGCGGTCTCCGGGCGCATGTAGCGCTGGGGGTTGTCGCGGTAGTAGGCCTCGATCTCGTCGGCCATCGCCACCACGGCCTCATCGATCTCGCGGCTGGTGGGGGTGTTGGTGCCGCGCACGACGACCAGCGTGGCGGTGTCGTTGGCGGCCTCGTAGATGGCCCAGAGGGCCTCATCGTCAAAACGCTCGACCAGCTGCTGATGGACCTTTTCGGCGTAGACCATGTCGTCGACCAGGTGGCGGACGTCGTCTTCGCTTAAGCCGGCCTCATTGAGGTGTTTGCGCAGCGTGGCGCTCTCGTCGCTCTCTTCGAAGAGGGGCAAAAATGGCGCGAGCTGCTCCTGCTCGCGCACAAGTTTGATGCGATCTTCGGGGGTGATGCTCAGCTCCCACTCCTCGGCAGCCAGGCGCATCACCTTAAAGTGCAGCAGGTTGTTGACCAGGCTGGACTGGGCCTGCGGGGTGCGAAACCAGCGCTCGTCGGGCGCGGCAAAGGAGCCGTCTTCGCCGCGGGGGGCGAAGATGCGCAGGCGATCCACAGCTTTTTCCACCTCACCCAGGGTCAGCGAGACGCCTTCGCCACGGATGACCTCGGAGGTGGGGGCGGGGGGATCGGCGGGGTGTTCGGCTGAGTTATCAGCCGAAGCCTCCTGCGCGGCGGAGGTGTTCTCCGGGGCGCTCTCCTCGGAGCTGTCGCAGGCGGCCAGCACCAGGGCCAGCGCTAAAGCCAGCGAGGGCAGGGGGAGGCCGGGGCGGAAGGGATGTCGTCGTCGCGTCGAGCTTGCGCGCATGGGGACTCTCTGTTAGGAGGGGGCTCGCGTGAGCGGCCCTGAAAATTCAGGCGACCTTTCGCGAAGTGACCTTGCCACGGTGTGCCGTGGCGCTCAACAAACGATCGGTGCGCCTGTGTTCCGAAGACTCGGAGGGCGCGCCCGCGGTGGCTGCCATAGCAGCGTCGCCCCCCATGGCTGCTCCCAGCCCGGAGGCGAAGGCTCAGGGCGGCGCCGTACTTTCAAAAGGGAGACCTGTTATGGCCAAGAAAACCCCGCTGCAGATTGTCAAAGATGAGTTCGGTTCCAAAGCGGCGCTCGCTGAAAAGGTGATCGCGGTGCTCGATCGTCCCGAAGACGAGGAAGAAGCCCAGGCGTTTGAGCATGGCGTCAAGACCATGAGCAACACCAAGCTGCTTCGTCTGTGGAACGCCCACCAGCTTGTCAGCAGCAAGTTCGGCACCAAGGCCGAGCTGGTTGACGCCATCACCAAGGCGCGCTTCAAAGGCGGCAACGAAGACTACGCCCGCAAGCTGGGCACCTTCACCCTGCCCAAGCTTCTGGATGTGGCGCGTCAGCACAACCTGATCAAGATCAGCGAGCTTTCTCGCTAAAGCACCTGTGGCACCCGCCCGCGCTTCGTCCTGAAGCGCGGGCGTTTTTCTCTCTGGCGCACGCTCCTCTGCGTCCCTCCCTGCGAAATCCCCCCGCAACATAGTTGTGTTTGAGCCGCCAACAGACTACACTGTTGGGGCTTTATCGTGCGCCGGGCACGACGAGCTGAGCTGCGCGCAAACGATGGAATGCGGCGCGTTTAGGCAGGGTTACTCCCTCCTCGTAGCTCAGCGTTGTCGACTTGTCCAGCGCTCTCTCAGTCCCCCCAGCGCCGGTGGAATGTGCGTCCTCGCCATAGAGCCCAACGCTTGTACCCCGAACCCCTCGGGAGGCGCCAAACCCCGAGCGCTCCGCCCGCGCTCATTCCGTTTGAAGATGTGACATCGGCCTGGCGAGTTGGGCCCGTGCGCACTCCAGCGGCGAATCGGCATCGTACAGGGCCCCGGCCCCATCGCCTCGTTGAGCGATGGCGTCGTCAGTTGCAGGCCCTCGCCACACAGCCTCATTGGTAAGGAGAAGTCAAGGTGACCCCGTTTAAGGTTGGAGATAAGGCCGTCTACCCCGCACAGGGGGTGGCGGAGGTGGTGGGCATCGACACCAAAGAGATCATGGGCACGAGCCAGACCTTCTACGTGCTGCGCGTGATGGACTCGGACAAGCGCATCATGATCCCGGTCAATAACGTCAAAAACGTCGGGCTGCGCAGCGTGATGACCCCCTCGGAGCTTGATGAGGTCTACGACATTCTGCGCGAGCGCGACGTGGACCTGAACCAGCAGACCTGGAACCGGCGCTACCGCGCCTACCTGGAGAAGATCCAGACGGGCAGCCCCTACGAGATCGCCGCGGTGCTGCGCGATCTTAACCTGCTGAAGTTCCACAAGGCCCTGAGCTTTGGCGAGCGTAAGATGCTCGATAAGGCGCGGCGTTTGCTGGTGCAGGAGATGGCCGTGGCCAAAGACGCCTCCGAGGAGGCGGTGATGGAAGAACTCGAGCACATCTTCACGGCCTGATTTTTTCGCTCAGGAAAGCGCGTTGTGTGGCGTGAGTGCGACACAGCAGACGTTTTCGAAAGCACAAAAAAGCCGACGCCCCCCAGTTGGGAGCGTCGGCTTTTTTGTATCTGAATGCCTGCGCTAGCTTAGAGGCCGGCACCCAGGGTCAGGCAGATACCGATCTCTTCGTTTTCATCGCCGGAAGGAAAGCAGGGAGAGCCGTCGGCGCAGTCGTTGGCGTTGAGGCGGCAAATCTGCAGGCAGACACCGTCGGCGTTGGGAGTAAAGCCCGCTTCGGCGCAGACGAGCGCATCGCCGCCGCAGATGGCCGAAGATGTATCGCAGGCGTCATTGGCCGAGGTGTTGGCGTTGGGGCCCGGGTCCACACACACGCCGGTGTTGGGGCCGGCGGGCAGGCACACATCTTCGCCCTCGCAGTCCCCATAACCTCCGAAGGGCCGGCACGAGGCGCGGCAGATGCCCTGGACGCAGAGCCCGCCGTCGGCGCAGCTAAAGGGCTCGTCTTCGTCGCACTCTTCGCCAATCTCTTCATCGTCGCTGGTGGGGACGCAGAGGCCAAAGCCGCCGTCGTGCTCATAGGCCACGCAGGTCATGTCGTCGGTGGCGCAGCGAGCGCCCTGCTCGCAGTTGGAGAGGCAGACCCCGTTGGGCTGGCCTTCTTCGAGGTAGCAGTGGGTGTTGGGCGCCGGGCAGCTCGAGGAGGGATTGGAGCGATCGCCGTTGCAGATCCCCAGACAGGTCAGCTCGCCATTGCCCTCGAAGTTGGTGCAGATAAAGCCGTTGGCGACCTGGCCTTCAACCTCGCAGGGCTGGTCCTGGAAGTTGCAGACCTCGGGGTCGATGTCGATGCACTGGCATTCGTTGCAGATCTGGTCATCGCCGCAGCCGTCCTCACAGCAGGGGGCCTGCTCGCGCGGCAGGCACTCGCCGCGGTCTTCGGCGCAGAACTCGTTTTCGACGCAGTGCACGGGCACCCATGCGGTCTGACCGTCGGGGGCGGCGTCGCAGCGCAGCGCGGTCTGCTCATCGGCGCAGGCGCGATCACCTTCGTCGCAGGTGCCGGGGATGATGTCGGTGTCCGGCTCAAAGGAGTCCGGCAGATCCGAGTCCGGCGTATCGGCGTCAGGAAGATCGGTGTCCGGCGTATCTGCGTCGGGAAGATCGCTGTCGGGAAGATCGGCGTCGAGCGAGCTCATCGGGCGGCAGCGGCGCTGGGTGCACACCAGGCCTTCGACGCAGTCCTGGTCGAAGCGGCACTCCTGGCCGGGGAGTTGCTGGCGGGCTTCAAAGTCGATGCCGCAGCCGGAGAGCGCGAGCATCAGAAGCGAGATGGCGAGCAGCCAGAGAGAACGGGGGAGGTGGTTCATAAAAAAATCCAGAGAAGATGCGCGCGCAGGTCGCGAGAAACATCAGGGCGTTGAGGCAGGCGCGCGGCGGTCCGAGGGTATCGTTGAGGTTGTAGTACAGTGTGGGACGTGAAGCAAACAATCGCGCTCGCGGGGCGCTCGACGGGGGAAGAGCGGCGCTCTAGTCTGGGGGCGAAACGGATGAGGCTGGTGCCGGTGGCAAAAGGCGTCCCCCTTCAAGGGGTTTGCGAGGTTGCTGTGGTCTTTTTGTTTACACTCACGATCTTCTTGAGCGCGCTGCTGCTCTTTATGGTCCAGCCGATGGCGGGGAAGATGCTGCTGCCCTCGCTGGGAGGCACGCCCGGGGTGTGGAACACCTGCATGATGTTCTTTCAGGCGGTGTTGCTGCTGGGCTACCTCTGGGCGCACGGGGTCTCGCGTTTGCGGGCGCTGCCGCAACTTCTGCTGCACGCTCTGCTGCTGGTGGCAGCGCTTGTGGCGCTGCCGCTGAGCATGGACCGGATGGCGCTGAGCAGCCCGCTGTTGAACTCGCACCCTAACCTCTGGCTGCTGGCGGCGCTGGGGCTGGGCGCGGGGCTCCCCTTTCTGGCGCTCTCAACGACCTCACCCTTGATTCAGGCCTGGTTTGCCCGGCTGAATCACCGACGCTCCTCCGACCCTTATTTTCTGTATGCAGCGAGTAACGGAGGGAGTTTGCTGGCGCTGCTGGGCTATCCGCTGCTGGTGGAGCCGGTGTTCGGGGTGAGCGCGCAGGCGTCTCTGTGGAGTGGAAGTTTTGTGGTGCTGGTGATGCTGCTCCTGGTCTGCGGTGTGGTCACGCTCAAGGTGTCGCCGGGGTATCGGGCCGCGCCTGCGCCGGGGATTGAGGCCGCATCAAAACATGCAGTGGCTGCGCCGGCCGACGACGGGGCGACGCCCGAGGTGGACGCGCGCCAGAAGGTGCTGTGGACGCTTTATGCCTTTGTGCCCTCCAGCCTGATGCTGGGGGTGACGACCTACATCAGCACCGATGTGGCGGCCTTTCCGCTTCTGTGGGTGATCCCGCTGGCGATCTACACCGGCTCGTTCATCGTGGTGTTTTCCGCATGGCGCCTGAACCTCTCGGGGATCGGGCGAGTGATGAGTCTGATTGGTACGGCGCTGCTGGTAGCGTGGATTATGGGGGCGACGCATCCGGCGTGGTTGCTTTTGCCGCTGCATATCATCTTTTTCGGGATGGCGGCGTTGATGGTGCACGGGCGCCTTGCGGCGTCGCGGCCTTCGGCCGCGCACCTGACGAGCTTTTATCTCTACATGTCGATCGGGGGTTTGCTGGGCGGGGTGTTCAACTCGCTTGTCGCGCCGCTGATCTTCGATCGCATCTGGGAGTACCCGCTGATGATTATTGTGGCGTGTGCGTTGCGTCCGCAGTCTTTTGCCGACCGAGCCGACCCGGAGCGCCGGTGGAAACAAGCCGCCCCGGTGGTGGCGACGGTGCTGATGGTGGTGAGCATGGTGGCGCTGGAGCGCCTGGATGTGGCGATGAGTCAGGCCACGGCGGTGATCTTCTTCGGCATCCCGGCGGTGGTGGCCTACAGCCAGGTGGAGCGGCCGCAAAGGCTGGGGATGGGGCTGATGGGGGTGCTGGTGGCTTCGTCGTTTTTCGGCGGGACGCTGGGGCAGGTGGTCTTTAAGGAGCGCTCGTTTTTCGGGACAGTGCAGATGGTGGAGACGCCCGCGCTCTACCAGATGATGCACGGGGGCACGGTGCACGGGCAGGCCATCAAAGATGAGGAGGGCTGCTCGCCATTGGCCTACTACCACCCGCAGGGGCCGACCGGGGCGATCTTTGAGCTCTACCAGCGCTCGCGCTTGCAGCCGCGCATCGGGGTGTTGGGGCTGGGGCTGGGGGCGCACGCCTGTTACGCGCGCCCTACCGACACGATGACCTTTTATGAGCTGGACCCCACGGTGGTGGAGGTGGCGCAGCGTTTCGGGCCTGTGGGGCGCTCGCCAGCCGGTGATCTGCGCTATGTGGTGGGCGACGCTCGCATTCAGCTGGAGCAGGATGAGGTGGCGCCTTACGGGATGCTGATCGTCGATGCGTTCAGCTCCGATGCGATCCCGATTCATCTTCTCACCGTCGAAGCGTTTGCACTCTACCTTGAGACGTTGCAGCCGGGCGGGATCCTGGCGGTGCATATCTCCAATCGCTACTTTGACCTGGAGCCCGTGCTGCGCGGACTTTCGGAGGCGCACGGGCTTGAGCTGAGGCTCTGGGATGATCTTGAACTCAGTGAGGCGCAGCTTGCCAGCGGACAGCAGAGCTCGACCTGGGCGGTGATGACGGCAGACCCGGCGAAGATCGAGACGCTGCAGGCCATTAAGTCGCAGTGGCGGCCCTCGGAGGGGCCGGCTCTTGTGTGGACCGATGACCACGCCAACGTGCTCAGCGCCTGGCGGCGCTGAGGGCCTGCTTCGGTGGTCGGGCCGTTGTCTTCGCCCCGGCCATCTGTTAGAAGTCGGGGCGGTATTTGGTGCCAGAGATCACCCTGTTGATAAGCGAGAGACGCTTGAAAAAGTACTTCCCACAGCTGCTCGTGATCGCGCTTTTTGGGTCCACGCTCCTCGGGGGATTGGTCGGCTGTGCCGGCTCCAAAGAGGCCGAGGTGACCGACGAGGGGCCCGCCACGCTCAGTGAGCAGCGCGCCCGCGGAGGAAACCTCTCGCGCGAGGGGCTTACCCCGGAGCTTGCGGATCTGAACGGCGACGACACCCCCGATCAGTGGGTGTTGCGCGACGACCAGGGGCGTCTGGTGCGTGTGGAGCGCGATCTGAGCTTTAACGGTCAGGTCGACCTCTGGCAGCACTACAATGAGGGCGAAGAGGTCATTGAAGAAGAGATGGACCTGGACCTCGACGGGCGCATCGACATGGTCACCTTCTATGAGAAGGGCAAGGTGGCGCGCCGGAAGTTGACGATGGGTTTTGATGGCAGCTTCCCCATCGAGAAGTTCTACGACAGCGAGGAGCGACTGCTGCGCGTGGAGCGCGATGAGGACGGCGACGGCCGGCCCAACGTCTGGGAGTATTACGAAAATGGCGAGCGAGTGCGTATCGGCTGGGATACGACCGGTGATGGTCAGCCGGATACCTTCGATCAGCTCTGAGCGCCTGGCCTGAGAGGCCGCCCGCGCCCAGGCGCGGATCTCCAGAAAAGATAGTGGCTGCGCCGCCTGTTCAGGGCGGCGCAAGCGTTGAGGCAGTAGAGATGTACCGCGTCGAACAGGTGTTGGTCCCACTGGACTTTTCAAATTTCAGCCGCAGCGCCCTGGCGCTGGCGAAGGCGCTGGGCGGTGAGAGCCCGGTGCGCGTGCAGCTCGGCCATGCGCTCGAGCCGATGGCGCCCTATATGCGGCGAGTGCTCTTTCCTTATGCAGCGCTGGGGGAAGACGACCGGGCCTTTGAGGCCGAGCTTGTTGAGGAGGCTCGCGCCGAGCTCGAGCGCAGCTTTGAGATCGATGATACGTTGCGCCGCCGCCTGGTCTCGGAGCCGATCGTGGAGATCGGGCCTGGCCGCCAGGTGGTCAGCGACTGGACCTCGCGTTTTGATGTTGAGGCGATCGTGATGGGGGCCTATGGCGAGAGCGGCCTTGTCTCGGACGGGCTGGGTGCGACGGCGCGGCGCGTGCTGCAGACCTCGAGCCGCCCGGTGATTCTGGTGCGCCAGCATGATCCGCGTCCGCAGCTTAAGCGCATTGTGGTGGCGCTTGATCTGGAGCCGACCAGCGCCGGGGTGCTGGAGGTTGCGCTGGGCATGGCGCTGCAGCATGGCTGTGAGCTGGAGCTGCTCTTTGTGCTTCCTTCGCCGCTGGCTGCCGATAGCGCCGGGCTGTTGAAGAGCCAGGTGAAGTTCGATGAGCGGCAGGCCCGCGGGCGCCTTAAGGGTAAGATCGAAGCGCTCTTTGAGCGTACGGTTGAGGCGGTGGAAGTTCCCTTCCCGCAACGCGATCAGGCCCGCAAACTTACGGACAACACGCGGGTGGAGAGCGGGGAGCCGGCCGCCGAGATCGTGCGTCGCGCCTACGAGATCGATGCGGATCTGGTAGTGGTCGGTGCGCGCTCCAGCGCCAGCACCGGGGGCCTGGGGACGGTCGCTGAGGCGGTGGCGCGTCGGGCCAGCTGCCATGTGATGGTGGTGCCGCCGGCGGCGCAGACCACGCCGCTGACGCGCGACGACTGAGAGGCGTCAGGTGTTGAGAAGGTCTCTCGAAGACCTGCGGCTGGTATAAAAAAACCGCGCTCCGACCGGAGCGCGGTTTTTTTTGTGGTCGCCCGGCACTCCGGGCGACCTTTTTTCGTAGAACATCCGGGGGATGTTCGCCGTAGGCGGCTCTACGCCGCCTGCGGCGAAAAGCTCAGATCACACGATGGACTTGAGCTTCTCGGTGAGCGCCGGGACGATCTCGAAGGCGTCGCCCACCAGGCCGAAGTCGGCGACCTGGAAGATGGGGGCGTCGGCGTCTTTGTTGATCGCCACGATGGTCTTGGAGCCCTTCATGCCGGCCAGGTGCTGGATGGCACCGCTGATGGCCACGGCGAAGTAGAGGTCCGGGGCGACGACCTTACCGGTCTGGCCGATCTGCCAGTCGTTGGGGGCGTAGCCGCTGTCGACGGCCGCGCGGCTGGCGCCGACGGCACCGCCGAGGGTGTCGGCAAGATCCATGATCATCTGGAAGTTCTCGCCAGACTTCAGACCGCGACCACCGGCCACAACGACGGCGGCGTCGGTGA
This sequence comes from Lujinxingia vulgaris, assembly GCF_007997015.1. Classification (NCBI taxonomy): domain Bacteria; class Deltaproteobacteria; order Bradymonadales; family Lujinxingiaceae; genus Lujinxingia; species Lujinxingia vulgaris. Next base: position 135,134 of record NZ_VOSM01000007.1, read on the forward strand.
GCTCGGGGCGCTCGCTCTTGACCTGATCGAAGGAGACGAACTCGGCGTTATCGGCGGCGGTCACGCCGGCGTCAAAGGCCTCGACGGAGGCTGCGTCGCCCTCGGCCGGGGCTTCGAAGTCGGTGGTGCGCACGGTGACGACCTTGACCGGGGTCACAACTTCGACGGTGGTCAGGACGTTGCCGGCCCAGAGGGGACGGCGGAACTTGATGCCACCATCATCGAAGACGGCGATGGCGTCGGAGACCATGCCGGCGTCGAGCCTGGCAGCCACGCGCGGGAGCAGGTCTTTGCCGGTGGTGCTCGACGGAGCGGCGACCACGGTGGCGCCGATGGCCTGCGCGGCCTTGACCACGGCCGGGGCGTAGGTCTCAGCCAGGTAGTTTTCAAAGACCGGGCTGTTGGCGTAGTGCACCTTGCTCACGCCGTATTTGGCGACTTCGCCGGCGACGGCGTCGACGCCGTTGCCCAGCACGAGCACGTGAACCTCACCGCCGGTCAGGGCTGCGGCCTGGCTGGCGAAGGTGATGGTGGGGAGGGTCACTTTACGAAGCTTCCCGTCGAGATGTTCGGCGACAACGAGTACGTTGGCCATGGGGGTTCCTCACATGCAAAAGGTAAAAACCAGTGGAGATCCTTGCGGAGCATCACCCGGCGCTAAAGGCCAGGGGAGGCGCGCGGCTTAGAGGACCTTGGCCTTGTTCTTGAGACGGTCAATGAGGGTGTCGATATCCTCAACGATCTCGCCGGCTTCGCGCTCTTCGGGGGCTTCGAAGAGAAGGACGTTGACCTTGTTGGCCGTGTCCACGCCCAGGTCGGAGGGGGTGAGGGTCTCGAGCGGCTTGCGCTTGGCCTTCATGATGCCCGGGAGGCTTGCGTAGCGCGGCTCGTTGAGGCGTAGGTCAGCGGTGATGATCGCCGGCAGCTTGACGCGCTTGGTGGCGGTGCCGCCGTCGACTTCGCGACCGACGGTGGCCCAGCCATCGGCGACTTCCAGGCTGTAGGCGAAGGTGGCCTGCGGGTAGTCCAGGTAGGACGCCAGGATCTGACCGGTCTGGTTGCGGTCGCTGTCGACGGCCTGCTTGCCCATCACGACGATGTCGGGGGACTCGCGGCGAATGACTTCAGCGAGCACGCGGGCGACCGCGTCGCTGTCGAGATCTTCGTCGGTCTCGACCAGGATGCCGCGGTCGGCGCCCATGGCCATCGCGGTGCGGATCTCTTTGGTGGCAGCCGAGGGGCCCACCGAGACGACCACGATCTCGCCGCCGTGCGCTTCTTTGAGCTTGATGGCCTCTTCGACGCCGTACTCGTCAAAGGAGTTCATCTTGTACTCGACGCCGTCGGTGACAACGCCGGTCTGGTCGGGCTTGATCTTGACCTTCATGTCCGGGTCGGTGACCCGCTTTACAGTCGTGAGAATCTTCACGTTCAGCCTCCTTAAAAGGGGAGTAAGGGTGGTTAATCCAGTGTGGGGGGCTCGCGCACAATCAGCCCGTCGATGATCATCGTCGAGATCTGTTCGGCCTCGTCTCTGACGTCGGTGGGGGCGCTGCGCGAGAGTGTGAACTGCAAGAGGACTTCATCGAGCGCGCCGAAGAGCGCGCGGCCGACGAGCCTGCTGTCCAGGTCGGTGCGGAAGATGCCCTCATTCTGGCCCTGGTCAATCAGGCTATGAAGGATCTTCAGATAATCGGCAAACTTGGGGTTTTTATACTCTTTGACAAACTTTGAGCTCTGGCGCAGCTCGACGGTGATGAACTCGGCCAGATCGCGGTCTTCGACGGCGAGTCGAAAATGCAGGTGAACAAAGGCTTTGATGCGCTCGATGACGCCGCCCTCGACCGCGTCGAGCTCGGTCTGGAGGCGGGCGATGATCCACTCCATACGATCTTCGAAGAGGGAGATGAGCAGGTCATCTTTGTTCTTGAAGTAGAGGTAGATCGTGCCGTCGGCGACGCCGGCCTCGCTGGCGATCTCGGAGACGCGGGTGTTGTAGAAGCCTTTTTTGGCAAACGCGCGCAGCGCGCCTTCGAGGATGCGCTCGCGTTTCTCGGTGCTGCCGCGCTGCTTTTCAGAATCTGCCATAGAGACCAGTGCTCGTAAGGAAGTCGAGGGCGGTTGAAACGCTGAATGAATGCCCATTCAGTTTTTTAGTCACGCCTACGGATGCTGTCAAGGTGGCCACCCGGAGCGCGGGAGTGGCGGATCGCCGCAGGAGGCGCTGCGCCTTACTCAAGCGGGTAGCGACCGCCGCTGCCCAGGGAGTAGCGGGGCATCAGGCAGCCGGCCACGCTGCCGGTGGAGGTGTCCTGGAAACCGAGCATATTCTGACCCAGGGTCAGCTCGAAGTTCGCGCGCATGGTGGTGGTGCGGTTGTCGAAGCTCTCGATGGTCACCGTGCCGCTTTGTCCGTGGTAGACGAAGCGATCGTCGTCGTCGAGGGTCTCGTTTTCGTTCACGTCGTAGCCGAGCTGCACGCAGATGGTGTCGTTGTCGACGGTGCACTCGAAGCGCTCGAGATCGGTGCGCCCTTCGCTGCCGGTGACGGCTTCGGTGGCGTCGACGACCTGCAGGATGACGGGGGCCTCGGCGGTGCGATCGCTGAGCGCGTCGATGAGGTTCTCTGCGCTGCGGCTGTCGGCGAGGTTGAGGATGAGATCGGCCTGGCCGCTGCCGTCGGGCAGGGGGCGGGCGCCCAGGTTGACGAGGATGCCCTCAGCGCTGATGGCGCCTTCGATGGTGGCGCGGGGAAGATCGATCTGGGTGGTGCTCTCAGCGCCCTCGATGGTGGCGCGCACATAGGCGCTCAGATCATCTTCGGCGCAGCGCTCCTGGGGGGCGACTTCAACGGGGTCGTCGCCGCAGGCTCCCAGCAGGGCGGGGGCGCTCAGGGTGAGGATGACGAAGAGAAGGCTGTGGGGCAGGCGCGTGGGCATGATCAGATCGTCTCCAGAGGGCCGGGGGGCAGGGGGCGGTCCAGGCGCAGGTTATCGATGAGGCGAGTGTGCCCCAGACGCGCGGCGATGGCCAGATGGGCGGGCTTGCCGCTTAAGTCGTCGTCGGGGGTGTAGGCGGTGAGCGTGTCGGGGTGGACGAGCTGCACGTATTCGGGGCGAAGATCAGCCGCCCCGGAGAGCGCGCTGTGGGCGCGCTCCAGAAGGTTGGCGGCGCTGCGCTCACCGGCCTGCCAGGCGCGCTGTGCGTCGACCAGGGCGCGGGCGATGGCGGGCGCCTGGCGGCGCTCCTCCGCGCTTAAGTAGCGGTTGCGGCTGGAGAGGGCGAGCCCGTCGGGCTCACGTACAGTGGGGACACCGACGATCTCGACGGGCACGTTGAGGTCGGCCACCATCTTGCGCACGATCGCAAGTTGCTGAAAGTCCTTCTCGCCAAACACCGCGACATCGGGGCCGGTGAGGTTGAAGAGTTTGGTGACGATGGTGGTCACGCCCACAAAATGGTCGGGGCGGTTGGGGCCGCAGAGGGTCTGGTCGAGCTCGCTGACTTCCACGCGGGTGCTGTGGTCGGGGGCGTAGATCTGCGACGTTTCGGGCATGAAGAGCAGGTCGCAGCCGAGCTGCCGGCATTTTTCGGCGTCGCCTTCGGGGTCGCGCGGGTAGCGGTCGAGGTCTTCGCCGGGGGCAAACTGGGTGGGGTTGACGAAGATGCTCACGATGAGGTGGTCGCAGTGCTCTCGGGCCTGGTGCATCAGGGCCAGGTGGCCTTCATGAAGAAAGCCCATGGTGGGCACCAGGGCGACGGTGCCCCGGAGGTTGCGGCGCGCGTCGCGCAGTGCAGTGAGGCTGGAGATGATCTCCACGGCAGATCCTTAGCGAGGGGGTTCGCCGCACATCGCCCGTTGCGGGGCGCGACGCGCGGCGAGGGTCGTTCAGTAGGAGTGGTCGTCGTCGGGGAAGCTGCGCTGGCGAACTTCATCGGCGTAGGCGGTGAGCGCGTCGACGACGGTGGCCTCAAGGCTTGCAAAATGTTTGACGAAGCGAGGCTTAAAGTCGGTGTTCATGCCCAGCATGTCTTGCAGCACCAGGACCTGGCCGCTGGTGTGAGGGCCGGCGCCGATGCCGATGGTGGGGATCTCCAGCGCTTCGGTGACGCGTGCAGCCAACTCGGAGGGGACCATCTCTAAGACGATCATGAAGGCGCCGGCGTCTTGAAGGGCTTTGGCGTCAGCGAGCAGGCGGTCGGCGGCCTCATCGTCGGTGGCCTGGAGGCGGAAGCCGCCGAAGGCGTGCACCGACTGCGGGGTGAGCCCGAGGTGCCCACAAACCGGGATGCCCGCGCCGGTCATCCGCGCGACCATCGGGGCCAGCTCCTCGCCGCCTTCCACTTTAACCGATTGCGCCAGGCCTTCTTTGAGGAGGCGGCCGGCGCTGCGCAGTCCGTCGTCGGCCGAGGCCTGGTAGCTCATAAAGGGCATGTCGGCCAGGATGTGTGCGGACTGGTTTCCGCGCATCACCGCGCGGGTGTGGTAGATGATGTCATCGACGGTCACAGGCACGGTGGTGTCCTGGCCCTGGATGACGTTACCGAGGCTGTCGCCGATGAGGATGATGTCGATGGGCGACTTCTCCACCAGGCGGGCGAAGGTGTAGTCGTAGCAGGTGACCATCGTCAGCGGGGTCTGCTGGCGGTAGGTTTTGAGAAGATCGCGGGTGGTCTTTCGGCGGGCCATACGTCGTGCCTCATTGAACAAGCAAACGCGGCGCAAAAGCGCGGCGACCAGGGGGCCTATCTGGCGGCCATCCTACGGTCGGGGTCTGCGGGGGTCAATGGGGCTTGGGCGCCCGGCTTAGAGCAGGTGGAGGCGGGCGTAGAGGCCGATGCGCGGGGTGTAGCCGATGATGCTGTGGCGGACGCGGCGCTCGTTATCGACGATGTAGATGGTGGGGTAGGAGCTGACGTTGAAGCCTTTGCCCAGCGCGTCGGTGCCCAGGTAGACGGGGTAGTCGATGTCGTTCTCGTCGACGAAGGCGCGCAGGGTGTCGCGGTCGCTCCAGTCCATGGCCACGCTGATGACGTCGACGTCGTCGCGACCTTCGGCGTGGCGGTGCATCGCCGAGATCACCGGGGACTGGGCTTTGCACACGCCGCACCAGGTGGCCCAGAAGTAGATAAGGGTGCGATCGGCGGTGAGGTCGTCGAGCTTAAGCTCGGAGCCGTCGGCCAGGTTGATGAGCGTGGCCGGAGGCGCCGGGGTGTCGCGCTCGATGAGATCGCGGGTCTGATAGCTTGTGATGGCCCAGAAGATGATGGCGAGCACAAGAAGATCGACGCCCCATCGCCCCCACCAGGTCGATCGCAGGCGTTGCCAGCGGGTCGGTGGGGGCGATGGGGCGTCGGGTGAAGCGGTGGACTTGCTCACGAATTACTCACAGCGGCCCAGGACGCATTTTTTGCTGCCCGGGCAGGCAGCGTCTTCACCGCAGGGGATGACATTGCGGTTCCAACGCAGGAAGGGAGCGACCACGCGCTGGTCGGTCTCCGGGACTTGCGGCCCGTAGAACATAAGGCTGTTGTAAGCGGTGTCCAGATCGAAGCCATCGGCGGCGCTGCGGGGGATGCTGCGCTCGAAGTTGCCGTCGAGATCGGTGACGTCGACTTTGACTGAGCTGGCGTAGGGGTTACCCACCAGGCGCAGGCCGCTGGAGAGGTCACGGGTGGCGTTGGCGATGTCGCGGAAGGTCTCGGTGACGTCGGGCTGGCAGACCGAGCCGGCCTCGCCGCCGGTCTGCTCGACAACGTGCTGGATGCCGTGGGCAACCGATCCCTGCTCGGCGGTGGCGCAGGCCTGGCCGGGGATCCAGTGCAGGCCGTAGACGATCGCGCCGATGTCGGGGCGGGCGAGCCAACCCAGCCAGGGGTCGAGGAAGGTCTCAAGTTCGGCCTGAGTGGAGGAACTGATGGAGTCGCCCATACCCGAGATCATCTGCCCGACGAGCTCTTCGCGCTCGTCGGTCACGGTCACGAGGATGATCTGGGCGTTGGGGCGAATCTTGTCGACGGCGCCCTGAGCACGCGGCAGCGAGCGATCGATGGCGGCCATGCCCATCGTCAGGGTGTACTCGTTTCCGGCGGTGGAGACATCGTTGAGGCGGTCGGCGATCGCCTGCGGGTCGCGGGTGAAGCCGCCGCCGATAAGCGCGCCGTTGTTGCCGTCACCGCCACCGATGCCGCCAATGCCCGAAGGAGGACGGCAGGGACCACCGAGGTCCATATTCGGAAAGCCGGGAATCGGTTGTTGATTGCCCTCGTCGGGGCCAGGCCAGAGCGAGCGGAAGTCGTAGCTGAGGGCCTCATCTTCCTGGATGCCGTCGCAGTCGACGCCGGTCACACCGATGCGCCAGTCGACGCCGGCTTCATTGAGGAGGTTGGTGAACTCTTCGGCGAACCCGCTGAGCGCGGATTGCACCGAACTCATCGAGCCGGAGGCGTCCATCGAGATGATGATGTCGACCTCGGTGGTGTCGCGCAGGGTAAGCGAGACGCACTCATCGCTCATCGTCTCGCCGGCCATCGCCAGGGCGGTGCCGCCGGCGAGGTCTTCGATGGCGAAGCGCGCGGCATGGTCGGGCTGGTCGTAGCGGCCCTGGGTGGTGATGCCGCCGACGATGATGACCTGCTGATCGGAGCGCATCACCGTCTTGTAGCTCAGGTGCAGGCCGGAGTCGTCGGCCGAGGAGGCCTCGTTGAGCTCATAGACAAGGTCGGAGGCGCCGATGCCAAAGATCGAGGCCAGGATCTTGTCGCGGGCCTCACCGGGGGTGTCGGCGGTGGGGATGCGCACGTGGTTCATCACCGAGGCGTTGTAGCCGTCGTGGGTGCGGTAGGTGCGGCCGCTGCCTTCGCGCGCGGACTCATCGTAGCCGGGGATGGCGCTGATGGTGTCGCTGAGCCAGTAGGCCATGTCGGTGGCCGTGGTGAAGCCCGAGCGCGGGTTGATCGAGACGATAAAGCCCGCGTAGCCCTGATCGGCTTCTTCGAGCACGTGGGCGTGGGGGTTGCGGTCAAAGAAGGTCAATGGCGAGACGTCGGCACCGCGGCCCACCGCCAGCAGGTAGTCGCCGGCGCGGTGCAGGATGAACTGCGGGGAGCTCATCGGCGCGACATCGGTCGTCTCGCAACTGTGGTAGGTGGCCGTGGCCGGGTCCTGGGGCTCGAAGGGGTCGTAGGAGCCGTCAGCCGGCGGGTTCCAGGGGGCGGGCTCGTCGGAGTCGCAGTCCTGGAAGAAGGGGCAGTCCGGATCGTAATCAGGATCTTCGTCGTCGCCCGGATCGTCGGGATCGTCGGGATCGTCGGGGTTGTCGCCCTCGTCGACGCAGCTGCCGTCGACGGGGTTGTAGCGCTGACCCTCGTCGCATTGACGGGCCACACACTCGCCGGTGACGGGGTTGGCGGTCAGGCCGGGATCGCACTGGCCTTCGACGACGTCGTCGCTGCAGGCGGCCAGCAGCAACAAGCCAGAGAGGAGAAGTAGAGAGCGTTTCACCATGGGATCGTCCATTTCATAAGCCGCCGACGGAAGGCGTCGTTGCGGCGCGAATCAACTCGTAAGGGGCCAGATTATAGGCAGGTGAGCGTTGACTTTACAAGTTTCGCGCGGGGCGAGTCTTCGGCGCTTAGCTTTGAGATGTGCACGCTTAAGACTTCGTCCATGCCGAACTGGCGAGGGAGGGCTTATGTCAGCTTCATTGAAAGGCGGGTTGTGGGGCGGGATCGCGGTGGTATGCCTGGCGTTGATGACGCCCGGGGTGGGGAGCGCGCAGGAGGAAGAGGCGCTGCCTTCGGTTGAGGAGGTCAACGCGCACCTCGATAAGCTCTACCGCTCCGATAGCGCGAAGTCGCAGATGACGATGACGATCAAGCGTGATGAGCGCGAACGGGAGCTCAGCGTGCAGGGTTATAGCCAGGGCGAGGAACGGGGGCTTTTTGTGATCACAAGCCCGGCCCGGGAGGCGGGCACCGCCACGCTGCGCACCTCCGAGGGGCTCTGGAACTACGCGCCTCGGGCTGACCGCTTGATGCGGGTGCCCTCGGGCATGCTTTCGGAGGATTGGATGGGCAGCCACCTCACCAACGACGACCTGGTGCGCGAGACGAGTTTTGAAGAGGACTTCGAGGTGGAGCTGAGTTGGGGCGAGCGCGATGGCGAGCGGGTGCTTGAGGCGACGATGGTCCCGCGCGAGGGCGCACCGGTGACCTACTCCAAGATCGAGTACGCGCTCGACGCCGAAAAATGGACGCCGATCGAGGCGGTCTATTTCGACGGGGAGGAGGCCGTGCGCACGATCACGTTCAGCGATGTCAAAGAGGTCGATGGTCGGCCGATCCCGCACCAGGTGGAGGTGCGGCCGGCGGACGCCCCGGGGGAGTTTACGCGCATGGTCTACGATGAGCTGGAGTTCGATGTGCCCATCGAGGATGCGATCTTCACCCAGCAGGGGATGCGCCGGCAGGCGCGGCAGTATCGCGATCAGAGCTAAAGGGAGTGTTTTACGCCGTCACCGTGAAGGCAAGAAGCTCGGAAGGGGCACCCGCCTGATCGCGGATGCCCCTTCCCGGTGGAGCTTGTGTGTGGTGCTAAGGTGTTGCTTTTATTGTGTTTTCTGGATTTGTTTGGCCAGGGCGCGCGTGGCGATCTTCGCCATGCGGGCGTCATCGCCGGCGGCGATGATTTCCAGGCGCTCGGTCACGCGGGGGCCGTGGCCGTAGGCCAGGGCGCGCACCGCGTCGGCGCGCACCGAGGCGTCTTCATCGCCCAGGCGCGCCTCGATCGTGGCGAGTACCTCGGCGTCGCCGCCTTCCAGGTAGCCCGCGCCCAGGACGAGCAGCGCCATGCCGCGCAGGTCGTCATCGGCGGCGGTGGTCAGCGTGATCAGCGCCCGGCGCACCTCGGGGGAGTTGAAGTTCGAGAGCATCGAGGTGGCGCGCCAGCGGCGGTACACAGTCGCCTCGGCGTCGGTGGCCACCTCAAGCAGGCGGGCCTCGGCGTCGGGGAAGCGCTCCAGCACCTCGGGGGTGGGGAGCGCGTCGATGGTGTTGAGGAAGTCGTCAAAGTCGGCGTCGGCTTCCAGCGCGTGGTTGTGCTGGGCCAGGGCCGGGGAGGCCGCGCCCATTAGGAGCGCCATAGCCAGTAGAATCGATGTCAGAATGCTGCGCATAAAGTTCTCCAGATCGTGCAGAAAGCGTGCGGGTTGCGGCCGCCTCAGTTTTTCACCCAGGGGTTATTACGCATCACGATACCCTGCCACTCCGAGAGGATGTCGCCACCGCCGGTGGCGTGCATCAGGTAGCTCTCGTCGTTTTGCGGAGTGTCGGGCAGGGGGTCATGCATCTGGGGGCCACCAAAGGGGTTGTTCTCGGAGGTGTGAAAGAGCCCCATATAATGCCCCAGCTCGTGGGCGAAGATGTGGGAGACGGGCGGGCCGCCCGGGATCTGATGGCTCATCACAGCTACGCCGCTGGCCACGGTGCCCTTGACGTGCACCGGGCCAGGGATGCCGCCGGAGATGCCCAGGACGCCGCCACCGCCGCCGTCAAAGATGCTGCGCAGGCGATCGACAAAGAAGATGCTCGGACCATCGAGCGGGGCGCGCTCCGAGTTGGTCAGAAGCTCGGCGAAATCGCCGGTGCCGGTCATGATGTCTTCGATGTCCTGAAAATCTTCATCGACATCAAGGTAGGCAACCTCACCGATCTCGATGCCCACCTGGGCGTAGATCTCGCCGAGCTCTTCGAGGGTCTGCTGAAACTCGGGGTCGGTCGGGGCGCTCTCGGCGGTCCAGCCGTCGGAGCCGGTGAAGAAGAGGTTGAGATCGAGGGTGCCGGTCTCGGGGACTTCATCGCCGACGACGCGGGCGTGAATGGTGACTTTGACGCTGCCGTCGCGAGGCTGCGGGGCGGCGAAGGGGCTGCTGGAGTAGCGGCCCTCAACCGAGAGGATGTGGCGGCCCGGGTCGACGCGGCTGGCCGGGTTGTTGGGGGCAAGCGCGGCGAACGCGCCGATGCGCGCATAGATGCGGTTGTTGCAGTTGTTGGCGCACAGGCCCTGGCCGTCGGAGTTCCAGCCTCCGCGAATGACCTCGAAGCCCTCAGGGCCTTCCCAGCTGTTGAGCGCGTAGGTAAGGCGGTCGCTGCCTTCGATGGTCACGGCCAGCGAGAGGATGTTCTCGGGGACCGAGAGGCAGAGCTCCTCACTGAAGCCTGCGGGGTGGTCTACGTCGAAGCGGTCGACGAGCTTCACCGTGGCGACTTCGCCCGGGGGAACTGCCGCGAGCGCGTCGCGGTCGACGGGAAGTGCGATGTAGCCCTCGCAGAAGTCGGGCAGAGGATCGGGCTCCTCGACCACGAAGATGGGCTCTTCGGTGGGGCTGTCGTTGTCGCAGGCCAGGAGGAAGGTCGAGCACAGACCGGCGACAAGAAGCCGGGTCGTACGGGAGAATGAGGCGGAGGGCACCATGAACTAACCGAAGGCATGAAGATCTGTGGAAGCCTGCACCAACCGGCCACACCCTCCCGGTGGGGGGACGGCGAGCTGGCGAAGCCGAGGAAACATCAATCAGCGCGTATGAAGCTGACGGCAGCGGAGCATAGTGACCGACCCGCAGAGGGTCAAGCTGGCGGCTCGGGGCCGTCGCTACGCGGTATGCGACCGGTTCGGACAAAGATGTCCGGGGTGTGGTTTGTGTACCCCGACGTGGAGTGAGGCGTTGGTAAAATCGCGGGGGTGTTTGCGGCGATGTTGCGCTAAAGTCGGGGTGCGGAGGAGGTGGCACGGCTGCTGCAAGTCAATCTGCCAGCTGCGCCTTTCGCCATGATGCCCACCCCACCGGCCCGACGTGGGGGCAGGCGCGAGGGTCGTCAGCGCGATGGGTGGCGTCGACGCGCGGCGTCGTAACTTTACTTTGCAAGTTCAACATGCGAAATCACACCTTAGCCCGCTCGGACCACGTGGCGTGACGTGACGTGGTGACTCGACGCCTCCCGGAGACCTCGGGTTTACCCGCCTGGCGCAGCCCCTGAGACATGATCTGATGACCGAATCTCCCGAGACAGAGAGCCCCTCGCTGGTAGGGACGCTCATTGAGGGTAAGTACCTGCTGGAGCGCGAGCTGGGCGCCGGCGGCATGGGGGCGGTGTATCTGGCGCGCCATAAGACGATTGAGCGGGAGGTGGCGATCAAACTCCTGCACCGCTCGCTGGCCTCGGATGCTTCGATTCGGCGGCGCTTTGAGACCGAGGCCCGGGCGATCGCCAGGCTGAGCCACCCCGGCTGCGTGATGCTCTATGAGTTCGGGCTGGAGCCGGAGCTGGAGGCGCTCTACGCGGTCTTTGAGTATGTGAAGGGGCGCTCGCTGGAGAAGTGGGCCGGGCAGAAGCTGGCGATCGACGATGTGCTCGATCTGGGGAGGCAGGTGGTCGCGGCGATTGAGCATGCGCATAGCCAGAAGATCATTCACCGCGACTTAAAGCCCGACAACATCATGGTGACCATCGCCGACAGCGGGAAGCTGGAGGTGAAGGTGCTCGACTTCGGCATCGCGCGCATCGCCGAGGATGATGAGACCCAGGACCAGAGCCGCCTGACGAAGATGGGGCAGATGTTTGGCACGCCGCCTTATATGAGCCCGGAGCAGATTCGGGCGCGGCTGAACATCACCTTTGCGACCGACATCTACTCGATCGGCGTGATCCTCTACGAGCTTATCGAGGGGCGACTTCCCTTTTTGGCGGACTCACCGATTGAGACGGTGATGCTGCACCTCAATGAGGAGGTGCCGCCGATGGTGCGCAGCGATCTTCCGGAGGAGCTGCGCCAGATCGTGATGCGTTGTCTTGAGAAGGATCCCGACGATCGTTTCGGGAGCTGCACCGAGCTTCGCGAGGCGCTGGATCGGGTGGTGGTGGAGGTTGGCGAGGTCACAGCCCTGACCGATCTGGGTGGGGTGGCCGATCTGCGCGGGGGCGCGCCGGTGATGGCCGGGGAGCTGGGCGGGGAGCCGACTGACCCGGAGCCGCCGAGTTCCGATCCGATGGTGCACGCCCACGCCACCGATCTGGCCTTTGGCCACGCGCCGACCCTGGGGGCTTCGGCGGATAGCTGGCAGGGCACCACGTCGGACGACGTCGGGGTCGCGGTGCAGGTCGGTGCAGCCGGCGGTGGAAATGAGGCGCAGGCGGGGTTTGCCAGCGCGCAGACCGTGCCGACCGCCGGGCCTGGCGAGGCTGACGCGCACCCGAGCGCTGCGGCGGCCGGCTCCGGGGCGACGCCTGCGCCGGAGGCTGCGATGCAGCAGCCCGGGCGCGGCTACCATGCCACCGAAGACGCCGCTGCGCCGCGCCAGGCGCCGGAGACCTGGGAGGAGATGGCCAACCCCACCCAGCGCAAGACGCTGGTGGTGTTGATGGTCGTCATCGGCGTGGCGGTGCTGGTGCTGGCCGGGGTGATCTTCGGGATGAGCGGGGAGTCCGAGGATGCCGACGATGCCGCCGGCGCAGCAGAAAACCTCGCTGTCGAGGATGGTGAGGCGGCACCGGCCCCGGCGTCGCCCGGAGAAGGCTCGGTCGGGGGCAGTGAGACTGAAGAAGGGGCAAATGCCCGCGCAGGGCAAGGCGATGAGGCCCCTGGCCCGGGGGATGCTCTGTCTGCTGCGGGGGCGCCTGGCGAGGTCGCGATCGAGAAGGACGCGGCCGTGGAAGATGCCCCGGCGCTCGGGGCTGGCGAGGGCGCAGGCGATCAGGCGGAGCGCAGCGTCGGGGCTGGCGAGGAGGTGGCCGGGGCCCGCGACGATCGCCAGGCCGAGGAGAAGCAAGAGGTTGCGCCCGAGCGTCGTGCGCCGACGCGCACGACAAACTCGCCGGCCAGCGCGCCTGAGGCCGAGGAGCCGGAAGAGCCTGCACGTCTTCGCCTTAACCGCACCCGTCGCCTCAAGAAGGCCGACGAAGAAGCTGAGTCCACCGATGAGCCGGCCCGGCTGAGTCTGCCGCGGCGCTGAATCATAAAGAGGGAGCATGAACATGCCGAGCCGAACGATGATGCGCGCTGCTGCACTGGCGCTGGGATGGAGCCTGGTGATGGCGGCCTCGGCCCCGGCCTGGGCCCAGGAGGGCGACGCCTACCAGGAGATGTTGCGTCTGAGCGCCGAGGCCCAGGAGCAGTACGACGCCGGCCAGCTTGGCGAGGCGGCCGACACTTACCGTGAGGCCTATGCGGCGTATCCGCAGCCGATTTTGCTCAAGAACGAGATGATCGCGCGCTACCTGCTCGAAGAATGTGAGCGCTCGGTGGAGCTGGCGCAGGGGTTTGAGGCCAGCGGGGAGGCGACCGCCGAAGATGAGCTCGATATCGCGGCGGTCTACGCGGACTGCTCGCTGGTGCTGGCCGAGGCCTCGCTGGAGGCCGGGGAGCTTGAGGCGGCGCGCGAGCAGCTCAAGCTCGGGGAGGCGCATTGGGACGCGTCGCTGGCGGTGGAAGGGGAGGCGCTCTTTGAGCGGCTGGGTAAGGCCCAGGCTGAGCGCGACGCGGAAGATGAGGCGCAGAGTGCGGCCGCGAGCGCGGCGATTGAAGCGCCGCCCCGGGTGGGGGGACCGCCGGTGGGCGGCTGGGCGCTGACCGCCGGCGGGGTGGTGGGGCTTGTGGGGGCGAGCGCCTGGTATCTGAGCAGCCGCGGCAAATTTGAGGAGCTGCAGGAGGTGGCTGCGGATGGTCGGGATCGCGCGCGCTACGAAGAGCTCTCGGCCAGCGTGTCGACGGCGCGCTGGGGCGTACCGACGCTCTATGCGCTCAGCGGCGTGGCCACCGTCGGCGGGATCCTCTGGGTGGTGATGCAGAGCGGCGACGAAGCGCCGGCGCTCACGGTGATGCCCGAGGTTGGCGCACAGAGCGCCGGCGCCCGACTCCGACTGCGCTTCTGAGCGCGCCTGGAGCGTCGCGCGCCGGTTGACCTGTGTGCGCGAGTTCTTTGTATGGCGACATCCCGGGGGGGAGTGCGTTTCATCCACCTGTGGTGCGGCGCTGCCCCTGCGGCTGGCGAGCGGCGTTGTGATGCGTGTGAAGACGCGTCGGGATGCGGCCGTGGCCTGACCTTTGCAAAGTAACGTTATGTTTCTGACGTTTCTCATAGCGCGCGAAACAGCGCATTGCGCCCCGCGCTCCCCACGGGCTCAGGGGCGCAGTACCGGTGATAACGAGGCAAAGATGACACACCCCCTGAAGCGAGCAACGCCTGTGGCGCTGCGACTTCTCTGCGCTCTGGCGCTCTGCGGCGCGATGGCCTGTGGCGAGTCGGGAAATTACGATGAGGCTGCGCCCGGCGGCTCCGATGAGGATCGCGACTACAATGCCGATGCAGGCATGGGCGCGCCTGATGAAGATCATGACCCGGGCGAGCCGCCTCCCGAGATCGAAGAGCAGATCGTGGAGCGAGTGGCCGCCACCGACCGCTACATCTTTGTGCCGACGGGGCGCGAAGGGGGCGACCAGGTCGCGCTGATCGACGGAGAGACTTTTCAGGTGGAGCCGATTCGCGTGGGGCTTAACCCCCAGGCGGTGGTCGCCGCCGAGGTCGAGGAGGTCGGGGCGGTGGCCTATGTGTGGAGCGAGGGGACCTCGACGGTGGCGATCGTGCGCGCCGATGTGCGTGATGAGCGCGACAGGCCGGACGTGCGTGTGGTGCGGGTGCCCCGCGAGGTCAACCAGCTGGTGGTGGCTCCGGGCGGGCGCTACGCGCTGGCGTACATCGACCCGGAGCTTCCGCTGCCGACCCAGGGGAGTGCGGTCTCGTTGCAGACGATGGCGCTCATCGCCCTGGGCGATGCGCCCGGCGAAGATGAGGCGCATCAGCTCTCGGTGACGCGACGCATTGAGTCGATCTCCTTTAGCGATGATGGCGAGTATGGCTTTGTGGTGGGTGAGGAGGGCATCAGCCGCATTGCGTTTGAAGATATTAAGGATGACGCCTTTGTGCCCACGCTCGATCTGGGGGCGGCGACGCAGGACTTTCCGCCTCGCGATCAGGAAGCGGCGTTTACCGCCGATGCTTCGAGCATGATCTTGCGCAGCTCGCAGCTCTCCGGGCTGGGGCTCTTCCGGTTGTCAGTGGAGGAGCTGGCGGTGGCCGAGCAGCGGATGCTCCCGCTCCCCGGCGTGCCCACCGATGTGGAGCTTCTGGAGCGGGAGGTTGAGGGGGAGCTTCGCCGCGAGGTGCTCTTTGCGATGCGCGAGCAGGGGCAGGTGGGGCGTTTTGATCTGGACGCGGCGCTGGCCGCCGAGAGCGATGAGGCGGCCGCAGCGCTCGTGGAGCTCACCGATGTGGAGGGGGTGGAGACGGGCATCGCGCGGCTGACGCCGGATGAGCAGTCGCTGCTGGTCTTCTCGACCCTGCCCGCGTTGCCGGGAGTGGGACTTCTGGATGTGGGCACCGGTGGGGTGCAGACGGTGACGCTGCGCAATCAGATTCGCACGCTGGCGCTCTCTCCCGACAGCCAGATCGCCGTGGTGGTGCATCGCCCCCAACCCGGCAGCGCCCCGGGCGGTGCGAGCTGGGAGGAGCGTTTCCGCTATGAGCAGGGGCTGAGCCTGTGGGACCTGGCCACGGGCTATGTGCGCCCGGTGGTGCTTGAGGCCGAGCCGCAGTCGGTGCTGATGGTCGAGTCTCAGACCGGGCCGACCTGGCTCTACGGATTGTTGGCCGATGAGGGGGGCGCAGACTTCGGGGTGGTGCGCATCTCCCTGGAGACCTTCGGCGTGGAGGTTTTGCCCATCCCCCGGCGTCCGGCCCAGATCGGGGTGGTCGCCGACCAGGTCTTTGTGACCCAGGAGGACGGCCAGGGGCGCGTGACGTTCTTTGATATTGAGACGGGCACCCAGCGTACGATCAGCGGGTTTGAGCTCAACGCGGAGGTGCAGTGATGCGAGGTCAGAAGTTCGCGATACAGCTGCTGATCGCAGCGCTTGCGGTGTTCGCCACAGCGGCCTGCGGTGGCGAGTCGGCCGGCCCGCCGGGCGGCACCAACGACGCCGACGCCGGAGGCGACTATCAGCCTCCGACCGATGACGGTGATCTCGGTGAGCCGCAGCCCCCGCAGCCGGAGGTGCCCGAGACGTATACGTATTCGCAGCCGGCGATCGTGGGCGATAAGGTCTACGTGGCCAATGAGACGCTCGACGCGGTGGCGATCATCGACAGCCGCAGTCTGGAGATTCAGGCGGTGCCGGTGGGTCGTGCGCCCACGAAGGTCGTGGCGCCGGCGGATGGCGCCGGCGACGACGCGCGGGTGATGGTGCTCAATTCGGGCGACCACACCGTGTCGTTGCTCGACCCGGAAGGTGGGGAGAGCCTGCACGTGCCGGTGATGCCGCACGCCAACCGCCTTCAGGCCACGGCCTCGGGACGATTCGGGGTGGCCTGGTACGACAGCTCCGAGCCCGGCCCGGCCGGCGACCTCTCGGCCGTGACGGTGGTCAGCAGCGCCGGCAGCTTCGATGTAGCGGTGGGCTTTCTGGTGCGTCAGGTGCTCTTCGACGAGGTCGGTGAGCGCGCGCTGGTGGTCAGCGATGACGGGGTGAGCGTGCTGGATCTGGCGGCGATTGAGAGTGATCGCTTCGTCGCCCCGCGCCCGCTGACGCCGCCTGGCTTTGAGGCCGTGGACCCCGCCGAGCTCCGGCTGCACCTCGGCCCCCAGGGCGACACGCTGGTGGCCTGGACACCTTCGCAGCCCTTTCTCTTTGTGAGTGATTTGAGCGAGGACACGCGCGTTGCGATCGCGCTGGGCGCCCCTCCCACCGGCGCAGCGCTTAGCGAAGCGACCCTCGTGTTTGCGCTCAGTGAGGCTGACCGCCTGCTCACCATCACCCTCCCCGAGGGGCTGGAGGCCGCCCGCGCCGATCAGGAGGCCCGCGGTCTGTGGGTCGACGGCGCCTTTGTGCCGCCCCTTGCCGAAGACGCCTTCGTGGACTCGGAGGGCTTTGTTTACCTGAGCATTGAGGTGCCCGCGCTGGGCTCGGTGGTCTTGAGCGAGGATGCCTCGGTGGCGATGGCCTTTACCACCAACCCGCAGGAGCAGCGCGCGGTGCTCGTGGCGATGGCCGGCCTGGAGCAACGCACGGTGCGTTTTGAAAAAGAGGTGCGCGGGGTGCTGGCCGATGAGGATGGCTCGACCTTTCTGGTGATTCACCCGCGTCGGCCCGGCTCCCGCGAGGGGCTGACGCCCTCGGACCCCGAGTTTGTGGAGCGCAGTCACGGCTTCTCGGTGCTCGATATCGGCACCGCCCAGACTCGCCTGGTGCTCACCGAGCTTGAGATTGCGCGCGCGGTGCTCTTTGCGCCCGACACCGGCGACGCCTTCGTTTACCTCAGCTACGAGAACCCCCAGCCGGGGGCGGCGGAGCTAGTGGCGCATCGCGAGATCGTGCGCGTCAACCTGGGCACCTTCCGCAGCGAAGTGATGCGGCTCTCGGCGCTCCCTGACGCTATGGGGCTTATCCCGGGGAGCGGACGCGTCTACGTCAACCAGGTGCACCCCCAGGGGCGAATCACCTTTGTGGAGGCCGCCACCGGGGAGCGTCAGACGGTGACCGGCTACCAGCTCAACTCGGGGATCTTTTGATGATGATGATGTTCAAGAAGACGCCGCCCGGTGCGGCAATTGAGGCAGTGATGCAGACGAATAAACCCCTGGCTGTGGCGCTCACCGCGCTGACACTGATGGCAGCGGGCTGCGGCCCGATTGAGCCCGAGCCCTGGACCGACGATCAGAACACCTTTGGCCCGCTTCAGGTCGGCGAGGAGCTGGTCTATTACGATGAGGTCCGCGACGAGCTGGTGATGGTGGAGCCGACCCGCGATGCGCTCTGGGGCGAGCTGAAGGTCGAGCGGATGGAGACGATGCGCCAGGTCAGCGTGATCGAGGCGCTGGGCGACGATGAGAGCATTTATGTGCTGGGCGGTGGCGCCACCCCGGAGCTTCGCCTGCATAACATCGTGGAGGGGGGCACGCGCACCATCGCGCTCAACAGCCCCTACGACCGTGCCGACATCGACCCGCACGGGGAGTTTATGGTGCTGCGTCACTCCGGCAGCCAGAACACCGATGAGGCGCGCAACCTCAACGAGGTGGCCGTCATCGATCTTCGGGAAGGGGCCGACGAGAGCGCGGAGGTGCTCACGCTTTTCAGCCGGGCGCGCGACGTGGTCTTTGCGCCGCCTTTTGAGCTCGATGGCCAGGAGTACCGGCTGGCGCTGGGGCTTGCGACAAGCGAGATCACGCTGATGGACCTGGACGCGGAGCGCCCCGCCGACAAGTTGCGGGCGATTCCGCTGACGGTCAGCCAGGCCGACACCCCGCGTACGCCGGTGCAGGTGGAGGTTGTAGTCGAGGAAGATCCGCAGGCGCCGGGCACCGTCAGCATCTTTGTGCTGACTGATGTGGGCAGCGACATCACCCAGATCGTGCTGCAGCCGGCGGCGCGCGCCGAGAGCAACCGTCGGCTGGATATCGCCATCAACCAGCTCTACGCCGGGGCGCGGCCCGTGAGCTTTGAGGTGATGGATTTAGAGGAGGTGGGGCGGAGGATCTTTGCCATCGACGGGGCGCAGCCCCGCTTTACGATGGTCGATGTGCTCAGCGGGGAGTCGGATACCTACGCGCTTCCGCTGGGACGCGCGGCCACCGAGCTTGTGCGCTTTGAGGCACCGACCGAAGACGGGCAGGGCACTGAGGCGCGTCTGATGGCCTACAGCGCTAATGACACGCTGGTGGCGATGATTCGCCCGGAGCTCATCACGCTGAGCAGTGAGACGCCCACGGTGGGTAAGAGCGTGGAGGCGATTCGGCTGCAGTCGGCGCCCCGGCGTGTCTGGGTCGACGAAACGGAAGACCTGCAGCGGGTGCTTGTGGCGCATAACTCCGGGTTTTCGTTGATCAATTTGAACACGAGTCGGGCGAGTTATATCGCCGGTGCCGGCGTCATCAGTGGTGTGGTGCTGCATGATGGCGAGGCGTTCGGGGTGTATGAGAACGCCGCCGGGGTGGCGCGTCTGGAGATTGAGAGCGGGCGCACGAGCAGCGCGCGCCTGGACCTTGCGGCGCGCTCGGTGGCGCTGATTGCCTCACAGGATCTGCTGGTGATCGACCACGGCGGCGCCGGAGGTACGCTCACGCTGATTCCCACCAACGATCTGCAGACGGCGCGGGCGCGCTCCTTCTTTGAGGTCACCCGCCAGAATGTGCTCAGCCGATGAGTCCGGCACCCCTGAAGGAAACGATGAGGTTGATGATGAGAGATACGACGAAGAGCGCGCTTACGCTGGGGATGCTGGTGGCCGGAGCGATGGGGTTGGGGATGCCGCAGGCGCAAGCGCAGGAGGTTCAGGCGCAAGCAGCGCCGGGGCAGGAGGTCCCGGGGCAGCAGGCGCCGGTGGCCGATGGTCTGCGCTACAGCCTGACCTACTCGGGGCGTTTTGTGCCGGCGACCAACGACGCGGTGGCCATGGGCCTGGGCACCGGGCCGGCGTTGCGCCTGGGCGTGGAGGGCCTCTTTATGGAGGAGCTCGGCCTGGGCGTGGTGGTGTACGGCGATACGCGCAGCGCGACGCCTTTTAATAACTCCATGAAGTTGGACTGGGAGCGCACCGCGGTGATGGCCGAGGTCGACTATGGGATGCGCTTCTTTAATGATCGCCTGCGCCCGGCCGCGCGTCTGGGGCTGGGGTACATGCATCACGAGCTGGACCTCTACGCCGACGGCGGCACCTCCGCCAACTGGAGCAACCGCTTTGAAGGCAGCGCCGGCTCCTTTGCGTTTACGGCGCAGGCAGTGGTGGATGTGACCCTATTGCAAAACAGCTCCCGCACCCTCTCGCTGGCGCTGACCGGGGCCTGGGGGCTTGCGGGCCACACCAGCGCGAACTTCGATGCGATGGAGCCGGTCTACGCCGACAGCGATCGGGTGGAGCGCGCACCGATCGACGCGGGCGCGGCCGGGGCGTTTCGCCTGGGCGGAGAGATCGGGTTTTCGCTGGTCTGGCAGCCCTGATCCAGCGGCCCTGTGCGGGGCGGGTTTCACGAACGGTTGAGCGGCTGATGGAAGGGGGGGCGCCGACCTGCACACTTGACACTGAGCCTCGAAGTTTCCAGATTGTGCGAGCCGGACTCGCCGCCTTCAAAAGGCCTGGCGAGTGTGGACTCTGAGCGCGGTTACGGCCCGCTGCGCCACTTTCACGATTCAATCTGGAACTTTTTGAGGAGTCCACACCCCATGGCGAGCGCAGAGAACGTCCCCACCCCCGAGAAAGCCCCGAAATCCCATGCCGCACCGCCTGCCGAGCGCAAGGCGCGCCCGCCGGTTGACCCCTCGGTGCTTCGTCACCGCGAGCTCAAAGATGGTGAGTTCTGGCGGGAGATCCCGGCCTTTGCCAATGTGAGCGAGGAGGAGTTCCTCGACTACAAATGGCAGATGAAGAACTCGCTCTATGGCGAGGACAAGCTCATTGAGCTGATGGAGGGGCTGGCGCCCAAAGCGTTTGTCGACGATGTGCTGCGCGGCTTTCACCTGGCACCGATGGCGGTGCGGGTGACGCCGTATCTTTTCAGCCTGATCGACTGGAACGACCCGCTGCACGACCCGATCCGCACGCAGTTCATTCCGGTGGCCTCTCGTTTGACGGTGGACCACCCGATGCTCACCCTGGACTCGCTGCATGAGCAGGCCGACGCGCCGGTTGAGGGTCTGACTCACCGCTACCACGACAAAGCGCTCTTTCTGCCCCTGGACACCTGCCCGGTGTACTGCCGCTTCTGCACGCGCAGCTACGCCATCGGCGTGGACACCGACGTGGTGGAGAAGGTCAGCCTGAAGGTCAGCCCGAAGCGCTGGGAAGAGGCCTTTGCCTACATTGAGAGCCGCCCGGAGCTTGAGGACATCGTCATCAGCGGGGGCGACGCCTACAACCTGGCGTTTAAGCATATCGAAGCCATCGGCATGCGCCTCCTTGAGATCCCCAACATCCGTCGCATCCGCTTTGCGACCAAGGGGCTGGCGGTGATGCCGATGAAGATCTTGAGTGACGATCGCTGGCTCGACGCGGTGACCCGTGTGGCCGAGCACGGTCGCAAGGTGCACAAGCAGGTCGCCATTCACACCCACTTCAATAACCCCAACGAGATCACCGAGATCAGCCGCCGGGCCACCAACACGCTCTTTGAGCGGGGGATCACCGTGCGCAACCAGTCGGTGCTCCAGCGCGGGGTCAACGACGATCCGGAGACGATGCGTCTTCTGGTCAAGCGCCTGGGTGAGATCAACGTCGAGGCCTACTACGTCTACCAGCACGATATGGTGCAGGGGGTCGAAGATCTGCGTACCTCGCTGCAGACGAACCTCGATATCGAGAAGTTCGTGCGCGGCGCGACGGCCGGCTTCAACACCCCGACCTTTGTGGTGGACGCGCCCGGCGGCGGCGGCAAGCGCGAGGCGCACTCCTACGAGCATTACGACCGGGAGACCGGTGTGAGTGTGTACAGCGCGCCCTCGGTGAAGCCGGGACAGCTCTTCACCTACTTTGATCCGCTTCACAGCCTCAGCGAGTCGGCGCGCGAGGATTGGAAGGACGCCGGCAAGCGCGAGCAGATGGTTCAGGACGCGCTCTCGGCGGCGCGTAACCACCAGGGTCAGCGCTGAAGTCGTGTGCAGAACTTCCTCGCCAGGGGTTGAACTGGCGAGGAGGGCGACGAGGATTGAAGAGACGGCGCGGGGAGGCTCCCCGCGCCGTCTTTTTTTGTGGCGACGCTGCCCCGGCGGTATCACGTTCGGGGGCGCTAAGTGCGCGTTGGATTGATTAAAACACGCACCACGTGCGTCGAAGCAGCGTGAGCGGTTGAAGTGCCTTGCCGCTGGCGTGATTAAATTCAGTAGCTCCTGGCAAGTGCGAGGTCGATATGCGTTGGATTCAGGTGTGGTTGGCGGCGGTGGTCACAGCGGCGGTGCTGGTGGGATCGGCCACAGATGCCCAGGCGGTGGTACGCGCGGGCGTGGACGTGCGCTGGCTGCCGGTGGCCATCGAAGAGACCAAACTCGAAGAGGTTGAGCTGGGCGGGAGTCAGCGCCAGATCGAGAGTCTGGGCGCCGGCGCTCGGTTGATGCTGGGTTTTGACGCGTTTGCGATCGGCGGGAAGGTCAACTTCGCGCGCCATACCTTCGCCGACCCGGAGCTGAGCTACACCCAGGTCGACGCCAACCTGCACGCGCGTTTTATGGTTCCATCGACTCGCCTGGCGATCTATGCGGAGGCCGGGCCCTCGATTGCGCTGGACCTTGCCAGCACCGGGTATAATGCCGGTGTGGGGGCGGAGGTCGATGTGCTGGGCTGGCCGGTGCTCGACCTCAACTTAGGGATCGGGGCTCAGTACGCCCGGGTGCCGGTTAACGCCGGTCCGGGGGAGGAGCGGATCAACGAGGGTTTGCGCGCTATCGTCTACGTGGGCTTCGATTTTTCGATTTGAGTGCGTCCGAAGGTCGGTCTGCTCGCGCGTTCGCAGACCGCCTTTTGGGCTAATTTCTTGCGGGTGTCCCCGCTGCGATCAAGGCTCGTGCGTCCAGAGCCGGGAGACACGATGTCTCCGTGACCGCAGCATCAGACACGGACGCCTTGCATGCAGCGAGAGTGGTATTTGATCGACGATGAGGGAATTCATCGTCTGGATTTAGGGGAGCAGAGCTCAGTGGAGTTCTGGGACGGAGAGGGCAGCCCGGATGAGGAGACCGGCCAGTGGCCGGGGTTTTCGCAGGTGGTCATCGACGCCTCGCCATCGCGG
This sequence comes from Lujinxingia vulgaris, assembly GCF_007997015.1. Lineage (NCBI taxonomy): Bacteria > Deltaproteobacteria > Bradymonadales > Lujinxingiaceae > Lujinxingia > Lujinxingia vulgaris. The sequence goes on from NZ_VOSM01000007.1 coordinate 157,961, forward strand.
GTGGTCGAGGCGCTCAAGCGCACCGCGCCGATCCTGGAGATCGGGCTCAGCGAGGTGACCGCCCAGCCGGAGCGATGGGAGGGCGGCGTGATGGTGGCCACCGATGGTCCGCTGACCCTGGTGGCGGAGCCGGGCGTCGATCTGGATGAGCGTTTTCTGGGGGCGGAGTGGGCCGAGGAGCTCTTCAGCGAGCTGCGCTGCAGCGGGGCGTTCTTTGGCTATGAGCCGCACCTGGGCAGCCTGCACCTGACGATGTACGAGGAGGGACACCCGCGCTTTGCCTGGTGCGACTCGTTGTTGCCCGGTCCGAGTTATGCGATGGTCTTCGAGTCCGACGGTCGGTGCACCAACGAAGATCCGCGTCAGTTTGCGCTGCGCGAGTTGGAGCTTCCGCCGACAAGCCCCCTGCTGGATCGCTACCACTTTGTGTGGGCCAACCTGCGCGCGCTCGGTCTTGAGGAGCTGCGCCCGGAGCTTGAAGCCCTGCCGATTGTGGCGGCGATGCAGATCCAAGAGAGCGACGAGGAGAGCGCATGATCAAGCGTATGTTGAGCGTGTCGGCCCTGATGGTGAGCGTGATGATGATCTCGGGCTGCGGGAACTTCGGCGGTGCCGTGGTGGGCGCGGAGTGCCGCGACGATCGCGACTGTGCCCCGGAGAGCCGCTGCCTGCGTGACGGAAATTACCCCTTCGGGATGTGCACCTACTCCTGCGATCGCCACGATGATTGCCCGCTGGACACCGCCTGTGTGGATCGCAACGGCGGGGTGTGCCTGCCGATGTGCGAGCGCTCCCTGGATTGCCGCGAAGATTACCGCTGCGATGATGTGCGCGATGAGCGTGGCGACGGCCGCACCAATGTGTGCGTGGGCGACTGAGCCTCGCCAGCAGCAATGCGTTTGAGCCGGCCTCCTTTTAAAGGAGGCCGGTTTTTTTTGTGGGTCGCTCCCTTGCCGGCCATCGATCTGAGAGTAAGGTGTCGACCGACTGCGCGCGACGGTTCGGCGCGCGCCTGCCCGCCCTCGCCATCTGTTGTCCCCCTCCCCGAAGCGAGTGAACCCGATGCATCTGTATATCAGCCCGCGAATTGAGCAGCTCATTGATCTGGCGATCGATGAGGATGAGATCGGTTTTGATGTGACCTCCCAGGCCTTTTTTGCCGGGGAGTGGGGCAGAGCCGAGCTTGTGGCCAAGCAGGATTTTGTGCTGGCCGGCGCGCCGGTGGTCCGCGCGGTCTTTGCCCGGGTGGACCCCGCTATTGAGGTTGCGTTTGAGCGGGAAGATGGCGCCGCGTTTCAGCATGGCGAGGTGGTCGCGAGGTTGCAGGGGCCGACGGTCTCGCTGCTGAGAGGGGAGCGCATCGCGCTGAACTTTATGCAGCGCATGAGCGGTGTGGCCACGCTGACCGCGTCTTTTGTGGCGGCGCTTGGCGACTCACAGACGCGCGTGGTGGACACGCGCAAGACCCTCCCCGGCTGGCGTGCGCTTGATAAATACGCGGTGCTCTGCGGCGGCGGGGCCAACCATCGCTACAACCTGGCCAGCGGGGTGATGATCAAAGACAACCACATCGCCGCGGCCGGCTCGGTGGCTGAGGCGGTGCGGCGAGTGCGGCTGCAGGCGCCGCACTCGGTGCGGGTAGAGGTGGAGATCGACGCGGTGGAGCGGGTGAGTGAGGCGCTGGAGTCGGGGGCCGAGATCATCATGCTCGATAATATGAGTCGCGCGCAGATGATTGAGGCCGTGGCGATCATTCGCCAGCACGAGCGTGGCGCGCATGTTGTGATCGAGGGCAGCGGCAATATGACCCGCGAGCGCCTCAAGGACCTGGGTGATGTCGGGCTGGATATCATCTCGGTCGGCGCGCTGACGCATTCGGCCAGCGCGGTGGACGTCTCGATGAAGTTGCGCGAGAGCAGCGGGAGCAAAGGATGAGCGGGCAGCAGCAACCTCCGATTATGGTGCACTCCGAGGTGGGTTCGACCAACGATGAAGCGCTCAAGGCGCTTCATCAGGGGGCGCCGCATGGCAGCGCTGTGGTCGCTGAGCAGCAGAGCGCCGGGCGCGGCCGCCGCGAAGATCGGGGGCAGCGTCGGGTGTGGTATTCGCCGGCCAACGCCAACGTGTACCTCTCGGTGGTGTTGCGGCCGAAGCTCGATGCCTCGCGAATCTCCGGCATCACGCTGGCCTGCGGCGTGGCGATCGCCCAGGCGCTGCGCGAATTGGGCGGGGGCGATGTGCGGCTGAAGTGGCCCAACGATCTTTATATCGGCGATCGTAAGCTCGGCGGCATCTTAAGTGAGGCGGCCACCGGCGTGGGCGGGCTTGAGGGCGTAGTGGTGGGCGTGGGCATCAACGTCAACGTGCCCGGTGGGGAGTTTCCCGCCGAGCTTCGCGACCAGGCGACGAGCCTTTTGAGAGAAAACGGGCGAGTTTTTGATCGTCTAAGGATCATCCAGGCGGTGCGCGGGGCGATTCTGGGGGCCTGCGCGGGTCTGGAGGCCGGCGGGCTGGAGGACTTCATGGAGGCCTTCGACACGCTGGACGCCGCGCGCGGGCGCGAGGTGCGTTTTGAGCAGGAGGGCGTGGCGATGCGGGGTGTGGCCGATGGCCTCTCGGCCCAGGGGGGGCTGTGGGTCAAGCGCGACACTGGCGAGCGTGCGGAAGTGATGGCTGGCGAGGTGACGATCTGCGGGTTGGGCCGCGGTAAAGAGGGTGGGGTTGTGGCGTTGCCGGCGCGACCCGCTGCCGAGGTTGAGGCCTATGTGGAGCAGCTTCTGACGGCGCAGCCGGCCGCACCGCCGCAGGCGCGTCGGGTGCGCCGGCGCTTTAAGCTGCGCGCCAACGAGCGTGTGGGGGCGCGCTATTGCCGGCTGGAGGTGGAGGTCGACGCGGAGTTTGCGGCCAGCTACCTGCGTCCGGGGCAGTACACGACGGTGGGGATCGAGGGGCATCCGCCCAACTTCTATGTGATCGCCGGGGCGCGGGGGCCGGTGTGGGAGTTTCTGATCGAGGCCGAGGGCGACCTGGGGAGCGCGCTCTCGGAGCTGGGTGTGGGGGCCGAGGTGGAGGTGAGCCTGGCCGAAGGCGGCGGGTTTGAGCCGGCGACAGCGCGCGCCCGAAACGCGCTGCTCTTTGCCAGCGGCAGCGGCATCGCCGCGGTGCTGCCGCTTATCGACCGGTGGCTTGAAGCGCCGGGCGGTCCGGAGTCGATCGCGCTTTTCTACGGGGAGCGCCACGAGCACGATCGGGCGTACGCCGAACGTTTGAGGAAGCTGGAGGAGGCGGGCGTGGCGGTTTACCTCGCTGCTGAAGAGGGCAGGGAGTTTCGCTACGTTCAGGACGCCTTTGAGGCGACGGGGCTGCCGGTACACGAGGCGGCGGTGTATGTGAGCGGTGCGGCGGTGATGATCAAGGCTGTGACCGAGCGGATGATGGCCGCAGGCATTGACGCCAGCCGCATTCACATCAACATCTGAGCCTGAGCCCTGACCTTTGACGCGTAGCCGGCCCATCTTGTCGAGGTGGGGGGGCTGGGCTATGCTGGCGCGCCCGTTCGGGGCAACTTTCTTGAAGATTCGTGCGCCTGACGCACACCTGATTGAGTGAGGAGATGTCATGTCGACGCCCGTATACCGTTTGATGGCTCATGCCTTTGTGGCGACGCACACCTGGGAGGCGTATCCGGATGTGCGCGAAGCGATGAGCAAGGCGGGGCTGAATAAGGACGGGGTGGAGCGCGGCAAGGCGCTGCTGGCCGAGGCGGAGGCGCTGGTCGCCGCGCGTAAAGAAGAGTCCGCCGAAGATCGCATTGGCGAGCACGCCATCCATATGGCCGTGGCCGAGCTGGAGATGTGGTTGCAGACGGTGCGCGCCACGCTTCGCCATAAGGTGAAGGCCGAGGAGGTCATCAAGCGCGCGCTCGATCATCACTTCCACGCCAGCGAGCACACGCTGAGTGCGGTGGCCGGTGCGCTGCGCACTCTGGCGGTGCTTCGGACCGACCCGCGCGTTGCCGAGGGGTTCGACTCAAGTCGCGCGCTGCACGACCTTCTGATTCACGGCCAGACGCTCTTGACCAAGGTCTTTACGCTGACGCGTCAGCGCCTGGAGCCCGGCCTGGGCACCGCCGTGGCCCCGGCCTATGAGGCGTTGGAGGCGCACCGCGGCAAGCTCATCAGCTGGCTGGTGGAGCTCGATCGCGCGGTGAGCAACGTGGGCGATCGCCCGGACGTGGTGGGGCTTATCGGCTATGTGCCCGCCGGCGTGGGGCTGCCGCTGGGCGGCGCGTCTTTTGCGGTGACCCTGCACCAGCGCGCGCAGCAGAGCCCGCCGGACCCCGCCGCGGCCAGCGCCGACTGCTCGGGATGGTCGATCGGGCGCCAGGGGCGCAACCGCGAGAACCTGGGGCCGGGCTTTATTGAGCCCTCCTTCGACTGAGCGCGTTTTTGCGGGGGGATTCGTGATTTTGAGACGGGTCTAATGTTTAACCTGAACCTGTGGTGGCGATGAAAGACGATCTTTACGGCATCCTGGGCGTCTCGAAGAAAGCGGACGCGGCCACGATCAAGAAGGCGTATCGAAAGCTGGCGCGGGAGAATCACCCGGACGTCAACCCGGGGGATGCGGCGGCCGAGGAGCGTTTTAAGCGCATCTCGGCGGCCTTTGATGTGCTCAGCGATCCTAAAAAGCGCAAACTTTACGACGAGTTCGGCTTCGATGGGTTGCGTGAGGGCTTTGATGCCAAACGCGCCCGTGCCGCCCGCCGCCGGGGGAGCGCGACGTCGGCGAGTTTTGAGGGGGGCGCGAGTTTTGAGGATATTTTTGGCTCGATGTTTGGCGGTGGGGCCGGACCCGGTTTTGGCGGGGCGGGCTTCGGGGGCGGGGCGGTCAACCCGCTCAAGGGGCGTGATAACGTCATGCCGATCGATCTTGAGTTCATGCGCGCGCTCAAGGGCACCGAGCTGACCTTCTCGGAGGGCGAGACGAAGACCTTTACGGTGCGCGTGCCGGAGGGGACGGACACCGGCGATCGTCTTCGCATCAAGGGAAAGGGTGGGGCGGCGCCGCGTACCCGACAGGGCAAGGGCGAACGGGGCGATCTTCTGCTGGAGTTCAAGGTCGGGCCGCACCCGAAGTTGCGGCGCGAAGGGCTCGATCTTTATCTGGATGTGCCCATCACGGTTCCCGAAGCGGTGTGCGGGGCCTCGATCTCGGTGCCGACTCCCTGGGGGGACTATACGGTGAAGGTGCCCGAGGGGGTGAACTCCGGGGCGAAGTTGCGGCTGAAGGGCCAGGGGGTCAAGCGCGGCACCCAACAGGGCAACTTCTATGTGGTCTTGCAGGTGCACACGCCCGACCGCATCGATGATGCGACGCGCAAGGCGGCCACGCAGCTGGCCGGCGGCTACAGCAAGGACGTGCGGGCGGGGTTGCAGCTGTAAAGTGGGGAGGCGGCGTTTAGCTTTGAGTAGTACGCCGTGAGCCAACGTTGACGCCATGTCTGCTGCATAGAGAGCACCCTGAGCTGCGTTGCAAATCCTCGACGATGCTAAGAGCATCGCCTGTGGTTTGCGCCTTGCTCACGTCACTCTCAATCTCGCATCCAAAGGCGTCACCATTGCCTCACGGCGTTGTAGAGACGCTGTAGAGGCGTCCTGAGCGAATCGACAACCCGGGGGGGAAGGATGAGACGCTGGCTGGTGGCGTGCGCCTTGTGGGCGTGTGTGTTGGCGCAGAGCGGCTGTCAGACGGGGCCGGCCTGCGGAGACTTTCCGCTCGAGGCCGAGACGCGGCAGTGCATGGTCTCGACGATCGACGCGATGGTGCGTGATCATTACCCCTTCGCCGAGCAGAAGGGGGTCGATATGACGTTGTTTTTCAAGGGTTTATGGGCCTCGCTCGACGATCCGGAGCTCGACGATGAGTCTTTTGTGCTCTCCCTGGCGCAGTCGTTAGCGATGCTCGAAGACGGGCACACGCGCCTGGAGCGCTACCGTCTGGAGGAGGTGGGTGCGCCGCCGGTGAAGCTGGCGCTGCGCGGCGAACACGTGGTGGTGCGCAGCGTAGCGCCGGGGGTGGGGCTTGAGCCCGGGGAGGTGATTGAGGCCATCGACGGCCGGCCCGCCCCCCCGGTGCTCCGCAGCGCTTTGGCTTCGGCCGAACGCGGCACCTCTGGCGAGGTCTTGCTCCTGGGCGCTGACGCTGCGCTCGCCGGCGAGGTGGGCACCGATGTGACGCTGAAGACGGCCTCGGGGCGCGTCGTACAGCTCACCCGACACGCCGTGCTGCACGAGCCCTTCATCCGCCGATTTGGCGATGTCGGCTACCTGCGCGTCAAAACCTTCGGGTTCATCGATGACCTCGATCGCCTTGATCGCCTCATGAACGAGCTGATGGACACCCGGGGGCTGATCATCGACCTGCGCGATAATGGCGGCGGCTACCCCTCGGTCAGCGACGGGCTCTTCGGGCGTCTGGTGGCTGAGGACGGCGCGCCCTTTGCGCTCGTCGACCGTCAGGGGCGCGTGCATCGCCATATGCAGGCGCGCTCGCGCGGTGAGACCTACCCTGGCGAGGTTGTGGTGCTGGTCAATGAAGGCACCTTTTCGGCCGCCAACTACTTCGCGCACCGCATGCGTGAAGATCATCGCGGCGTGCTCCTCGGAGAGCGCACCGGCGGTGGCGCGGCGTCCCCGGATCGCGGTCTGATGCTGGTCGATGGCCTCTGGTTTCAGGTCTCGACCTATGTGGTGGAGACCTTAAGCGGCCACAACACCGAAGATGGGTTGGAGCCAACCATCCCCCTCGCCGGGGCGGCTGCCTGGTATGAGGTGGTGCCGGAGCAGGGGGCGCTCAGCGAAGAGAAGGACGTGCTGCTGCAGCGCGCGCGCCGCTACCTGGAGGGGGTGCAATGAGCCAGCGACACGTTGTGGCGGCGGTGGTGCTGATGGCGACGATGCTCACCGGTGCGACCACCCTCGCCGAGGAGGGCGCGCGGGCGACGCTCGACCTCAACGCGCCTTCGGTTGAGGTTGAAGAAACGCTGCGCGAAGACGCCGTGGCGTCTGAAGAAAGGAGCACGCGGCTCTTCGGGGTCGGCGTCTTTACCCGCGGGGGGATGGCGGCCTACCGAGCGGTGGCATGCGGCTGTTTTGACCGAAAGACCTGGCGCGCCGGCCTGGGAGCCCGGGTGCACGTGGGCCCCTACCTCGCTGCGGAGGTGGGCGTGCAGTACGGCATGATGATGCTCGGTGGCAACTTCCCGCTCAACGGCTGGGAGTTGGCTGCACGCTGGCAGCCAGCCCCCCACGCCACCGCTCGCGCTGTGGCCGGGCTCTACACTCGCCTGGGTTTTTCCTCGATGCAGGTCATGGGCATGCGCTCGGTCGGAGCGCCCGGTGTGAGCGCCGCGTTGGGGTGGTCGCTGGAGCTTGTGCCTATGCTCTCGCTGGAGGTTGAGGCCGGCGCGCAGCGCCATTTTGGTGCCATGGCCCACTGGCAGCTCGGCGGGCAGCTGGGTCTGGCGACGCGTTTTTAGACGTCGGGACGACCCCCAACGCAAAAAAGCCGCCCGTCGCCGGGCGGCTTTTTTGTCAGCGTCGGTGGCGATAAGCCGCCGACGCGTCATGCCTGTGAAGCTTAGAGCGGAAGGCAGGCCGTAGCGTCGGCCACCGCGCCGAAGAAGTCTTCGCCGGCGCTGCCGCTGATGCTCAGGCCGGTGCAGCCCACAAGCTCGCCGCCCGTGCCGACGTGGATGCCGTGCCGGCCGCTGCCGGTGATGGTCAAGTCGCTGACCGTGACACGAGAGTCGTCGTAGATCATGAGTGCAGATTGGGTTTCGGAGTCACCGGTCCAGCGTTTTGAGCCAGCATTGCTCAGCTCTACGTTGATGAGCTTGTTGTCGGGGAAACGGCTCGCCGCGAAGCGAAAGCCTTGCCAGTAGCCGGAGAGCTCCTCGGTGCCCTTGAAGACAATCGTGTCGCCGTCGGTGGCGTCTGCGGTGAGCCGGCCACCGTTGACGTCGATGCCCATGTCACTCTCAGCTTCAAACGTTGAGCCCGGGCTCAGCGTGAGGTGGCCCTCGACGATGACGCTGGCGCTCAGGCGTACAGGAACCTCAAAGGCAGGCCAGGTCTGGTCGCGGGTCAGCTTGGTGACCGCGCCGGTGTTGTTGTAGAAAACCGTTACAGCCTGGCGATCGTTGTCGACAAACGCCAGATCGGCGCTGAAGCCGCCGATCTGATTGGGGCGCGTAAGCAGAGGATTGGCGTTATTGCTAAACGTCGATCCGCTTACGTTGACTTCTCCCTCGCGGGTCGCCGCGTGGAGCGCGGCGTAGTCGTTGTTGTCGAAGGTCGTGTTCTCGATGGTCAGGCGCGAGGCGTCACCATCAATAAAGACCGCGCCCCGAGCATCACCGTTGCCGCTGTAGGCTTTGCCGCCACCGTGGGCGATGAGCGCATGGCTGATCCGGTTGTTGGTGGAGGACGCATTCTCGAAATGAATTCCACCCCAGCCGCCACGCTCCCCATTGACGGCTTGAAGGGTAACGCGGGCGCTTTCGGTGCCGGCGATATTCAGAGAGCCGGTGTCAGCGGCGATGGTGACGCGGGCGTCCTGGGCGAACTCCAGCGTGGCGCCGGCGGCGATGGTGATGTCGGCTTGCACCGATAGGTCGCGCGTGATGCGGTAGGTGTAGCCCGGCCAGGTGCCCGAGAGGGAGACCGTCGAGGCGGAGCCCGTCATCAAGATATGATCCGCGTCGTTCTCGCTGATCACCAGATCGTCTCCGAGCCCCACGAAGTGGTTGGGGCGAAGACGCAGCGGGAGCTCGTTGTCGGTGAAGCTCGTGGTCTCGACGGTGACGGTGCTCGCGTCGCCGTCGGCGTGAATGCCGGCAAAGGCGTTCTGCTCAAACGCGCAGTTCGAGACGCTCAGGCGCGACTCACCGCGCACGTAGACCGCCCCTTTGGAGGTGTCCGAGCCGGTGAAGCGCTCGCCACCGGCGTGGCGGATCGTCACGTACTCGAGCACGTGGTTCGAGGTGCCCGTCTCGTTGATGTAGATGCCGCCCCAGTAGCCGCGCTCCTCGTCGACGCCGCGGATGAGGATCCCGTTATCTTCCTCACCCACCGCCTCAATGGTGCCGGTGCCGCTGAGCGTGATGGAGCTTCCGGCGCCCATGAAGACGGTCGTGCCGGCTTCGATGACCAGCTTGCCCGAGGAGACGTTGAGCGGGTTGTTGATCTGGTAGCAGCTGTCGCTGGAGAGCGTGGCGCCACCGGAGGCTTCGCCGCTGTTGATCTCTTCGCAGCTATCCGGGTCGTTGGGGCGATCCTGGGGATCGTCTTCCGTGACGCAGCCCACGCCCATGGTGAGGCAGAGACCGCCGATAAGGGTGAGGTTGGCAGTGCGTTTGATCAAGGTGTTCATCGTACCCTCCCAAAACATCAGGTAGAGAAAAGGTCACCCGGGTGGGTGAAGGACAACAACAGTGTTGTGCGCTTTAGACGAGGTCGCGAGCGCGATATTCAACGATAAGGAGGGTCTATCAGTACTTTTTGCGTAACGCAAAAACAAAGCGCTGGAGCGCGTGCTCAGGCGCCTGAGTTGAGTTGTCGCGCGCAAGCGGCGATGGCCGAAGCCAGGGTGGCCGGAGGGTGGAGCAGGGCGGCGAGCTCGGGGAGAGTGAGCCCGGATCTCAGGGCGACGGCCAGCTCCATAATGGCGTTGGCGGCGCCGGGTGCCAGCAGGCGCGCGCCCAGAAGTTGGTTGGAGCGGCCATCGACCACCAGCTGAATCAGGCCGTCTGGGGCCTCACTGAAGGCGCCGGCGGGGTGGTCGCGAAGATCGAGGGTGAGGCAGCGCGCCTCAAAGCCGGCCTGGCGGGCCTGGGCCTCGTCCCAGCCCACCGCGGCCAGGGGCGGGTCGGTGTGAATCACAAAGGGGACGGTGGGGGTGTAGCCGGCGGTGCGCGAGGGCATCACGGCGTTCTGGGCGGCGAGCACCGCGTCGCGGGTGGCGGCGTGGGTGCGGGTGCCGCGGCCGATGACGTCGCCGGCGGCGAAGATGGCGCTGTGGGCCGTGCAGAAGGACTCGTCAACGTGCACAAAGCCGCGGGTGTCGCGCCTGACGCCGAGCGCCTCCAGGCCCAGGCCCTCGGTGGAGGGGCGGCGGTTGTCGACGACGACCACGCGAGCAGCCTCCCAGTGGGTGGGGGCGCCCCGGTGGGTACCCAACGCACGGGTGCGCGCCCTGCGGCGCTCCAGGTGGGTGACCTTGGAGCCGAGCACCACCTCGATGCCTTCGGCCTGCAGCGACTCGATGAGGCGCGTCTCCAGCGCCTCGCTGTGGTCGGCGTCCAGGAGGCGATCTTCTTCGTGGAGGATCGTGACCTGGGCACCCAGGCGCGCGAAGGCCTGGGCGTAGGTCAGGCCGATGTCGTTGATGCCAAAAAAGATCAAAGAAGGGGGGAGCTGCGAGCAGGCGATGAGGTCGCGCAGGCTCCAGGTCTCGGCCTCTTCGATGCCTTCGACCCGGGGGGGCTGCGAGGTGGCGCCGCAGGTGAGCAGCACGCGATCGGAGCTCCAGCTGCGTTTACCCACCTCGACCCGAAGCTCCTCCTCGGCGCCAAGGCTCAGGGTGGCGCGCCCGTCAACGAGCTCCACCCCCGACCGCCGGCGAAGTTCCGCCACAAGGCTCGTGTGCGCGCGTTCGATGCAGTCTTGCACATGCGTGCTCAGCGCCTTTAAGTCCACATCGAGGGTGGCGCTGCCAGGGCCCGGCAGGCCCGGGTGGGCGGCGCGGTGGCGAAGGGTGGCCGCGCGCATAAAGAGGCGCGCGGGAAACACGCCCACGTGCAGCGCGTTGCCGCCCAGGGGCAGCCCGTCGTTGACCAGCGTGACGCGCGCGCCGTGGTCGGCGGCCCACATCGCCGCGGTGCAGCCCGCCGAGCCGCCGCCAATGATCGTGAGGTGAAGAGGAGCTTCTTGCTCGTCGTGTGTCGCCATGGTTCGGGGCCCCCGCCCCCCGGGGGTAACCCGCCGCGCCGCGCTCACGAGACCCCGCTCGTCACCCGGCGTGCACGCCCCCTCGTACTGGTTAGCTGTGATGATGCGTTGGTTTTCCGACGTCGTGAGTCGATCTTGATGCTGCGGTGCTCGCGATGCAGCAGACCCGACGTCAACGCTGGCTCCCGGCGTCTTCATGACCGCCGCGACAACGCCCTCAGCCCGCTCTTCAACAACGTTTGCTGAGGGCGCAAATGCCCCCAAAACAAGCGCACCCGCGCCGTGTTTTCAAGGCCCCCGCTTTTTAATGTCCGTGGATGTTAAGGCACGCGCAGCAAGATGCGATCGATGGCCGCGGCCTGATCCTGGCGGGCCATGCTCAGCCACTGCGCCCGCGCGATCTGCAACGCCCGCCGCGCCCGGGCAAGTTTGCCGGCGCGCAGCGCTCGCTCTCCGGCGTCGCGCGTGATCACGGCCAGATCGGCGTCGACAAAGCCCGTCGTCTCCAGCAGCGGCTCGCCATGGGCCAGGTGATAGTCCCACTGCTCCCAACGCTGGTGGTGGGCGGCCGCCGGCAGATTCGCCAGGTGGGCAAAGGCCAGATACCCCCCGCGTTGGGAGCCCTCCACCAGCGTGAGCACCTTGCGGAAGAGGGGTGCGGCGTCGTCGACGTGGTTCTGCACAAGGCGCACCATGCCTAAGTTGACCAGCACCACCACGTCGTCGGCCATGCCGATGCGCTCGAGCATCGCCAGCGACTCCAGGTAGGCGCGCTCGGCCTGGTGCAGATTCCCCACCTGGCGATGCACCTCACCGAGGTTATTGAGCACGCTGGCGACTTCGCCGACGTCGCCAAAGCGCTCAAAGACCTCGCGGGCGTGCAGGAGCATGGCCGTGGCGCGTTGCGGATTGCCCAGCGTGGTGTAGAGCGCGCCCAGCGCCATCTCCACGCGCGCGAGCTCCAGATCTTCGCCGGCCTGGCGAAAGAGCTGGCGGGCGCGGCGGTAGTGCTGCTCGGCCTCATAATATTCGCCGGCCCAGTAGCGCAGCTCGGCCAGGGTCTGGGAGGTGCGGGCCTGGCCGATGACGTCGCCGGTGGCCTCAAAGATGGCGCGGGCTTCCTCCACAAAGACCAGCCCCTCGGGGATCTGGCCGCGGCGGTTGGCCACGTCGGCGCGCAGCTGCATCGCCCAGCCCATGATGCGCTCGTTGGCGCGGGCGCGACCCACGGCGATGGCGCGATCGAGGACCTCGTCGGCGCCGGCGAGCTCGTCCTGGCGGATGAGGATCATGGCGCGCTCGAGCCAGCCCTCGGCGCGGCGCGCGTCGTCGGGGGCCACGCGCAGCTCGTCGAGCAGCGCCTGGTAGCGCTGCAGGTGGGCGTGGGCCAGCTCAAACTCACAGCGCACCCGGGCCTGGCCGGCGGCCTGAAGCATCGGCTCCAGCGCCTCCTCGGGGAGCCCCGCGGCGATGAGGTGGCGGGCCCGGCGCAGGGCCAGGCCTGGCTGTGCTGGTGAGTAGAGCTCTTCGAGGGCCCGGGCGCAGTGGGCGTGGTGGGTGCTCAGGCGGCCCTGCTCCTCGGCCAGTCGCACCAGCGTCTCGCGCAGCGCCTCGTGGGTAAAACTCCAGCCCTTGCCGGCCAGCGTCGCCAGATCGGTGGCGACCATCTGGTCGACGGCCAGCAGCGGCAGCGGCACGCCTTCTTTGCGGCAGACGGCCTTCCACTCCCGGCGGTGAACCTCGGTGCCGAGCACCGCGGCGAGCTCCAGGCCGAGCAGCGCGTCGGAGGGGGCCTCGCGCAGATCGTGGCGCACGATCTGGCGCAGGCGCTCGCGAAAGACCTGGTGGATGTCGGTGGGCATCGCCCCGGACTCCCCCTCCACCAGCTGAAAGCCTCCGGGGCCAAGCTGCAGAACGCCGCGCTCCACCCAGTCGCCCACGAGCTGCACCGCATAAAGAGGGTTTCCGCCGGTGCGCGCGGTGACCTGCTCGACGAGCGTGGCGTCGAGGCCCAGCAGCTGGCTTACAAGCTCGCGCTGATGGGCGTCGGCCAGCGGCCCCACGTCGATGGTGGAGACGGGCTCCTGACCGGCGAGCTCGCGCAGGCGCTGGCGAGCCAGCGGACGCTCCAGAAGCGCGTCGGTCTGCACCGTGCCCACGACCAGGAGCGGCAGGTTTTTGGCTTCTGGCGAGCGCTGAAGATGCTCCAGCCAGGCCAGCGCGTCGTTGCCCCATTGCAGATCGTCGAGCACGACCAGCAGGGGGCGCGTGCGCGAGAAGCGGCGCAGGAAGCGCTCGATGACCACGTAGCGCTCCGCCGGGGTGCGGAAACGAATGCGCGCCTCATCCTCGCGGTAATCGGGGAGGGTGGCCGCGCAGATGATCTCGGTGAGCGCCAGGCAGTCGTGCAGATCGTCGGGGCCCAGAGAGGTATCCGAGACGCTCTGGCGCACCCGCTCGAGCACCCGCTCGCGGGCGAGCCCCACGCAACGCAGGTGGTTGGCCATCATGCCGCCCAGGCCGTCGGCGGGGCCTTCGAGCGGGCTGTGGGTGGCGGTGAGCGGGGTGGCCGCGCCCAGCTCGTGGGCGCGCTCGGCCATCCAGCCGGCCAGGCGGCTCTTGCCGGTGCCGGTGCCCCCGCGCAAGAGCGCCACCTGCGGGCGGCTGTGGTGGGCGACCTCGCGCAGGGACTCCCAGAGGGCGTCGCGCTCGGCGTCGCGGTTGACCAGCGGCACCTGGCGCAGCCCGAAGAGCCCCAGCCCCACGCCCACCATCTCCAGCGAGAGGGGCGGGGCTTCTTTGCGATGCCAGGTGCGCGGCACGTTGTAGGCCGCGCCCACCGCCCGGTGACGCGGGGAGGAGGGGGGGCGCTCCAGGGCGCGCAGCTCCGGGACCGAGGGCGGGGAGTTGATCACGTCGCTCAAGATCTCGGTCATCCCCAGGTCGTCGACGCTTGAGGAGGGGGCAAGCGAGGGGTTCAAGGGGGCCACAAAGCCCAGGAGGCTCGGCTGGCCGGGGCGCTCCTCGCCATCGGGCTCCCCCAGCGCAAAGAGGGCCTGGGCGGCGTCGGCCGCGCGCTGAAAACGATCCATGGGGTTTTTGGCCAACAGCTGCCCGAGCCACACCCCGAACTCCCGCGGCACCGCAAAAGGCGCGCGCAGGGGCGGAAGCATCCCCTGGAGGTGGCCACGCAAAATCGCGTCGGTGTCGCCGTCGCGAAAAGGCGGCTCCCCGTCGACCAGCCAGTAGGCCAGGCACCCCAGCGCGTAGAGGTCGGTCCAGGGGCCGTGATCGCGCCATTGGCCGGTGATCTGCTCCGGCGACATAAAGCGCGGGGTGCCCGAGATCTTGCGCGGGGTCTCTTCGTTCTCGAGGTGCTCGTCGTCGAGGGCGTGGGCCAGCCCGAAGTCCGAGAGCTTGAGCTGGCGGCCCTGAGCGTCGTCGACAAAGAGCACGTTGGCGGGTTTTAAATCGCGGTGGATCACCCCGCGGGCGTGGCTGTGGGCCAGCGCATCGAGGATGCGCACCAGGATGTTGCGCACGTGCCACCAGTCCAGCGTGCTGCGGTCGAGATCCTGGAGGCTGTAGCTGGCCAGCTCCATCGCCAGCCAGGAGGAGCCAGCCACAAAACGCCCGGCGGTCTCACGCTCGATCTGCGGGCTGACCTCCCCGCAGTCAAAGACCATGATGATGCCCGGGTGGTGCAGCCGGGCCACCGCGCGGACCTCCGCGCGCAGCGCGGAGCTGAAATGCGGATCGCGGGCGCGTCGGGCGGACATCACCTTGACGGCCACCTCCACCTCGCGGTCCAGGTGCACCGCGCGAAACACCTCTCCCATGCCACCCTTGCCGGCGCTGGCAAGAATGCGAAAGGGGCCAAAATGGGTGGGATCTACGGCAGATGGCACAGCTTAAGGTCCGCGGACGAGGGAACTCGGAGCCAGGAAGGTCGGTGAGCCGGCAGTGTAGACCAGGACGGCGCCGAATGGAAAAGGGAAGGCACCCCACAATGCAAAAGGTGCGCATACGACTACGGGGCGTCGCCCGTGCCAGAAGTGTGCCAGAACCTCTCAGCGGCTGATAGCCGATCCCACCCTCGTCGCAGGGCAATCGAAAAGTAGGTCCCCACCACCCGCCACCGTAGGGGGACCCCTTGTGGGTCCCCGCCCTGGGAGTTCCGGAGGGGCACAAGACCCCTCCCTACGGATTGGGTGGGTTCCCTATAAATAAACCTTGTGGGACTTTGCGATTGCCCTGACCCTCGTCGCTCGCACTCCCTTCTGAATCGCCGACACTCGCTCGCCAGGGATGGCGTGTCGGGTAAACGTGTCGGGTAAACAGGGGCAGATCGGCGATCCGCGAGCTTTTATGCCCCTGATCGCGCGTACTTCAATTTGAAATATGCCCGATCAGGTGCTGAGAACCTCTTCTGCAGATTGAAATACCTGCGATCAGGTGCTGATCGGGCATGTCTGCGCTTGAATCACGCGTGCACAGCACCTGATCACGCTGTGAGCACGTGTGCGAACACGATCTCAGGTGCTGAGAACGCGTGGTTGGATTTGAAGGAAAGGAAAACAGGTGCTGATCGCGGTTTTTTCAAAATGTAGATGAGGCGATCAGCACCTGAGACTGGGAGTTTCAGCTGCGGAGGGCGGCGATCAGCACCTGAGAAGGGGAGTTTCAGCTGCGGAGGGAGGCGATCAGCACCTGAGAACGCGCGTTTTAGCTGCAGAGCGACACGCTCAGCACCTGAGATCGAGCATTTCAGCCTTTCGGGGGCTCACCGTCACTCTTTCTCTAAAAAATCGCGGCCCGAAAAACGCATCGGCAGGAGCGTGTCGAGGGTGGTGAAGCGGCGCTGGCCGTGGGGGTTGATCATCAAAATCGGCAGATCGTCGCAGAACTCGGCCAGCACCTGGCGGCAGATGCCGCAGGGGGCGGAGGGCTCCTCGACGTCGGTGACGACGCAGAGGGCCACGAATTCGCGCTTGTCGGAGGCCACGGCCGCGCCGATGGCGTTGCGCTCGGCGCAGACCGTGGCGCCGATGGTGGCGTTCTCCACGTTGCAGCCCACCACGATCTCTCCCTCGGGGGTGAGCAGGGCGGCGCCCACCGGGAAGCCGGAGTAGGGCACGTAGGCGCGCTCGCGCACGGCGATGGCCGCCTGCTCCAGTCGCTGCCAGGTCTCTTCGGAGATGGCGCCAAAGGGCTCGTCCTGCTCACTCATGCGTGCCTCCCGGGGTGGGGGTTGAGCCGCGGCTCAGAGGGTTTTGCCCAAAACTTTGACGAGTCCGCGCACAAGGCCGGTGAAGGTCTCGCGGACGCGGTCGGCGGTCTCTTTGACCTCGTCGTGGTGCAGTTTGGTGTCGCTCAAGCCGGCGGCGTAGTTGGTGATGCAGCTGATGCCGGCGACCTTCATGCCGCAGTGGTTGGCGACGATGACCTCGGGGACCGTCGACATGCCCACGGCGTCGCCGCCCATGGTGCGCAGCATGCGAACTTCCGCGGGGGTCTCGTAGCTGGGGCCGGCGACCCCGGCGTAGACGCCTTCTTTGACGGCGATGCCCTCCTCGCTGGCCACGGCGTGAAGCAGCTCGCGGAGCTCTTTTGCGTAAGGATCGCTCATGTCGGGGAAGCGCGGGCCAAAGGCGTCTTCGTTGGGGCCGTGCAGGGGATTCTGGCCGGTGAAGTTGACCTGATCGCAGATGATCATCAGGTCGCCCGGGGCGTAGTCGGCGTTGATGCCGCCGGCGGAGTTGGTGACCACCAGGTGGTCGATGCCCATCAGGTGGAAGGCGCGCACCGGGAAGGTGACCTCCTGCATCGTCCAGCCCTCGTAGAAGTGCGAGCGGCCCTGCATCACGACCACCGGCACGCCCTCGAGCTTGCCGAAGACCAGGCGGCCCTTGTGGCCCTCGACACCCGAGACGGGGAAGTGGGGGATGTCGGCGTAGTCGATGGCCGTGGCCTCATCGAGCTGATCGCCGATGGCGCCCAGGCCGCTCCCCAGGATCATGGCGATGCGGGGGCTCTCGCTGACGCGAGATTTGAGAAAATCAGCGCTGGCCTGCGCGCGCTCAGCCAGATCGGAGGTGTGCTTTGCCATAATCGATCTCCAATGGTTCGAAGTAAGGGGGGGCTGGCGAGGCGCTCAGCACGAGGAGCTCGCCATATTCAGCGTGGGAGGCGCTCGCCAGCCCCGGGACAGAGGAGGGGCTGGCGAGCGCCGAAGTCATGAATGAAAAATTTAGATGAGAATGCCGGCGATGGTGGCGGTCATAAACGCCGCCAGGGTGCCGCCGAACATCGCGCGCAGCGCGATGCGCGCCAGATCGCCCTTGCGCTCGGGGGCGATGCCGCCGATGCCACCGAGCTGAATGCCGATGGAGCCAAAGTTCGCAAAGCCGCAGAGCGCGTAGGTGGCGATGATGATGGAGCGCTCCGAGAGCACGACGTTGGGGTCGAGCAGAAGCTGCTGGAGGCTGCCGTAGGCGACGAGCTCGTTGATGACCATCTTCTCACCGAGGAGGCGCGCGATGGTGTAGCAGTCTTCAAAGGGCACGCCCATCACCCAGGCAAAGGGCCAGAAGATGTAGCCAAAGATGTCCTGCATGGTGATCACGGGGGCAATCCAGGAGGCGGCCATGCCCGGGGCGGCCTGCATGGTCTCGACGCAGCCGACCACGGCGGCGTCGGCGACGGTGGCCGGGTCGCAACCCTCGGGGAGCGCCATGCCGCCCGCGGCAAAGGCCTCGGCCAGCGAGCCCAGGGTGGACTTGTTGATCATCATGCTGGGCCAGGTGATCAGGTAGTTCACAAGCTCAATCAGCGCGATGAAGGCCAGCAGCATGGCGGCGACGTTGAGCGCGAGTTTCATGCCCTCGGCGGCGCCGCGGCTGGCGGCGTCGAGCACGTTGACGTCTTCGCGCAGGTCCTCCATCTCGAGCTTGCCGGCGGTGACCGGGCGGTCGGTCTCCGGGTAGATGATCTTGGCGATCACCAGCGCGGCCGGCGCGCTCATCACCGAGGCCGCCAGGAGGTGGCCGGCGATATCCGGGAAGGAGGGCTCCATCATGCCCACGTAGATGGCCAGCACGCCGCCGGCGACCGTGGCAAAACCGCCGGTCATCACGACCATCAGCTCCGACAGGGTCATGTTTTTGACAAAGGGTTTGACGACGAGCGGGGCCTCGGTCTGGCCCACAAAAATGTTGGCGGCGGCCGACATGCTCTCCGCGCCGCTGATGCCCATGGTGCGCTGCATGACCCAGGCGAACATGTGCACGAGCTTCTGCATGATGCCCAGGTGGTAGAGCACGGTCATCAGGGCGCTGAAGAAGATGATGGTGGGGAGCACGGCAAAGGCGAAGTTGATAAGGCCGCCTTCGACCGAGCCCGTCACATAGCTTGAGAAGATGAAGTCTGCGCCGGTGTTGGTGAACTCCAACAGTTTGCTGACGGCGACGGTGGCGACCTCAAAGACCTTCTGGCCGCCGGGGACGTAGAAGATAAAGAGGGCGAAGAGGAGCTGCAGGCCGGTGCCGATGCCCACGAGCTTCCAGTCGACTTTGCGGCGGTTGGTCGACATCAGCCAGGCCACGCCCAGAAGGGCGAAGATGCCAAAGAAGCTGATGAATTTTTCAAAAAAGCTCGACTCTTCGCCTTTCATGCGGCTGAGCTCGAAGGTCTCGGGCTGGGCGGCCTGCTCATCGACGGCGTCGGCCGCGGCGTTGTCGGGCGCGGCTTCTTCGGCAGCTTCGCTGTCGGCGGCGGCCTGCTCGGCGGGCGCTTCGTCGAGCGCCTCTTCGACCTGCTCGGCTTCAGCCGGCGGCGGGGAGGCGACCGCTTCTTCGAGCTGTGCGTCGGCCAGCTCGCCAGTATCGTCGGTGCCGTCACCGTCGCCGGAGTCGGGCTGAGCGATCTCCTGAGCGACCGAGGGGGAGGTGCGCCCGACGACCATGCCGGTGGCAATGACCGATGAGCAGAAGAGGAAGACGAACCACGCCATCGCGTAGAGGATGCGACGCTGAGCCAACTGGCGGGGGCTATGCATAGGGACTGCTCCACGAAAAGGGGCCGAGAGACGAGGCACTCTAAGCCCAAAGTCTTGCCTGTGACAAGGCGGCCTGTGCGCGCAGGAATGTTGGCAAAGGGGGCCCCGTTGGCTATACCGGAGCCGGCGTGAGAAGCCGGGCGCGCGGCCCCGGCGGCCTTCTCTTTGTGGGGAGGCGCGGGTCTACGAGCGATGCCTCAGACGATGTTTTTGCCAGCGGAGTGCTACGATGCGACGACAGATTCAGAAACTTATCGACGATGAGATCAACCCCTTTGTCGCCGGACACGGCGGACGCATCGAGCTTGTGGATTACCTCGATCGCAACGTCTACATCCAGATGCTGGGCGGCTGCCAGGGGTGTGCGGCCTCGTCGGCCACGCTCAAGCAGGGCGTGGAGCGCCTGCTTCGCGAGGCGTTCAACGACGAGATCGCTCAGATCATCGACGTGACCGACCACGGCTCGGGTGATAACCCTTATTATACCGAGAGCCCCTTTTAATTGAGGGAGTACGCTGCGCCGGTTCATCTCATGGTTCTGGCGAGCGGGACGTTGAAGGCGCGCGACCGGTAACGGTCCGCGCCTGTTTTTTTAGGTGTGTGTTTTTTTTGGAAGGTTGAGAGGGTGAGGGCGCCGCTGCGGAAAGGGCGGCGCTTTTGCTGATGTTGCGCGGCGCCCGGTGGCGTCGCCGGATTTTTGTCTGCTCGCCAGGTGACCTGGTGAGAGGCCGCCGCTCTTTTGAAAAGGGCGGCAAGGAGTGGTCGGATGAACGAGTCGAAAGTCGGCAGAATCGAAGCGGCGCTCAAAGAGCGCATCCTGGTGTTGGACGGGGCGATGGGCACGATGATCCAGCGCCATAAACTGCAAGAGGCCGACTTTCGGGGGGAGCGTTTTGCCGACCACCCGAGCCCCTTGCAGGGCAATAACGACCTGCTGGCGATGACGCGGCCGGATGTGATCGGGGCGATTCACCGGGAGTATCTGGAGGCGGGCGCCGACATCATCGAGACCAACACCTTTAACGCCCAGCGCATCTCGATGGCGGACTACGACCTCGAAGACGTGGTCTATGAGCTCAACGTGGCCGCCGCGAAGCTGGCGGTGGAAGTGGCCCGGGAGGTGAGCGCGAGACCCGGGGAGCGGCCGCGTTTTGTGGCCGGTTCGGTGGGGCCGACCAACCGCGCGCTCTCGATGTCGCCGGATGTGAACCGGCCGATGTACCGCGCGGTGAGCTTTGATGAAATCCGCGAGGCCTACGCCGAGCAGATCGAGGGGCTGATGGACGGGGGCGTCGACCTGCTCCTGGCCGAGACGGTGTTTGATACGCTCAACCTCAAAGCCTTCATTGTGGCGATGGAGGAGGTCTTTGAGCGGCGAGGGGAAAGGCTGCCGCTGATGATCTCGGTGACGATCACGGATCGGAGCGGGCGTACGCTCTCCGGCCAGACCATCGAGGCCTTCTGGACCTCGGTGGCGCACGCGCGTCCGCTTAGTGTGGGCATCAACTGTGCGCTGGGGGCCGAAGAGATGCGCCCCTTTATGGGGGAGCTTGCGCGCATCGCCCCGATTTATACGAGCTGCTATCCCAACGCCGGTTTGCCCAATGAGTTCGGGGAGTACGAGCAGTCGGCCGCGCAGATGGCGACGATCATCGAAGAGTTTGCCCAGCAGGGCTGGCTCAACGTGGTGGGTGGTTGCTGCGGCACGACCCCGGAGCATATCGGTGCGATTGCTGAGCGCGTGGGCGGATACGCCCCGCGCGTGCCGCCGGAGGTCGATACGCTCACGCGCTACTCGGGCCTTGAGCCCTGCGTGCTGCGCCCCGACGCGAACTTCACGATGGTGGGGGAGCGCACCAATGTGACGGGCTCGCGTAAGTTTGCGCGATTGATCCGCGCCGAGGATTACGAAGAGGCGCTCTCGGTGGCCCGACACCAGGTCGAGGGGGGCGCCAACATCCTGGACATCAACGTCGACGACGGGATGCTCGACTCGGCGCAGGTGATGACGGATTTCTTAAATCTCATCGCCACTGAGCCCGAAATCAGCAAGCTGCCGATCATGATCGACTCCTCGCGTTGGGAGGTGATCGAGGCCGGGCTTAAATGCGTGCAGGGCAAAGCCATTGTGAACTCCATCAGCCTCAAAGAGGGCGAGGAGGTCTTCCGGCGTCAGGCCGAGACGATCCGGCGCTACGGGGCGGCGGTGGTCGTGATGCTCTTTGATGAGGAGGGGCAGGCGGTGACGCTTGAGCATCGCCGGCGCATCGCGCACCGAGCGGTGGGGATTTTGAAGGAGGTGGGCTTCGCGCCGCAGGACATCATCTTCGACGCCAACATCCTCACCGTCGGCACGGGCATGGCCGAGCATGATGATTATGCGGTGGGCTTTATTGAGGGCGTGCGCGCGATCAAGACGGAGATCGAGGGGGTGAAGACCATCGGCGGGGTGAGCAACGTCTCGTTCTCGTTTCGGGGACAGGACGCGGTGCGCGAGGCGATCAACGCGGCCTTTTTGTACCACGCGATCAAGGCCGGGCTGGATATGGGCATCGTCAACGCCGGGCAGATCGAGGTGTACGACGAGATCAACCCGGAGTTGTTGGAGCTCGTCGAAGACATGCTGCTCAACCGTCGGCCGGACGCGACCGAGCGACTCGTGGACTTCTCGGAGCGCTACACCGCCGACCCGCGTCGGGAGGCCAGGGAGGCCCAGTGGCGCGAGGGCACGGTGGAGGAGCGCCTCAAACATGCTTTGATCAAGGGCATCGTCGACTACGTGGAGGCCGATGTGGCCGAGGCGCTCGATCAGTACCCGCGGGCGCTGGATATCATCGAAGGCCCGCTGATGGCGGGGATGGGCGTTGTGGGCGATCTTTTTGGCGAGGGGAAGATGTTTTTGCCCCAGGTCGTCAAGAGCGCCCGCGCCATGAAGAAGGCTGTGGCTTACCTGCTGCCGCGCATGGAGGCGGAGAAGGAAGATGGGGAGGCCGAGGGGCGCGGCACGATCGTGATGGCCACGGTGAAGGGCGATGTGCATGACATCGGCAAAAACATCGTCGGCGTGGTGCTGGGCTGCAACAACTACGAGGTGGTGGACCTGGGCGTGATGGTGCCCGCCGAGCAGATTCTGGATGCGGTGGAGGAGCACAACGCCGACATCCTGGGGTTGAGCGGGCTGATTACGCCCTCGCTCGATGAGATGGTGCATGTGGCCAGCGAGATGGAGCGGCGCGGCATGAAGGTGCCGCTGCTCATTGGCGGCGCCACCACAAGTCGCAGGCATACCTCGATTAAGATTTCGCCCAACTACAGCGGGGCGGTGGTGCATGTTGTGGACGCGTCGCGGGTGGGCGCGGCGGTGGGCGGGCTGCTTGGCGACGATAAAGAGACGTACGTCGAGGAGAACCGGGAGCAGCAGGCCCGCGACCGCGAGATCTACAAGCAGCGCAGCGCGCGACCGTTGTTGAGCATTGAAGATGCGCGGGCGCGGCGCACGCCCATTACGTTTAAGGCCGAAGACATCGCCGAGCCGAGTTTCCTGGGTGTGCGCCAGATCGACGATCTCTCGCTGGAGGCGCTGATCCCGTACATCGACTGGACGCCTTTCTTTGTGGCCTGGGAGATCCGCGGCGCGTATCCGCAGGTGCTCGACGATGAGCGTTATCGCGAGATTGCGCGCGAGACCTTTGATAACGGCCGGCGGATGCTCGACCAGATCGTGGCGGATCGTTCGCTGCGCGCCAGCGCGGCCTGGGGCTTCTTCCCGGCGAACGCCGAGGGCGATGATATTTTGCTCTTTGAAGACGAGACGCGCGAGAAGGTGCAGGAGCGCCTCTGCATGCTGCGTCAGCAGCGGGAGCGCCACGGGGAGGAGCAGGCCAACCGCTGCCTTGCCGACTACATCGCGCCGGTGGAGAGCGGGCTCAACGATTATATGGGAGCGTTTGCGGTCTGCGCCGGCCACGGGGTCGACGAGCTCGTGGCGCGCTTCCACGCCGATCACGACGACTACAACGCGATCATGGTCAAGGTGCTGGCCGATCGCCTGGCCGAAGCTTTTGCCGAATACCTGCATCGCCAGGCGCGGGAGGCCTGGGGGTATGGGCGAGGGGAGTCGCTGAGCAACGATGAGCTGATTGCCGAGAAGTACCGGGGGATTCGCCCGGCGCCGGGCTACCCGGCCTGCCCGGATCACACCGAGAAGGCCAAGCTCTGGGAGCTGCTCGATGTGGAGAAGCGCGTGGGGCTCAAGCTCACCGAGAGCTTTGCGATGTGGCCCACCGCGGCGGTCAGCGGCTGGTATTTTGGCCACCCGGAGTCACGCTACCTGCGCGTGGGCGATGTGGGCGAGGATCAGATCCGCGACTACGCCCGCCGCAAGAAGATGAGTGTGGCCGAGGTTGAGCGCTGGCTTGCGCCCAACCTCGGCTACTGAGCCCGCGCGGGCTTTTGGGGCTTTATTCGCCGGCCTCGACCTGATCGTCGAGGCCGGCGGCGGCTTCGAGGTTGAGGCCGACGGCCAGGCGGTCGGCCTGCTGGCCGTGCACATCGATCTGGGGATCGCTGATGCGCGCCCACTCGAGCTCCGCGCCAGCCTGCACGCTTAAGTTGGAGGCAGCGAGCGAGGGGATGAGCTCGATGAGCTCGGTGATAAGCCCGGTGACACGCGCGGCGTTGAGATCGAGCAGGGGGGAGTCGGCCAGGTCGCCTTCGGCCTCAATGTCGAGGTCGAACTTGAGCGTGTCGGCATCGACTGTGGGCACCACATCGAGGGTGATGAAGAGGGCGATGCTCACCACCAGCTCTCGGGGTTTGTCGGCGTGCAGCAAAAAGACGTCGATGATGAAGTCGCCCATGCCCACCTCAATGGCGCCGCCGACCTCCTCGTCGGTGTCGACGAGCTCGGCCACAGGCGGAAGCAGCGGGCGAAGGCCCAGGCCCACCGGGGTGCCCGGCTCGGCCAGGTCGCGGATGCGCTGGTCGGAGAGCAGCGCGGCAAGCCCGTCGACGGTCAGGTCAAAGGGCAGGGCGATGGCGCCCAGATCGTCGCCGCCGATGACCTGATGGAAGAGCCCGCTGCGCCAGACGCCGTGCAGCGCGCGGTCGAGCGCGGTGTTGTTGGTGTGCATGCGCAGGGGGCTTGCGAGGTTGGAGCCGCCGGTGGGGCCGAGCTCGCGCACCAGCACGCCGGCAACATCCTGCACGTCGGCGTGAGCCTCGGTGGGGAAGACCATCGAGACGTCCACCAGCATGCCCTGCGGGGTTACAAGAAGGCTCTCAAAGCCCAGGGTGAGCTCTACGCTGCGCCCCAGAAACTCAAAATTCTGGGTGAGGATGGCCGGGTCGTAGAGGCTCTCCACGATGAGGTCGCCCACGAACTCCGCAAAGGCGACCTGAAGGAGGTTGCCGACGATGTTGCGCAGGGTGTCGTTGTCTTCGATGAGGTTGCTGGTGATGTCGCTGTTCTCCAGCACCAGCTCGGAGTCGAGGATGCGCAGCTCCAGGCTGTTGTCTTCGCGCGGGGTCAGCTCGATCTGCAGATTGACGCCGACGGTGGCGATGGCCACGTAACCTTCGATGGGCTCATCGCCGTTGATCGAGAAGATGCCGTCGAGGCGCAGCGCGTCGACCTGCATGGCGATGTCGAGGTAGCCATCCTGCGGGGTGATCGCCAGATCGAGGTTCTCAAAAGCGACGCCGGTGAGCTCGAAGTTTTCGGGGAGCTCGGCTCCGGCCACGAACTCCATGATGCGCTCGGGGGTCACAAACGCCTCGACCACCTCGGAGATGCGCTCAAATCCGGTGCGGCTGACCTCCACGCGCAGGGCGTCGTCGATGGGGGCGTCGGGCTCACCGAGAGGCCCGAAGTTGACGCCGCGGCGCGTGGCGCTCTCGTTGCCGGCACGGTCGATGGCCGTCACCGTCACAACATTGAGGCCGGGGTTAAGCGCCAGCTCATAACTAAAATCTCCGGAGTCTTCGACATCAATAATCTGCTCGCCGACTTTGACCAGAAAGAGACCGGTGCCCTCCTCGACGACGTTGCCGGTGACCATCACCGAGGTGGTGGTGGAGGCGTCGAGGACCGTGGCGCGCTGCGGGCTGCTCAGGGTGAGCTGCGGAGCGAGCGAGTCGATGACGAAGTCGACCTGATCCTGCTGGCCGCCGCCCACGACGGTGACGCTGGCTTCGCCCTCGGCGAAGGGGAGGAGCACCTCCCAGCTTCCGCCGGTGACGTCGACGGGCTCGCCGTTGACCTCCACCTGGTCGATGTTCTCGGCGGTGCCGCGCACGCGCACATTGCTCGTCGACACGAGCTCGCCGGCGGCGGGGGAGGTGATGCTCAGGGAGCGTTCGGTGGTCTCGGCGGGCTGATCGTCGCCGGAGCAGGCCAGAGGAGAGGCGCCGAGGGCGCCGACGAGCGCCAGGGCGCTGAGGGCGCGGCCGGTTAAGAGGTTCATGGGTGGTGCTCCAGGAGGGGTGGTTCGAGGGGGAGGGCTCATGCGGGTGTCAGACCCGTTGGTGATAGCGAGTTTGGCCGGTCGAATCAATGAGCGGGGTTCGGGGCGAAAGGGGTAAGTAAGTGTGCCACAATGTCGCGCAGGGTGGGTCTGTGTGCCTCAGTTGCCTACATTGTCCTACATCATCATCGACCCGGTTGGAGGACGATCGCCCGAGAAGGCCGCTAAAGCCCACGTAAATAAGCGCGCACTCACTGCTGATCGTCGTGCTGAGGGAGCATCAGCCGCGGAAGTGGCCCGAAACTTGAAATGAGAGCGCGTCGAATGAAGCGCGTTTCTCTGTCAATCCGCGAGAATTGCTGGTCACGAGGGCTCTCTGAGGCCATACTTCGGGCGCGGCAATCCTGCGATAGCTTTTATGCGATGAGGCAATGCATGTTGAATCGGGCCAGAGTGAACTGGGTGATGTGGGCGTGTGCGTTGATGCTGGGCGCGAGCGCCTGCGCTGGCGAGGGTGAGAGCGAGCTTGCGAGCGAGCGCGGGGCACTGGGAGAGGGCGCGAGCCTGCCTTCTGGCGAGCGCGATCTGGTCGATGGCGACCACGCCGATCATCTTCATCACAACTCGGTGGTGCTGGCCTCGCCAGAGGCTGTCGCGGAGGTCTTTGACGAGGCCACCAACCTGGCGCGCCTGGAGTATCCGGACGCGTTTCAGCAGGTCGGCTGGATGATGGACGCCGAGAGCCTCGCCGGCATGGAGTATCGCGTGGAGCGCGCCGACGGCAGCTTCTCCAAATGGGAGCCGGTGGAGGTGTACTGGAATGAGGGGCGGATGTTTAACGCCCGGGTGCGCCTCAACGCGCCGACGCAGGTGATGGAGCTGCGCGGTTTTGAGGGCATCACCTTTGCCGAGATCGAGTTTTTTGAGGAGGTCGTCGCCCCCGAGCAGATTCAGCGCCGGGAGCGTCCGCTTCCGCCCGAGGCCGGCGACGGCGGTCCGATCGGCACGCGCCGGCAGGCCTCGGTGGCGCCGCGCAGCCTGGTGATTCCGCGCTCGGAGTGGGGCGCGATCAACCCGGGTAAGATCTGCGGCAGCGTGGTGGCACCTTATCGCGCGAGCATCCACCACACCTATTCGCCATCCAGCGATGGAGGGGACGCCGCCGCGCGTATGCGTCAGATGCAGGACTACCACATCAACACCCGCGGCTGGTGCGATATCGGCTACCACTTCATCGTCAGCCAGGCGGGTAATATCTACCAGGGGCGCTCGCGCTCCGACCGCCCCGGCGCGCACGTGGGCAACCAGAACTCGGGTAATGTGGGCATCAGCTTTATTGCCGACTTCACCACCCAGACCCCCAGCCAGACCCAGCTCAACGCCGGCGCGCGCATGCTCAAGTGGGTGCATGAGACCCACGGGGTCTCGATGACGCGCACCGCGGTGAAGGGCCACCGCGAGTGGCCGGGGCAGAGCACGAGCTGCCCGGGCGGCAACATGATCAGCAGCCTGGACACGTTGCTGCAGAAGACCCGGGACCTGATCAACCCGCCGGCGCCTCAGACCTATGAGGTGGAGTTGGATGTGACGCTCAAAGGCGGTGAGTCCTTTGTGAATCAGGGCTCCAGCGAGGGTGTGGCCGATGCGCTGCCGGGGGCGGAAGTCAGCGCCGAGATCGTTTTGAAAAACGCCTCGTCGTCGGTGATCCGCGGGGTGCGTCTGGGCTATGCGTTTGATGAGCTGGGGCTGACTCCGCTGAGCTACACCATTGAGTCGGACCACCCCGCGCTCGATCAGAGCAGCTGGAGCACCAATGACGCGATGGAGGTCGAGAGCAACCCGGAGCCCGCGCAGATGGGGCGTTCCGGGGAGCTTGTGATGAACGCCTTCTCGGCGGGTGAGTCCAAGCGGGTGGTGGTGACGCTGCGGGCTGACGCCTACAGCTTCGCGATGGCGCCTTTCGGGGGCGTGCGCGCGTTTGTGACGCATATTGACGACGTGTATGCCCAGAGCGCGTTCGGATCGGCGCCGACGGTCAACCGCACCGGCACCACGCTTCGCGATCACGCCGGGCTGGATATCTTTGCGAGCGACGCCTGGTTCTTTGAAGGGCCCGAAGGGCCCGATGTGGAGGGCTGGACGGCTGAGGGCACTGACGCCTTTGATGATTTCCGCCTCAACACCTCCCACGGTCTGCTTGCGCTTCATCTGGTCGGCGAGGGCGCCACGGTGTCTTCGCCGCAATGGACGTCGATCGACGCGGACGCGTTCCCGGAGCTGGTGCTGCGGGCGCGCTCGCATGATGGCGAGCACATCAAAGCGGTGTACTGGGCGCGCGATGGCGAGGAGTTCAGCGAGGAGCGCAGCGTGCGCTTTGAGGCTGCCGGTGACAGCGAGTACCACGACCTGATCGTGAATCTGAGCGAGCACCCGCAGTGGTCGGGTCAGGTCAAGGCGTTGCGCATCGCGCCGCTGGCCCAGGGCGCGCCGAGCGAAGAGGAGAGCGGCTGGTACGACATGGATCACATCTATTTTCAGAATCGCGCCGAGGGCACGACGACGACTGAGTTTGGTCCGGTGATCGACCAGGCGGCGGTGGCGCTTCTGGCGGATGACGAGGAGCAGCCCGGTGTGGGCGGGCCCGATCGCGACAGCGATCAGGGCGGCCGCACCCCGGGGCTTGGTGCCAATGATGGGGAGCAGCCGGGCGTGCGCACCGCCTCGGGTTGCGCGACCACCGGGCAGCAGGGCGGTGGAGCGCCGGCAGCGGCGCTCGTGATGCTGCTGGGGTGGATGCTCACCAGGCGCCGCCGTCGTGCGGCCTGAGTGAGTGAGGCGACCTCCCCGCCATACTGCCAGTTTTTGGGCGTGCTAAGCCCCTGAAAACGTTGCGGAAATAAAAACCGCCCCCTCGCGAAGCGAGGGGGCGGTTTTTGGTTGCTCAGCCCGAAGTGCGACGCCTGAGTGGCGCGCGATGCGTCGGGAATTATTCGGCCACGGCCATCGAGGCGACCCGCGCGGCGTCTTCCGGCGCCAGGTTCTCGAAGCGGGTATAAGGCCCGAAGAAGCGCATATGCACCGTGCCGATCGAGCCGTTACGGTGCTTGCCGATGATGAACTCCGCCAGCCCCTTGGCTTCGCTCTCCGGGTGGTAGACCTCATCGCGGTAGATAAACCCGATGAGGTCGGCGTCCTGCTCGATGGCCCCGGATTCACGAAGGTCGCTCATCATGGGACGCTTGTCGGCGCGCTGCTCGACGCCACGGTTGAGCTGGGCGAGCGCGATGATGGGGACGTTGAGTTCCTTGGCCACGCCTTTGAGGCCGCGCGAGATCTCACTGATCTCCTGCTCACGCGAGGCCGACTTGCTGCGCTGCGATCCCGTCATCAGCTGGAGGTAGTCGACGAAGATCATGCCGATGTCGTGCTCGGCTTTCAGGCGGCGACACTTGGAGCGGAACTCCATGATGGAGAGGCCCGGGGTGTCATCGAGAAAGATCTTGGACTCGGAGAGGGTGCCGGCGGCTTTGATCAGGCGCGCCCACTCCTGCTCGGTCATCGAGCCGCGGCGCAGGTTGGACTGGTTGATGCGCGCCTCGCTGCAGAGCATACGAATGGCGAGCTGCTCGTTGCTCATCTCCAGGCTGAAGAAGACCGCGGGGACCTTGCGCATGATCGCGGCATGCGCGGTCATGTTCAGCGTAAAGCTGGTCTTACCCATGGCCGGGCGGGCGGCGACGATGATGAGGTCGGAGGGCTGCCAGCCGGCGGTGATCTCATCGAGGTCGATAAAGCCGCTGGGCACGCCGGTGATCGTCTCGCTCTTCTGGTAGAGCTTCTCGATCTGGTCAAACGCGCTTTTGACGACCTCGCGCATCGAGGTGTAGCCGCGTTTCTGGCCGCTCTGGGTAATGGAGAAGAGGCGCTGCTCGGCCTCATCCATAAAGCTCTCGACGTCATTGACGTCATTATAACACTCGCCGACGAGCTCATCGGCGGTGGCGATGAACTGGCGCAGGGCCGACTTACGCCGCACGATCGCCGAGTACTGGCCGACGTTGGCCGCCGAAGGGACTTCGCCGGAGAGGCGCGTGAGGTAGGTGGCGCCGCCGGCGGCCTCCAGGTTGTCTTCTGCGCTTAAGAAGTCGGCCAGGGTGAGCACGTCGACCGGCTCAGAGCGGCCGTGCAGCGCGCTCATCGCTCGGAAGATGTGTCGGTGGGCCTCCCGGTAGAAGTCCTCCGGCTTTAGGGTGCCGGAGAGCTCGTCGAGGACGCGATTGTCGAGAAGAATCGCACCGAGCACGCTGCGCTCGGCGTCCTCGTTATGGGGAGGCACCCTTAAGGGCGCCTGGCTCATCCTTCAGTGCTCACGTAGTCGTTGCGGATCAGGTGCAGAAGCCCCTGCATCGTCTCCAGATCACCGTGGCTGCTCTTGTTGAGCACCATGGAGACCGAGCCGTTGTTGAGCACCAGCTGGAAGGTGTCGAGCTGCTCGGGGCTGAGCTGGCTCAGCGGGGCGATCAGGGGGGTGGGGATGGTCAGTCGCGCGTGAATCTGGGGGACATCCGGGCCGAGGTTCTGGATCTCGTCGAGGATGCGCATGCCCTCCATCATCAGGGACTCGATCGATTCGTCGATCTCGTTCTCGAAGCTCTCGTCGGTGGGTTGCTCCAGCGAGAAAGTGCCCTCGCGCCAGGCGATCAGGCGGTAGAAGGCTTTGTAGGGATCGAGCTCGTGGTCGTCGTTGATGGTCGCGAAGTAGACGCGGCCCTGACGCAGGTAGATCTTGCCGATGTCGTCGCCCATGATCACCAGCACGCCGGATTTGCGGCTGGTGCTGAAGAGCTGGAGGAGATCGGGGAGGGGGACCTCTTCGATCAACCCGGAGATCGAGCCGGTGAGCGTGCCGCCCATGGTGCGGTTGACCGCGGGGGAGGCCATGGTGCGGTTGGGCTGGACCGGGGGGGAGGTCGGGGAGTGATGGTCATCGCCGGCCATCGGGCTGCCGATCTCGGGGCCGGTGTCGTCGGCGCCGCTGTCGCGGTGGACCAGCTTGATGATGTTGGTGCCGATGAGGATGCGGTCGCCCTCTTTGATGCGGGACTTCGAGATCTTCTCACCGTTGACGAAGGTGCCGTTGGTGCTGCCGAAGTCCTCGATCATCAGCTCGCCACCATAGCTGGTGATGCGGGCGTGACGACGCGAGACCATGTCCTCGACCAGGACCATGTCGAGCTCACTGCCGCGGCCGATCTCGATCTCGGAGTCCAGCTCGAGCGGAAATTCACCGCCCTGGTACTTGCCAGAGATGAACTTCAGGACGTAGCCGCCTGTTTGGGAACGATTCAAGATGACCTCTCCTCAATCACCAGCAATCGAGGCGCGGGAAGTGCGTGAAGTAGGGGACCAGAATGGGATTTGGTCGACGAGTGCGCCTACGTTACGAGACGTAATGAGCGACCGTCAACCGCGGGTCCGCACGCCACGGTGCGAAGCCGCGCCCCTGTTCTATCAGAGGGTTGTTTCAGGGCGCAACGCCCAAGGTGGGGTGAATCGACCTCAGCCTTCCTCTCTGGGAGGGCTGATGGCGCACCTACCTCGAACAGATGCGATGGTAAGTCAGCGGACGGCAGGAGCAAATAATTTCAGGGGGGGAAGGGAAAAAAGATTCACCCCACCGGGGCGATGGGGCCCGGGCGGGGTGATGTTGGGGTAGAACAGGGGAGGGAGGGGGGATTGGCGGCGTTCGGGACGGCGTCTCTTAGAAGTAGAAGGAGGCGTTGAGCCCGATGGATTCGGAGCGCGCGCTCAGCCCGTCGGAGAAGGAGAGATCGTTTCCGAATCCGTACACGTTGTAGAGGTAGCGCAGCCCCAGGCCGAAGCTGTTAAAGCGAAGATCGAGGCCGCCGCCCAAGCGCACCGCGCCGCCGACGGCGGTTTCCTGCAGGTGGGCGTCCTGGAAGTGGTAGCCGCCCAGGCCGGCCATCACATAGGGCATAAAGATGCCCAGGGAGGGTTGCAGCTTGAGATCACCGCTGAGACCCATCACGGCGATGTCGGTGCCGGAGACTTCGGGGTTGAAGGTGTAGCCGCCGGCGTGGAAGCCCAGCTCGAAGCCCAGAAGTTCGCCGCGTACGCCCAGCCCCAGGTTGAACTCGTTGCCCGGCAGGGCGTTGGTGGAGATCTGGTTGGCGTCAAAGCCGCCCATGCCCAGGCCCAGGGTCAGGTAGCCGTCGAGCGGGGAGGCCGAGGGAGAGCGCGGGGAGGCCGGCTCGTTGTAGTGGTTATCGCTGGTGGAGGTGTGGTGGATGTGGGTGGTGGAGCGCACCGAGGTGTTGTGGCGGGTGCGCACGTGGGTGCGGGTGGTGCGCGTGGTGCCGGGGCGTGTGACCACGCGGGGCTGGCCGACCGGTCGCGCGCCGGGTCGCACCGCCGAGGGACGCGGGCTGGTGGTGCGCCGCGGACGGGTGGTGCGGGTGGTGCGTCGTTCACTGCGATCGCTGCGTCGCTCACTGCGATCGTCACGCGAGCGCCGGCGATCGCTGCGCGATTCACTGCGCTCGCTGCGATCGCGACGCTGCATCTTGTGACCCCGAGGCGCGTCTTCATCACGCGACTCGCTAAGGATGCTACCCGGCCCGGCCTGGGCGTCGCCCACGACGCTCATCTGAGCCAGGGGCACGCTCAGCAGCAGTGCCAGGGCGAAGGTCATCGGCTTAAGCAGTGTCGCGTTCATGGGAAAGCTCCGGGTGGATGCGTCGTCGGCGCGATCGCCGAGGGTTCGGTCGTGCTCAAGCGTACTGACGGATGAAGGGCCGGAAGTATTCAACGCGACCTGCGCGTTGGGCGTTTTGAGAAACGCGAGACTTGCGCGCGTTTGTGTAGAAGTGTAGGTGGGCCCCCGTCCGCAACGCAAATCCCGTTGCCGGACAAAAACTTGGCACGCCGCTCATTGCGTCGACAATGGCGATGAATCTTTTGAAGGGGCATTCAGTCCTCTTCTTGACGCTGGTGTGCCATTATGCCATACCACCGCAGTTTCAAGCGGGCCCGGTGGCCGGCTTGTTTGCTGGTCGAATTGAAGTTACCAGCGATGGTTGAGGGACGTATGTCGAATGCCAATTTGGACTTTCGCATGGTGGATGTAGCGAGCAAAGAGGGTGAGCGAGAGACGCAAAGGTTGCGGGCGGTGCCCCCGCCTGCGTCTCGTATTGATGTCGCTCCCACCATTCAGGCGCTGACCCCCTATGAGGCGGTGAGCAGCCAGGCGGCCATTGAGGCGCAACCTGATCATCGCACGGTGTTCAAGCTCGACTGGAACGAGTCGACCATTGAGCCCAGCCCGCGTGTGACGGCTGCCATCGCTCAATACCTGACCCACGGTCGGGGGCTGAACTGGTATCCTCGCCTGGGTAGCGTTGAGCTTCTCGACGCGCTGGCCGATTACACCGGCGTGAGCACCGACTCGCTGCTGGTGACCAACGGCAGCGACGACGCGTTGCACCTGATCTGCTCGACCTACCTGGATCGGGACGATGACGTGGTCATTCCCGTGCCCACCTACAATCATTTTATGGTGTTTGCGCAGAGCCGCGGCGCCAACGTGATTACGGTGCGTGGCGAGACCGCCTTTGATCCGAACCTCGAGGGGATCCGCGCGCAGATGACGCGTCGCACCCGCTTGCTCTACCTTGTGAGCCCGAACAACCCCACGGGGATGGTCTTTGATCCGGAAGTCGTCGCGGCGTTCTGTCGGGATTTCCCCGAGACGATCGTGGTGCTCGACGAGGCCTACTTTGAGTTCAGCCAGGTCACCGGCGTGAACCTGGTGCGGGAGTTCGACAACCTGATTGTGACCCGCACCTTCTCCAAGGCCTTCGGGCTGGCGGGGCTTCGGGTGGGTTATCTGGCGGCGTCGCCGGCGCTGGTCGATGGCCTGCGTCGCATCTACAACCCCAAGAGCGTCAACTCGCTGGGGCAGATCGGCGCGATCGCCGCGCTGGGCGATCTCGACTACCTCAACGCCTTCCTCGACCAGGTACGCGAGTCCAAGCGTATGCTTGGCGAGTTCTTTGAATCGCGCGGGGTTGAGGCCTACATCACGTCGGCGAACTTCGTGGTGGTGCGTGTGGCCAATATCGCCGGCACCCTCGAAGCGCTGGAGGCGCGCGGGGTGTACGTGCGTGACCGCTCCAGCTACCCGGGTCTGGAAGGTTGTCTGCGCATGAGCGTGGGCACCATCGAGCAGACTGAGCGTTTGCTTGAGCGCATCGACGATCTTTTCTGATTCTGAGCAGGGTTCGGGCCGGAGGTTATCTGGCGGCGATCATGCTTGAAGGCAAAGAAGCGCGGCCCCCATGAGGGGCCGCGCTTCTTTGCGTTTGGACGGGAGTCGCGCCCCGAAGGGGCGCGTGATGTGTCGTGCTCAGCCCTTGAGAAGATCGGGATTGATCTTGGTCTCGGAGGGGTGGGTGATGGCGACGACCATCTTCTGCGGATCGAGGTAGGTCTCGATGACGCGGTAGAGGTCGTCTGCGCTCAGGGCGCTGAGGCGATCGCCGTAGTCGAGGGAGCGGCGGTAGCCCATGCGGTAGAGCTCGTCGAGGCCGAAGGTCATGGCGCGGGCGCTGTTGCGCTGCAGGCCGATGTCGTGGTTGCCGATGAGGTAGCGTTTGGCGCGGGCGATCTCCTCGTCGGTGGGCGGCTCGCTGCGCAGGCGTTCGATCTGCTCACGGATGCCCAGCACGGCCTGTTCGATCTTCTCGGGGCTTGTGCCGATGCGCACGGTGAAAGCGCTGGCGTCGAGGCCGACGATGGGGCTGGCGAAGACGCTGTAGGCCAGGCTCTGGCGGTCGCGAAGCTCGTAGAAGAGGCGGCCGCCCTGTCCGGAGAGCACCGCGTCGATGAGCTCCAGCGCGTCGGCCTCCGGGGTGCCGAGCAGGGGGGCGGGGAAGCCGGCGATGATGTGGGCCTGCTCCTTGTCGAGAGGCAGGGTGACCAGGGTGGGGCGCTCAAAGGTGGGGGCGGGCGCGATGGCCGGCATCTTCACCGAGGGGCTGTGCGGGCGTACAAAGTAGCGCTCGACCAGCGCGACGGTGTGGTCGATGTCGACATCGCCGACCACCGAGATGACGAGCTGGCCGGGGTTGCGGCGCTCGGCCAGGTAGTCGCGAAGCTGCTGGGCGGTGAGCGAACTCAAGCTCTCTTCGGTGCCCAGGATGGGGTAGGCGTAAGGGTGATCGCCAAAGAAGGTGCGGGCGAAGAGCTCGTAGTTGACCGCGCCGGGCTGGTCCTGACGCGCGCGCAACTTTTGAAGCTGGAGTTTTCGCACCCGCTCAAACTCCTCCTCGGGCAGCGTGGCGCCGTTGAGCACGTCGGCGAAGATGTCGAAACAACGATCAAAGAAGCGGGTCAGCCCGGTCATGCCCAGGCCAAAGGAGTTGCGGCCGGCGAGCCCGCCGATGGAGGCGGCCATCGACTCGACCTCCCTGGCGAGGGCGAGGGAGCTGCGCTCTTCGGTGCCCTCGGTGAGCAGTTCAGCGAGGATCTGGTTGAGTCCGGCGCTCTCGGGCGTCTCGTAGCGCAGGCCACCCAGGGTGAGCGCGCGCATGGAGAAGGTCTCGACGCTGCGGTCGACCTGCACGATGAGGGTGGGGCCGTCGGGGATCTCGACGCGCACAAAGCCTTCGTCGTCGGCGGTGGCATCGGCATCGACGATGTCGCGCTGCACGCGGGCGTGGGCGTCTTCGGCGCTTTTTACGAGCGACGCATCGCTGACCTCGGGCTCGCTGCTCGGGCTGAGCAGGGCCACCGAGGTGTTTTCCAGGCGGAGGTAGGTTTTGGCCACGCGCTGCACGTCGGCCGGGGTCACCTGGCGCAGACGCTGGTAGTAGAGCTGCTCGAAGGCCGGATCGCCTGCGACCATCTGGTAGTGGCCGATCTTCATGGCGAGCCCCTCGATGGTCTGCTTGCCGTAGATGGCCTGACTTTCGAGCAGGGTGCGCGCGCGCTCCACATCGACCTGGTTGGGGGCGACCTCACCGAAGCGGTAGGTCTCTTCGAGCACGCGTTTGAGCACGTGGGCCGGGGCGGTCTCGTCGCGATCGGTGTCGAGCTGGAAGTCGGCGCCGACAAAGAAGAGCCCGGCTTCGCGGGGGCTGTAGGCGCTGGCGTAGATGGCGTTAACCAGCTCTTCTTCGCGCTCGATGACGCGGTAGAGGTGCGCGGCGTCGCCGTAGCCCAGGATGATGCTGAGCACGTCGAGGGCGGGGATGTCTTCGTGGGCGGCCTCCGGGATGTGGAAGGCCACGCGCAGGTGGTTTTGCTGAATGTCGCGCTGGCGCGCGCTCACCCGAACGCCGCTCTGATCCGGCTCCGAGGGGCGGACGACCGCGTTGTAGTCGGGGCCCTTAAAGTCGCCGAAGTAGCGCTCCACCAGCGCCTTCGCCTCATCGAGCTCGAAGTCGCCGGCGAGCACGACGGCCATGTTGGAGGGGACATAGTGCTTTTTGAAAAAAGCATGGACGGCGTCGCGATCGAAGGAGTCGACCGACTCCGAGGTGCCGATGACGGGCAGGCGGTAGGGGTGGGTGGTGTAGGCGGTCTCGAAGAGCTGCTGGGTGGCGACGCGGGAGGGGTTGTCTTCGCCGCGTTTGATCTCTTCCTGGATGACCTCCAGCTCGCGCTCGAGCTCTTCGGCGTCGAAGGAGGAGTTGCGGATGGCGTCGGAGAGGATGTCGAGGCCGGTCTCCATGAAGCGGCTGCTCATGACGACGTAGTAGCAGGTCTGATCAAAGGAGGTGAACGCATTGATATGGCCTCCGGCCGACTCGATCTCGCGGGCTAATTCGCCCACGCCGCGGCGTTCGGTGCCTTTAAAGAGCATGTGTTCGTGTACGTGGGCCAGGCCGGCCTCAAAAGGCTCCTCATCGGCGCTGCCCACGCCGACCCACACGTTGCAGGCGACCACGGGGGCGGTGGCGGTGGGTTGGAGGAGGACGGTCAGGCCGTTGTCGAGGGTGTATCGGGTAAGTTCCACCGGGGAGCTCCTGAAAATAGTGACAGAAAAGGACGCGAAAGCCTGCAAGTTCTAATCACGATGGCCGCCTGTGGCAATCATGCTCCCCTTTGTCGTGTGGCGGGTGGCGAGGTGTGGCCGGCCGGTTCGGGCGGCTCAGTGCGGGGAGCGATTGGCGTCGCCGCGGAGGCGATCGCGCAGCTCTTGCTGGCGCTCGCGCTCGGCCTTGCGGGCCTGGCGGTAGCGCTCGCGCTCGAGCTCGACGCGGGCCTCGGGCCAGGTCACCACGTAGGGGGCCATCGCGGCGGCCTGGGCCGGGTTTAGGTAGTTGTAGTCGACCAGGCGCTGGCCGATCTCGGCGGTGCGCTCGATCCACCAGCCGCGCTCCGGAGTGCGGCCGCGGCGCACAAGGCGCGGGCCCTCCCAGGGAGCGGGCTTGAGGTTGGCCAGGAAGATGGCTTCGAGCGGGGTGAGCTCGCGGGCGTCTTTCTCAAAATAGAAGCGCGCGGCCGGGCCGATGCCGTAGACGTCCGGAGCGAACTCAATGACGTTGAGGTAAAGTTCGAGCACGCGCTCTTTGGGCACGATCTCGTCGATGCGCCAGCCGATGATCACCTCCTGGATCTTGCGAGAGAGGGTCTTATCGCGGGTCAAAAAGAGGTTCTTGACCAGCTGCTGGGTCAGCGTGGAGCCGCCGTAGACGTAGCGCGAGCGCGAGATGTTCATGCGCAGCGCGCGGTTGATAAGCGCGGTGGAGAGGGCGCGGCTGGAGTAGAAGAGCATGTCTTCGCTCAGGTACATCGCGCCGCCCACATAACCGGGGAGCTCGTCGAGAGGCACGTAGCTTGAGGTGCCGGGGCCGACGCGGATGTTGGCGTCGTCGCTGACGCCTTCCTCGACTTTTTTGATGAAGGGACCGTTGAGCCAGCCCACGTCGCGGCGGTAGCGGTGCCAGTCGGGGAGGGGCTCTTCCTCGGCGGGCTCGGGTGTGGGGCCGAAGAGCAAAAAGTCGCCGATGAGCTCGTGGCGTGCCGGCGGCACGCTCTCGGGGGTGGGGTCGTCGTCGGGGCGGGCGATCAGGGTGCGGCGCGTGGGGTAGACGCGGGCGCGCTCCATGTTGAAGGCGACCTCGGCGCGTTCGGCGTAGGGGATGCGCAGGCCGGTGAAGCGGCAGGGGGTCTCTTCAAAGCCGCTGATGCGCACGCGAACTCTGGCGAGCTCTTCGGCCAGGATGAGGTCGAGGGCGGGGGTAACGTCGCCTTCGACGCGCGCGTTGGCCACGACGCCGAGGAGGGCTTCGGGGACGGCGCCCAGCAGGCTCTGGCAGGGGATCTCTCGGGGGGAGGAGAGTTTCAGGCTAAGCGCGCGTTCTCCGGGCTTGAGATCCAGGGAGGCGTCGAGGCGGGCGTCGACGCCGCGGAAGCTGACGCGGGCGTTTTCGGTGGAGATGGCCGGGCGGTCGATGTTGAGCCAGCCCTGGCCGTGGGCGTCGAGGTTGAGGCCTTCGAGGCGCTCGTCGGCCAGGGCTTCGGTGTCGATCCAGCCCTCGGAGAGGGAGAGGGCGGCGCGCAGGGCGTAGCCACGCTCGGGCTCCAGGGCGTCGGGGATGGCGTCGAAGCCGGCGATGGCCTCCACAAAGAGGTCGAACTTCCCGCCATACTCACCTCGGAAGCCGCGCCGCGGCAGGGTGCGCTGGGTGGTCAGGCCGGGGAGGGCGTCGAGGCTGACGCCTTCGAGGTGTACGCGGGCGTAGCGCGGCAGAAGCGAGGCCGGGTGCAGGATGAGACTCGCCAGGGCGCGGCCGCGCTCGGAGTCGGCGAAGGCGTCGAGTTGGCCCCGGTGCCAGCGAAGCGTGGCGTTCTGCAGGAGGGGCTGTGGCGAGGCATCAGAGGAGCCTTCGGCGTCGGCGGCAGGCGGCAGCTCGATGGCTCCTTCGCTGGCCCGGAGCTCGGTGGCCCAGGCGGCAGCGCGCAGAAGATCGACGAGGCCACCGCGGGTTATCCGGGAGGTTGAGCGATCGTCGGGGTTACCAGCGTCAGCCGTTTGCTGCGTGGCGCGCAGCAGCGCGACGCGCGGGCGTTCCAGTCGAGCAAAAAGGGGCGTTGTGGTGCCGGGGCTCAGGTGCAAAAGGGGAAGATTGGCGCGGGCGGCCAGGGGCCCGCGCGAGAGGGTGGCTTCGATGCCGCTTAAGGTCAGGGTCTGGGTGCCGGCGTCGAGCGTGGCCTGGGCCACCTCGATGGCAGAGCCGGCCGGTCCGGCCAGCTGGAGGGCCGGCGCGTCGGCGCGGCCGGCTTCGAGGCGGGCGTCGCGACGGGCGAGGGAGAGCGACCCGTTGATGGGGAGCGTTGGGTCTTGAGCGAAGGGGTGGAGCAGGGCGGGGAGGGTGCTGGTAGCGCTGACCTCCCAGCTGTCGCCGCGGCTTTTGAGCGCGATGTCGGTGAGCGCCATGGAGAGCGCGGGGTGGGCGACGCCGGCATCGAGGGTGATATGGTTGATCGCGACGTCGGGCAGGTTGTTTAGCAGGTGCGCCAGGCGCGGGTCGGCGCTCAAAGTGCTCGTCGGCGTGCTGGGCGGGTCAGCGAGTGCGTCATTACTGGCGGGCTGGTCGTCGGAGCCTGCGTGCCCCTGGAGGGTGCGGCGGAGTGCGGTGGGATCGTCGATCGTGAGTGCGGCGTCTTGTACCTGCAGGGAGGTCAGCTCCGGGGTTTTGGTGAGCAGCGAGAAGGGGCTGGCTTTGAGGGTGATCTCGGCAGCCTGAAAGCGGGTGGCCAGGGCCTGATGCTCGACGGTGACATCGTGAAGGGTGAGGCGTCCGGTCCAGCTGAGCGTGAGCGCGCTCCAGGTGCCCGTGGCTCCAGCGCGCGCCAGGGTGGCGGGCAGCGCGCGCTCGACGACCGGCGCGGCCAGGCGCGGCAGAAAGAGGGCGCCGCCGAGCAGGGTGACTGCCAGGAGCGACAGGGTGATGAGGGTGATGCGGCGTCTCAAGGGCTCTCCTGCCCGTACAGACCAATGACCGGGGCTTCGTGGGCCCGATTAGCCTCAACCGACCTTGTGTTGTCAACGTTTCGGGTGGGGAATTCACGAGGTGTTACGAGGGGGAGGGCTGGGGGTTGAGGGCCGAAGGTGTCCCGTTCACGCGAGCGTCGAGGCGTTTTTCGGCGGAGTGGGGGGTGTACGCGCGTGAGGGGGGGAGTTTGGCGGACGGAAGCGTGGTGAACGCGGGATGGTCGAGGTGTTTGCGAGTTGAAGGAGGGTCGATCGCGTGTTGGATGAGGTTTGCGCCGATTGAAAGAGAGGCGAACACGCGATGATCGAGGTGTTCGGGAATTGAAGGAAGGTTGAACAGGTGTTGATCGAGGCCTGCGCCGGCTGAAGGAAGGTCGATCAGGCGATGAAGGAGGTGTGTGCCGGCTGAAGGAAGGTCGAACACGGGCTGAGGGAGGTGTGCGCCGGATGAAGGAAGGCTTCTCACGCGCTGATCACGGGTGTTTCAACTGGCGAGGAAGGCTCTCAGCTGCTGATCACGGGTGTTTCAACTGGCGAGGAAGGCTCTCAGCTGCTGATCACGGGTGTTTCAACTGGCGGGCGGGTCGATCAGGTGCTGATCACGCATGCTTCACCTGGCGGGAGGGTTGATCAGGTTCTGACCCCGGGTGCTTCAAGTTAAAGGACGATCGATCAGGTGCTGATCACGAGTGTTTCAATTTGAACTAAGGTCGATCAGGCGCATGGGATAAGGTCCATCGGCCAGAGGTGCAGCCGGAGCGCGTGGCGAGTCTCGGGGGCATGGCAGGGGGCAAAGGGGCTGGAGCGTGCGTGGGCGCGGGCGCGATCGCCTTGACGCCCGGGGGCGCCACGGTGAAGGTTAGGCAGAATTTTCAGGGCCGAAGATTGACGCAAAGGACGACGGCCCTACGCACGAAGCAGTCGAGGACGTATGCGAGGTCGCTGGCCGAAGCAGGATATGTTGCTGCACCCCCGACGCCGTCGCCGGCGAGGAAGACCCTGGCTGACGGCGTTGCTGGTGCTGCTGGCGGTGGGGGCGTTGGTCTACATGGTGGTGGGCGGGGAGGAAGAGCCTGATGAGCAGGCGCTGGCGCACGGCCTGGCGTTTGCCGAGGCGTACATGCGGGTGAACAGCGCGGTGGCGCTCTCGCAGGCGACGCTGACGAGCGGTGAGGCCGAGGCGATTCTGGCGGAGAAGGCCGAAGAGGCGGCGTTGAGCGCGAGTTTCACCGAGGGTCAGGCTGCGGTGATCGCAGGCGAAATCAAGCCCAACCAGTCGGTCTTTGTGAGTTTGCAGGCGCGCAACGTCTCGGCCGGAGCGATCCACGAGGTGGTGACGGCCACGGAGAAGGAGTTCGACTTTCGGCGCAGCCGTCCCGGCGATCAATGGCGGGTGGAGACCGACGAGAGCGGCAAGATCGTGGAGTTTCGCTACCAGACCTCCCCGGAGGACATCTGGGTGACCACGCTGCAGGATGACGGCACGTATGTGGCGGTCAAGCAGGAGGTGCCGATCGAGACGCGGCACGAGGCGGTGGCGGGCTCGATTGCGTCGAGCTTCTGGCTGGCGCTGGAGGCGACCGGGGAGAGCGGCGCGCTGGCGCACCGGTTCATGGAGATCTTTCAGTACACCATCGACTTCAACACCGAGACGCGGGCGGGGGATCATTTCGCGATGATCTTTGAGAAGGTCTACCTCGAAGGGGAGTTCTTGCGTTACGGGCGAGTGATTGGCGCGAAGTACATGGGGGAGCGGGGGACGTACTGGGCGTTTTACGATGAGGAGCGGGGGGAGGAGCCGGGGTATTACGATGAGGAGGGGGAGAGTTTGCAGCGGCAGTTTTTGCGCAGCCCGCTTCCCTTTACGCGGGTGACGAGCCGGTATGGTCGGCGCGTGCACCCGGTGCTGGGTGGGACGCGAATGCATCGCGGGGTGGATTACGGGGCGCCGATCGGTACGCCGGTGCAGGCGGTGGCCGACGGGACGGTGGTCTTTGCGGGGAGGGCCGGCGGTTATGGCAATCTCATTAAGATCCGGCATAGCGGCGGGTTTGAGACGCGCTTTGCCCACCTCAACAACTTCGCGCGGGGGATTCGCGCGGGAGTGCGGGTGACGCGCGGGCAGCTCGTGGCGAAGAGTGGCAACACGGGGCGCTCGACCGGGCCGCACCTGCACTACGAGATGCTGCAGAACGGTCGCCACATCGATCCCCTGAGTGTGGACACCGCGCGGGGGGAGCCGTTGAAGGGCGAGTCGCTGGCGTCGTTTAAGAGCGAGATCGTGGTGCCCTGGCGAGCGAAGCTCACCGAGGCGTTGCGGGAGGCGGCGCCGCGGGCGTTGGCCCAGCGCGAGGCGGCGTCTGGCCCCGACGAGCAGCTTGATACGATCCAGAGCGAGCCCTGAGCGGGCGGTTTTATCTAACAACCATCTGACCTGACCGACCGACGAGAGCCCCATGGCCGCAAGTGCCCCCCGAGAAGAGCGACCCAACCTGGTTGTGCGCGTGCTCGAGAAGATCGCCGCCGCCGGCAACCGCCTGCCCGATCCGCTGACGTTGTTTGTGATTATGGCGGCGATGGTGGTGGTGGCCTCGGCGCTCTTTGCCGGTGCCAGCGCCGAGGTGCGTCAGCCCTCCGGGGAGCTGAGCACGCAGACGGTGCAGAGCCTGCTGAGCTGGGAGGGCATCCGGTGGATGTTCTTGAGCGCGATCGACAACTTCATGGGCTTTGCGCCTCTGGGTCCGGTGCTCACGGTGATGATCGGGATTGGCGTCGCTGAGCGCACGGGCTTTATCACGATGGGGCTGCGGGTGCTGGTGGCCTCGGTGCCCAGGAGCATGATCACGGCGACGCTGGTGTTTGCGTGCGTGATGAGCTCAATGGTGGCCGATGCCGGGTATGTGGTGCTTACGCCACTGGGGGCGTTGCTCTTTGCGGGGCTGGGGCGCCACCCGATCGCGGGGCTTGCGGCGGCGTACGCCGGGGTTTCTGGCGGGTTTAGCGCCAACCTGCTCATTACCGGGCTCGACCCGATGCTCGCCAGGCTGACGGGTCAGGCGGCTGAGACGCTGGACCCGACGTATGCGGTCAACGCCACGGCGAACTACTACTTTCTGGTGGTGTCGACGTTGCTGGTGACCGTGGTGTGCACGTGGGTGACGACGAAGATCGTCGAGCCGATGCTCGGGGAGTGGAACCCCTCGCAGGCCAGTGATGAATACAGCGGGGATGAGCAGGCCGAGGAGCCGGGAGCGGAGGAGCGTCGCGCGTTCTTTATCGCGCTGGGAGTGGGCGCGGTGGTGGCTGCCGGCATCGCGTTTCTGGGGATCTGGTCGGGGTCTCCGCTGCGCGATCCGGTGGAGCCCGGGGGGCTTCCTGTCGACGCGCTGCACTCGTACTTTGAGGCGGTGGAGGTGCTCATCGCGCTGCTCTTCATCTTCCCGGGGATTGTCTACGGGGTGGTGATGAAGTCGATCAAGAGCGACAAAGATGTTGCGAAGATGGCCAGCGACACCATGGGCACGATGGGGGCGTACGTGGTGCTGGCCTTTGTGGCCGGGCAGTTCGTGGCGTACTTCAACTGGACGAGCCTGGGGGCGATCACGGCGGTGCGGGGTGCCGAGGGGTTGGAGGCGATCGGGCTGACGGGGATGCCGCTCTTGCTGGCGTTCCTGGGGGTTTCGGCGGCGATGAACCTCTTTGTGGGGAGCGCGAGCGCGAAGTGGGCGTTTATGGCGCCGATCTTTGTGCCGATGATGATGATGATGGGTTTTAGCCCCGAGGTGGTGCAGGCGGCGTATCGGGTGGGGGACTCCATTACCAACATCATCACGCCGCTGATGCCCTATCTGCCGATCATCATCGTGTTTGCGCAGCGTTATGTGAAAGACATCAAGATCGGGACGATTCTCACGACGATGTTGCCGTACTCGGTGGCGCTGGGGATCACGTGGACGATTCTGTTGATCGTGTGGGTGCAGTTCGGGCTGCCGCTGGGGCCGGGGGTCTCGGCGACCTATGCGATGCCGGGGGGCTGAGGGTTCTCAGTCCGGGCTGAGGAGTCCGACGATGGAAGAAAAAAAGCGCGCCGGCAGGCGCGCTTTTTTCGTTTCAGGTCGCCCCGGTTCCGGGGCTTTTGTCGCTAGAATGGATCAGCGGACCTGCTGGGTGAGGAGCTCGCGGGCGGCGTCGCGGGTGGTGGTGGTGACGCGGGCGCCGCCGAGCATGCGGGCGATCTCTTCGATGCGTTCGTCGTCGCTTAAGGGGCGGATGATGGATTGAGTGCGGTCGTCGACGAGCATCTTTTCGACGAGGTAGTGGTGGTCGCTGCGCGAGGCGATGGAGGCCAGGTGGGTGATGCAGAGGACCTGGTG
The DNA here is from genome assembly GCF_007997015.1 of Lujinxingia vulgaris. Lineage (NCBI taxonomy): Bacteria > Deltaproteobacteria > Bradymonadales > Lujinxingiaceae > Lujinxingia > Lujinxingia vulgaris. Next base: position 201,889 of record NZ_VOSM01000007.1, read on the forward strand.
GTCGCGGGAGGCGTTTTGAATCTTCTGGCCGACGACATCGGCGGTGGCGCCGCCGATGCCGGTGTCGACCTCATCGAAGACGTAGGTGTCGATGGCGTCGCGTTCAGCGAGTACGGTCTTGATGGCGAGCATGATGCGTGAGAGTTCGCCGCCGCTGGCGATCTTGGCCATGGGGCGAGGCTCTTCGCCGACGTTGGGAGCGAGCAGGAATTCGAGGCGGTCGAAGCCGCGGGCGTCGAGGGTGATGCTCTCGTCGGCCTCGGAGGCCTGGGCCGGGGGGAGGTCGGCGGGGGTGAAGTGGGCCACGAACTGGGTGCGGGCCATGTTGAGATCGCCGAGCTCGGCCTCGACGCGGCGGCGAAGCTCGACGGCGGCTTCGCGGCGGGCTTTGCTGAGTTTGCGGGCGATGACCCAGGCCTTCTGGCGGGTTTTTTCCAGACGGGCTTCGAGCTCCTGGCCGTGCTCCTCGGCGTTGTCGAGGCGGTGGAGCTCCTCGCGCATCTGGGCGGCGTTCTCCAGGATGGCGGGGATGTCGTGGCCGTATTTGCGGCGAAGTTTTTTGATGACTTCCAGGCGTTCGATGACGCTGTCGAGGCGGTTGGGGTCGTTGTCGACGTCGAGGTCGTGATCCTGGAGGTCGCGGGCGGCCTCTTCGGCGGCGATGCGGGCCTCTTCGAGGCGCTGGGCCAGGGATTCGAGGCGGGGATCGTACTGGGAGGCGCGCTTGAGCGCGTCGACGGCCTCACCGAGGCGCTCTACGGCGGAGTCGTTGTCGGCGTAGGTGTGGCGGACGGCGCTGCGCACCGCGTCGTTGATCTTCTCGGCGTAGCGCAGCCGGTCGACTTCACCTTCGAGCTCTTCTTCTTCGCCGGTCTCGAGCTCGGCGGCGTCGATCTCGACGAGCTGAAAGCGCAAAAAGTCGGCGCGGTGGAGGCGGTCGCGCACGTTTTCGCGCATTGCCTTAAGCTCGCGGCGGATGGCGTTGACCTCGCGGTAAGCCTCGGTCATCTCTTCGACGTCGCCGCTCAGGTTGGCGAAGGCGTCGAGCAGGCCGATATGCTCTTCGGGGCGGAGCAGGCTGTAATGCTCGTGTTGGCCGCTGATGTCGACCAGCCCGCGGGCGATGGTGGCGAGGTTTGTGACGGTGGTGAGACTTCCGTTGATGAAGACTTTGTTGCGTCCGGAACGGCTGACGATGCGGCGCACAATCAGCTGGCCTTCAAACTCAATGCCCTGTTCGCCGAGGATTTCGCGCAGGCGCTCGGCGGTGGCTTCGCCGGGCTCGAAGACGCCCTGAACGACGGCTTCATCTTCGTCGGTGCGGATCACCTCGGTGGTGGCGCGACCGCCCAGGAGCAGGTTCAGCGCATCAATGATGATCGACTTACCCGCGCCGGTCTCGCCGGTGAGCACGGTGAAGCCTGAGCGCACCGGGATTTCCAGGTGTTCGATGATGGCGAAGTTGCGGATGACGAGGTGGGTGAGCATGGTCGAGCCCCCGAGATTATTGAGAGAGCGCCCGAAACTGGGCACACATATCATGGAGTCAATGGAAACAACCCTGAAGCGCTCTTCCTGCGCATAAGTTCAGGAAATAAACCTTCCGGGTTCAGGTTTCAACCCGAGTGAATGCAATTTTGCTGTGCTCTTAGACTGAGATGAGGATGAGGCGCGCTAAAACGATCGAAAGGACCGGGCCATGAAAGATCACGAGGGCGTTGAGGGCGGGGAGGTGATCGACCCGCGGCAGTGGCTGGAGGTGCGGGTTGAGTCGTTGATTGAGCGGGAGCGGCATGAGGAGGCCGTCAGCTATTTGCTGCGGCTTTTTGAGGGGCTGGAGGAGGCTGAGGCGCGCAGCCGCTGTGCGACCTTTTTAGGCTACCTTTATCTGGTCGAAGAAGATGTGGAGCGTTCGGAGGGGTGGTTGGAGCGCGCGCGGGAGTTTGAGCCCGACGATCCGCATTTAAGTTACGCGCTGGGGCATGTGGCCATGGAGCGGGGAGCGCCCTGGCGAGCGGCGCTGCGCTTTCTGGAGGCCTTCGTGGAGGCGGAGGAGGCGCATGATGCCGCGGAGTTTTTGCGAAGCGCGGCGCTGGCAGTGCGCGCCGGCGGGCAGAGCGCGCCGGCGGTGAGCATGCTGCTCGGGGCGCTGGACCGGGACCTGGGAAACCCCTGGATCCTCGATGGGCTGGCGCGCGTTTATCAGGATGATGAGCGCTGGCTGGAGAGCCTGGAGGTGCTCAAACGCCTGGGGGAAGTGGTGCGTGCGGCGACGAGCTCGCTGACGGTGCGGCGCTCGCCATCGGCACGCTATCTTTTGCGTGAGCGGCTGATCCGTCGCTCGGTGGAGGTGGGCGATGTGGTGGAGCGGGCCCGTGAGGTCAACCAGAAGCTGCGGCGGCAGTTTGAGGTGGTGCTCGACGGAAGTCAGCGCCGGGGGCGGACGGGGCTTGCGCCCCTGCGTTTTCCGCAGGCGCTGGCGCACCTGCTCGATGTGCTTGGCGAGGAGGAGCGGGGGCTGGAGCTCACAGAGACGGCGCTGAGGTTGTGGGCGCAGGCATGCCACGAGCGATTTGGAGATTATCTGGGTGCGGAGAGCCTGGCGGCGGCGGTGCACGTGCTGGTGGAGCGCTTGCACTGGCGCAAAGGGTCAACGCCCTTGGCGATCGCGCGGGCGCATGGTTGCGATGAAGATCGGGTGGGGCCGGCCGCGCGGGTGGTCGCCGGCAAGCTGGAGCTTCAACTTTTTGATACGCGCCAGCTTTACGGTGAGCTTTCGCGCGAGGAGCGCGCGCGTTTTGAGGCGTTGAGTCGTGCGCTGCTCTTTGGGGAGGGGCTGAGCCAGGCGCGCTCGACAGGACAAAGTCTGGGAGGTGGGTGATGCGCAGGGCTGATCTGGTGCTGCTCGATCTGGATGGGACGGTGATCGGCCCCGACGGGCAGGTGGCTGTGGAGGTCTGGGAGGCGGCTGTCCGCGCGCGCGAGGCGGGCGTTCGCATCGCGGTGTGTACCGGGCGCGCGGCCTGTGGGGTGGCGCTCGACGTTGCAAAACGCCTCGACCCGGATGCCCCGCATATCTTTCATAACGGCGCGTTGATGCTGGCCGGCGAGGAGGTGCTGATCTGCGAGGCGTTGCCCGCCGAGCCGCTGCGGGAGGTGGTGGCGCACGCCCGCCACCACACGCTGACTGTGGAGCTCTACACCACGCACGACATTTTTGTGGATCGCATCTGCGAGCGCTGCGCCCACCACGCCGAGGTGCTGGGGTTGGAGGTTGCCGAGCGCGATCTTCTGGAGGTGTTGCAGTCGGAGCGTGTGGTGCGCGCGCACTGGATTGTGGCGCCGGAGCACATCGATCGCGCCACCGCCCTGGCGCTTGCCGGCTGTGAGGTGGGGCGGGCGTCGTCGCCGGCGTTGCCGGAGAGTCTCTTTGCCAGCGTGACGCGCCAGGGCGTCTCAAAAGGGAGCGCCGCCCGGAGGGCGGCGCAGCTCCTCGGCGTCGATCTTCAGCGCACGATGGCCGTGGGCGATAGCCCGGGCGATCTTCCGATGCTGGAGGTTGTGGGCCTGCCGCGGGTGATGGCCGACGGCCACCCGGAGCTTGTGGCGCGCTATGTGAGCGTGCCTGGCGTCGACGCCCACGGCGCGGTGCGCGCGCTGGAAGAGGCCGCCGGGCTGTTGCGCTGAGCCTTTTTTCGTCGCGGTTTAGAAACGCAGTCCCAGCCCGCCCACCCAGTCCATACCGCCGCGGGAGACGCCGTCATCCTGGGTGTAAACCGTGCCGTTGCTGTCGCGGAAGGTGATGGTGTTGTAGCCAAACTCCATCAGCAGGCGCGCCTCGGCAAAGAGGAAGAAGCCGTTATCTTCGTTGACGGTAAAACGCGCGCCGAAGAGCGGGCCGAGCAAAAACGTCGTCTCGCTGAAGTCGCCCTGGGCCGGATCGTTATCGACCGAGAGGGTGAAGCTGTAGAAGGAGGGGCCAGCGGTGAGGCCGGCGTAGGTGTCGAGCTGGGGAAGATCCACGGCTTTGGCGATGGCGTCGAAGTGCAGCGTGGCGCGCGCCAGGGGGTTGACGTACCAGGCGCTCACGTTGAGGGGAGTCAGGGCGGTGACGCCGGCGCAGAGCAGGCACCAGCCCAGGTTGACGGTGCCGCCCAGGCCAAGCGTCAGGCCATCGCCCAGGGGAATCAGCCCGAGGTCGACGCCGGGCTCGGCGAAGAGGTAGAGCCCGCCGCTTAAGCCGCCGGAGAGGGTCAGGTCGAGGGTGCCCAGGCCAAAACTCAAGTCGGGGGTGTCGGTGATGGTGACGTCGCCCTCTGGCGAGAGCTCCGATTCGGCAGGAGCCGCCGGCGCTGAGGTGGGCTCCTGGGCGCTGGCAGAGCCGGCAAAGAGGAGCATCATTGTGGCGAAGGCGGTGATCATGAGGGTGATATGGCGCATCGAGGTTACCCCTTAGAAGTGTGTATCCATCAAGCGTAGGAGCCCGGTGAGGCTCGTCATCGGACGACAAGGTTGAAGTAGAAAAAAATTATCCGGACGCGGGGGCAAGTCAATGGTCGAGCGAAGATGAACATTGGGAGGGAAGTGGGGCGAGGGGAGCTGTGAGACTCTGGCGCAGCGGTCGCATGAGACTCTGGCGCAGCGGTCGCATGAGACTCTGGCGCAGAGGTCGTGCGTGAATCAAAAAGCCCGCCCCACCATAGGAGGTGGGGCGGGCTCTTGTGTTCACGCCTGAAGTTTGCGTTCACGCCAGACGTCGACGTACTCGCCGAAAATGAGAACGCGGAGAAGATGCCTCAGTCTCTCACCCGGCGGCGGACGGATTGGCGCGTTAGTTCTTGCGCGGACCGATATCTTCCATGACGTCGCCGGGGACATCATCATTGTTGTTGGCGCTCGGGCTGACGCTCGGGGGATCGGGCTGATCGCGGGCCTCACGCGCCGGATCGTCCGAGGCATCGGAGGCGTTGGCCTCTTCGGGCGGCAGCGTCTCGCCAACCACCTGACGGTAGAGGTAGCGCGCGCCCAGTGAGGCGCCCATGCCGGCGACCAACGCGGCCGGTCCCATGGTGCCGGTGATCATGTAGGCGGCCAGGGTGCCGGCGGTGCCCGAGGAACTGGTCAGGAATCCGCAGCCGGCCTCGGAGCCGGCGTGAATCACGGCCTGTTTGCCGTCGATGCGTCCCTGGTTCATCGCGCGAAGTGCGTTCATGCCGCCGAGCGCGCCGTCGACCACCGCGCCGGCCACGCCGGCACGTCCGCAGATCAGCGCCAGATCTTTGATAGGTCCGGAGGTGATCACAAAACGCGCGCTCTGAACCATCGGGGCATGCGCCACCAGCGATGCGGTGTGCGCGGCGCCCTGACGCGTGCTCACCACCGAGGTGCGCAGCGCTCGCAGCGACGCCTCACCGGTAGCTCGACGCGCCGCCCGGCGCGCTCTACGTCCCAGCAACTTCAGGCCCTTCTCGAAGCGATCAGCCATTCCTTCCTCGTGGCAACATGGTGGGGTCGAAGTGCGCCTGCGTGCTTGCATGCGCCCGGGCAAAGGTTATGCTCCACCCATCAATGTAAGCAACGCCTGTGGCGCTGACAAATTCCCTCCCTTCCTGTGGCGAGCCGCCCTGCGGACGCTTTATCTCTACGTGCTGGAGCGATGCGATGATCGTATTGCGCGATGTGCACACCGACGACCTCGACCAACTCGAGCGTCTGGCCCACCACCTCAACACCCTCAACCTCCCGGCCTCCCGCGACAAACTCGCTGCGATCATTGAGGAGAGCCGGCTGAGCTTTGCCGGGGCGCTGCCTCATCATGAGCGTCAGTACGTCTTTGTGATGGAGGATGTGGAGGCGGATCGTCTGATCGGCACCTCCATGATCATCGCTCAGCACGGCAGTTTTGAGCGTCCCACGGTCTATTTTGAGGTGCGTCAGGAGCAGAAATACTCGCAGACGCTGGCCAAATACTTCGTGCATCAGGTCTTGCAGCTGACCTTTAACTACGATGGCCCCACCGAGATCGGCGGGCTGATCCTCGATCCGGCCTACCAGGGGCACCCGATGAAGCTGGGTAAGTTGCTCAGTTTTATGAGGTTTCTGTTTATCGGGGCGCATCGGGACTGGTTTCGCGAGGCGATCATCGCCGAGCTCTTGCCGGAGCTGAACCCCGATGGCACCAGCGACCTCTGGGAGTGCCTGGGGGCGAACTTCACGGGGCTGGAGTACCGGGAGGCCGATCAGCTCAGCCGCCAGAATGTGGAGTTTATTCGCAGCCTCTTTCCGCAGACGCCGATCTACACCGCGCTTTTGCCCGAACACGTGCGCGAGAAGATCGGGGTGGTCGGCGGGCCGACGCGCCCGGTGGAGAAGATGCTGCGCGCGATCGGATTTGAGTGGGATCGCAGCATTGACCCCTTTGATGGGGGACCCACCTTTGTGTGCCCTACCGAGAGTTGTCGGCTGATTCAGCGCACGCATCCGGCGATCTATGCCGGCAGCTTCGCCTCGCGCGAGCAGGCCGAGGGCGAGCTGTTGGTGAGTGTGGAGCGCCCCGGAGATCGGGCGTTTGCGGCGACGCTCGCCAGCTACCGCCGCGTGCCGCGGGGCTACGAGCTTTGCCTGCCTGACGCGCGGGCGTTAGGGTTGAAGCCTGATGAAGCCATCGGTGTGATGATTTTGAGCGGCCATGAGATCGAAGATCTCTGGCGAGGTCAGCGCGTGCAGCCTGCTGAAGCCAGGTGAAGGCCGGGTCGCAATGCCAGTCGGGGGGAAACAATGGTTGTTGGGAGTACCATGAGTGAGACCATCGCGGAGGCCACCGCTTCCGCCATAAGCCCGGGCGAAGAGCTCGCCGGGCGCTACGTGCTGGGGCATCGGCTGGGGACCGGTGGGTTTGGGGCGGTCTATGCTGCGCGTGATCGCCTGCTCGATGAGCAGGTGGCCGTCAAGATCCTGGACACCCGAGAGCCGATCATTGAGCAGCGCCACGTCTGGCGGGAGGCGGCGATCTTGCGCGTGCTCGACGTGCCCGGGGTGGTGCAGCTTCGCGATGAGGGCATTCATCAGGGGCGCTACTTCCTGGTGATGAACTATGTCGACGGGCGACCGTTTCCCGGCAAGGGCGTCTACGGCTGGGAGGGGCTGGCGGTGCGGGTGCGCAGCCTGCTCAAGGTGCTGGCGCTGGTGCACAGCCAGGGGGTGGTCCACGGCGACTTAAAGCCCGGCAACGTGCTCGTCGATGATGCCGGGCGCGTCACCCTGCTGGACTTCGGGGTGGCCTCATCCCAGGGCTTAAGCGTGCAGGCCGGCGGGGTGGTGCGGGGCACCCCGGTGTATCTGGCGCCAGAGCAATGGCGGGGGGAGGCACCCAGTCCGCAGAGCGACCTCTACTCGGTGGGGGTGATGATCTATGAGGCGCTGGTGGGAGAGCGCCCCTACCAGGCCGACTCCGTCTCGAAGTTGATGAAGGCGGTGCTCCTGGAGCCGCTGCCTGACTGGGAGCCGCGGGTGCGCGGGGTGCCCGATGAGGTTGAGGCGCTGGTTTACCGCCTGCTGGCGCGTTTTGCGGAGCGCCGCCCGGCCAGTGCGCAGCACGCCCTCTCGATGTTTGCCGCCGGTCGCCAGCGCTACCAGGAGGTGGAGTGGCCGATGTTGGGGCGAGAGGCGGCCTTTGCGAAGGTGGAGCAGGCCATTGAGCAGCGCCAGCCCATCGATGTGACCGGGCCGCCGGGCTCGGGGCGCTCGCGCCTGCTCGACGCCATCGAAGATGTGTACCGCGCCCGCGGCGATCGCCAGGTGCTGCGTGTGGTCTCCGGCAACCGACCGCTGGAGAGCCTGTGGGCCTTTGGCACCTCGGATGTTGAGCAAGAGGGCGGGTTTGACGACGTCTCAGCCCTCGCCAGAGAGCGCGTTGGCAGGGTGTTGCAAGAGGGCGGGGTGGTGCTGATCGACGACCTGGAGCAGGTCGATCGTTGGTCGCGCAGGGTCCTCGATGCGGTGCGTCCGCTGGGGGCGATGGTGCGCGCGGTGGAGCCGCAACAGGCTGCTGTGCCGCGAGTGGAACTCGGCGATCTAACACCCGCTCAACTCCAGGGGCTCTTTGTGGGGCATGAAGAGGTCTTCGGGCTGCGCAGCGGCGGGGCGCATGAGCTGTGGCGACGCACGCTCGGGCGGCCCGCCCGGGTGGCCCAGGAGCTCGATGATTGGATTCGGGTCGGCGTGGCCCGCGCCGCAGGCGCGCGCGTGCAGCTGGAGCCTGCGGCGCTGGGCAGGCTGCGCGCCGGCGCCCGCGTCAGCGCTCAGCGCGAAGAGCTTGCAGCGCCTCTGCCCCCGCGCGGCCCCCGGCGCGATCTTCTGGCCTGGTTGAGCCTTGCGCACCCCCTGCGTGAGGCCCGCGTGCTGGCCGCGCTGATGAAGCGCCCGGTCTGGGAAGTCGAAGCCGAGATCGAGGCGCTCGTCCAGGAGGGGCTTCTCCCTGAGAAGGGGCAAGACGATGTGATCGTGCCGCTTTTTGATGCGCTCTTTGTCGACTGGAAGCTCGATGACCGCCGCAATGCGCACAAAAAGATCGCCAGGGCGCTTCCCGCGGGGCATCCGCAGCGCTTCTTTCATCTGGTGCAGGCCGGCGACTCCGCCCGCGCTGCCGAAGAGGCCTGCCTGCGCGCTGAGAATCTCGATCGCGACGGGGAGCTCGGCCGCGCCATTGCCTTGCTCGATGAGGGATGGGCGGCGCTGCGCTTAAGCCCCGATGAGCGCGGACCTCAGCGGGACCGCCTGCTGATGACCTGGGCTAAGATCGCCCTCTCCAACGGGTCTCCGCGCGAGCTGGAGCGATTCCTCGCCGCGATGGAGCGCGCCGGCGAGCCCGATGAGCGCCGGCGGCGCATCGAGACGTTGGTGCGCGCGGCGATCTTGAGCATGCAGGTTCAGGGCCCCACCGCCCTGGCCACGATGGACGAGGTCGCGCCCCTCGATGATCCGGAGCTGGAGCTTCGCCGCCAGCGCTTTCGTCTTCAGGCCTCCTGGGGTTGCCAGCGCGAGGTCGGCCAGCGGGTGATGGCCGAGATCGAAGCCTGGGCTCGGGAGCATGCATGCGAAGAGATCCAGGGCACGGTGCGAGGCTGGATGGGGCTGATGAACTACCGCCAGGCCCGTTTTGAAGACGCCGCGCGCCTGCACACCGAGGCTGCACGGCTGAAAAGTCGTGTCAGCGCGCGCCTCTCCTCGGCGCTCAACGCGGCGACTTCCCTGCTGGAGTGTGGCGAGCTGGAGAAGGCCGAGCACCTCATCCTCAAAGCGCGAAAGCTCGCGGAGCGCCGCCACCAGCCGGTCTATGTGGTGCGCGCGCGCATTCTGCAGCGCCGCCTGGCCTACCGTTGCGATGCCCTCAGCGCGCCGGATGAGGCTTTTTTGGCGGCAGCCCGAGAGCTGGCCATTCCTGAACTCGACGGGTTGCTCGGGCTGGTCGAGGCGGCGATGGCGTTTCGCTTGAACGATGACGCAACCGCCCGCGCCATGGCGATGAGCGCGTATCAGGCATGGAGCCGCACCGGAAACACCTGGGGCGCGAAGTTGGCGCTGGCGCTCGCGGTCCGCTGTGGTCGTGAGGTCGACTGGATCGAACAGGCCGAGCTGATGGAGAGCGCGCAGACCTGCCACTTGCCCAGTATTGGCGCGCAGATCATCGGTCTGCTGGCGCCCCTTGTCGATGTGGTTCCTGAGGAGGCGCGCCAATGCGTCAGGGCACTCGCCGATAGCCTGACGCCAGACCAGCGTCGGGCGCGACGCGAGGTGTTGAGCGTGCAAGAAGTACTCGACGCGCTCAACCTTCAAGGTTGAGCGCGTCGGAGTGTTTCATTCAGCTGTCTTGCCATGCCGCAGCCGAATGAGGCTGCGTGTTGCGCCCGTGTTCAGTTTCCGTTCCAGGCAATCAGCGTCTCGATCATGCAGTGGTAGTCCGCCGACCCGCCGAGCTGAGCCAAACCCCATTTTCCGAACTCACCGGGGGTTTTGAAATCTTCTTTGATGCGTGTGAACGTCAGCGTCTGGTTCAACGTCATGACGAAGGGGAACGTGGTGCCCGTGGCGAGCGTAAAATAAGCGGTGCGATTGCCAAAACCATCGAGTGCAAACCAGGCAAAACCGGTGCTGGTCCCATTAAGCGAGACTTCGTAGCTGCCTGAATCGATTTCCTCGACGTCCGGATGGTTAAACATGATGTACTCCTCCACTACGCATCATCGTGAACAAAAAATCCCCTCCGCACCGCCTCTCGGTGTGAAGGGGACCACCATAGCGAGTGGCGTTACAGAAGTTAAGCTTCAGCGGCCCGGAAGGCGTGACCAGAGCACCTCGATCTCCCAGATGGCTTCTGGCGAGTCGACAAAAGGATCGGCGGAGAGGGCGATGACGTCGGCCAGGTAGCCCGGGTGCAGCGCGCCGAGCTGGTGTTCGCGGTGCGAGGCGTAGGCGGCACCGTAGGTGTAGGCGGAGATGGCCTCCTGACGGGTCAGGGCGTGCTCGGGGCTAAAGGGTGTGTCGTCGTAACCCTGGCGCGTCATCGCGGTGGCGATGCCATGCCAGGGGTTGGGATCGTCGATGGGGTAGTCGCTGCCGGCGGCAAGTGTGGCCGGGAGAAGATCGCGCCAGGGGAAGAGGCGCTCGAGCTGGGGATCGAAGAGTCGGCGAGGCGCCCAGGGCACATCGCTGCGCAGGTGAATGGGCTGGATGCTGGCGATGACGCCGAGCTCAGCGAAGCGGGGGCGGTCGTCGGGGTGAACGATCTGGGCGTGTTCGAGCCGGGGGCGAAGTTTCGCCCGGAGCTCGGGGGGCGCGGCCTCAAAGGCGTCGAGCACGTTGCGCGCGGCCGCATCGCCGATGGCGTGCACGGCCACCTGCCAGCCCGCAGCCATCAGCTCGGGGATGCGCTCTTTGAGGTAGCCTACAGGTTGGGTCTGAAGTCCCTGACCGCCGGTGCGGTAGGGTTCCAGAAGCCAGGCCCCGGCCGAGCCCAGCGCGCCGTCGGCAAAGAACTTGATGGTGCCCACCCGGTGGCCTGCGGCGTTCGCGGCGCGGGGGCCGCGCTCTAAGAGGCGGTCGAGATCGGGGGAGGTGCCGTCCATCCAGAAGTCGACGCGGGAGGGAAGTTCGCCATCGGCGATGAGCTCATCGACAAGCTCCAGGCGCTCCATCGAGGTGAACGCCATCGATGAAAAACTCACCCCGTGGCTCAACAAGGTGTTGGCGGTATGGGTAAAGATGAGGCGATCTTCTGCGGCGTCGGCCGGGGGCAGCGCGCGCAGCACCGGCTCCATGGCGTGGTCGATGAGCACGCCGGTGAGCCGCCCGTCGGGCCCTCGCTCGGCCAGCCCGCCGCTTAAGTCGTGCACACGCTCATCGAGGCCCGCGCGACGCAGCGCTTCGGAGTTGACCCAGAGGGCGTGCGCGTCGACGCGGTGCAGGCATACGGGCTGGTTGGGAAAGAGCTGATCGAGGAGCGCCAGGTTAAGCGGGTGATCATCGGCAAAGTTGTTCTCGTTCCAGTTCGTGCCCACGATCCAGCCGTCCTGGCGCGGAGCGGCCACGCGAAGCTCGTCGAGGATCTGGGGCGCGCTCATACCCCGAAGATCGATGGTGTGTGCGCGCAGCCCGGCGCCCCAGAGGTGAATGTGCGCATCGCCCAGCGCGGGCATCACACACGCCGCTTCGGGCCGCACCACCTCCGCGCTCCGACCGGCCCGCTGGCGCGCTTCATCGCCGATGGCGACCACGTGTTGACCTTCGATGAGCAGCGCGTCGGTATGCGCGCCGCGATGATCGAGGTAGATGCGGGGGTGTAGGATCAACATCGCGAAACCACCTTTACGTCAGGGCAGGGCAGGGGGCGAACGCCCCCAAAAAAACACAAATTGCCGCTGCTGCGCAATCGTGCAACCTTCGCCGAGGTTGCCGCCCGGCGCGGCCCTGGCCCCTTTTTGAGACGCTTATGATCATCGACGCCCATGTTCATCTGATGGGGATCAACCCCCAGAATGGCTGCTACGTAAGCCCCAGACTCTCCGGCGGCTGGGCCTTTGCCTGGCTGAGCCGTGCGCTGGGTTTGGCCGGCGTCTCCCGCGAGGAGCTCGACCGGGCCTACGCCGCCCAGGTCACCCGCTGGGTCGAGGAGAGCGAGCTTGACGCGGCCGGCCTGCTGGCCTTCGACGCCATCTACGATGAGGCCGGCCACTACGATCATGAGCGCACCCGCGTCTATATCTCCAACGACTATCTTTTTGAGGTCTGCGAGCGCTCCGAGCAGTTGCTGCCGATTGCGTCGGTCAACCCGCAGCGCCGCGACGCCATCGATGAGCTCGAGCGGGTGGCCGAGCGCGGGGCGGTGGCGATTAAACTTTTGCCCAACTCCCAGGACATCGATCTTTGCCGCGACAGCTACCGCGGGTTCTTCGAAAAGATGGCGGCGCTGAACATCCCACTGCTCACCCACACCTCCTTTGAGCACACGATCCCGCCGGTGAACCAGGCCTGGGGAAAGCCCGAGCGGCTGCGCCTTCCCCTGGAGTGCGGCACGCGCGTGATCGCAGCGCATTGCGCCGGTAGCGGCGTGGTGCACCCCTTCCGCGAGGATTACGATCAGTGGCGCCAGATGCTCGACGACTTCCCCAACCTCTACGGCGACATCTCGGCGATGGCATCGCTTTCGCGTTTTCCCTACATCCACAAAGTTCTGGGCGATGCCACCGCGCGCAGCCGGGTGATCATGGGAAGTGACTTTCCGGTGCCGGCCAACCCCTGGGTCTTCGCCGGCCAGATCGGGTGGGCGCGCGCCCGCGAGCTGCACGCGCTGGAGAACCCCCTGCAGCGCAACCTGGAGATCTTCCGCGCGCTGGGCGTCGATGAGGCGATGCTCACCCGCGCCGCCTCGGTGTTGCGTCTTCCCGAGGATGTTGCGGCCCGTGCACGCTCGGGAGCAGGGGAGTGAGTCCGATGAATGTTGCGAACACGGCGCCGGCAGCTGTGCCCCTGGTGCTGACCATCGCCGGCACCGACCCCAGCGGTGGCGCGGGCATTCAGGTCGACCTGCAGGTGATGCGCGACCTCGGGTGCCACGGCTTAAGCGTCATCACCGCGCTCGTATGCCAGAACACCCGGGGCGTGCGCAGCTTTGAGACGGTGAGCGTGAGCACGCTGCGCGCCCAACTCGACGCTATCGCTGAGGATTTTGATCTTCAGGCGATCAAAATTGGCATGGTTCCCGGGCTGGGAAGTTTTGAGGTGCTGGCCGACTTCTTAGAGGAGGTCGACCGCCGGGTTGCGGTGGTGCTCGACCCGGTGCTCGCCAGCGGTGATGGCCGCAGCGCCCTGCACGCCGACGGGTGGTTTGAGGGGCTGGAGCGTGTGCGCGAGCGCATCGATCTGCTCACCCCCAACGTCCCGGAAGCCGCACAGATTCTGGGGCTCGATGACCCCGGTTCCGACGCAGCCGCGCTGGCCTGCGAACTTCACCGGGCCGGCTGGGCGCGGGTTTTGGTCAAGGGCGGGCATCTTCCACCGGGCGCCGGCGAGGGCGTTGTCGATGTGCTTGCCGACGCCACTGGCGAGCGCAACTTTGAGCCACTTTCGCGCGTGGAAGACGATGTGCGGGGCACCGGCTGCCAGCTCGCCAGCGCTATCGCCTGCTACCGCGCCCGGGGCTTGAGCTGGGAAGATGCGACCATCCACGCTCGCCAGTATCTCAACGGGCTGCTTCATCATAACGCGCGTCGCATCGGCCGCGGTCGACCCCTGGTTGTGCGCGTCAGAACTGAGCCCGAATAAGTGGCCGAAAATGCCCGATTACTCGCCGAGGGCCTGCTTTATTCGGGGCGGGGGCTGTGTTAGAAGAGCGCGATTCAGGTGGTCGTTTTCCAACCTATTGTACTGCTAAGGAGTGCCGCTGTGGGCAAGGACTACAAAGATACCCTCAACCTCCCTTCGACCGACTTTCCGATGCGGGCCAACCTGGCCCAGCGCGAAGAAGAGCGCGTGGCCTGGTGGCGCGATGAGGGCATTTATGAGGCGTGGGTGGAGCGCGGAAAGGCCCAGGGCTGGCCGCGTTTTATCCTTCATGACGGCCCCCCCTACGCCAACGGCAGCCTCCACCACGGGCATATTCTCAACAAGACGCTCAAAGACTTTGTGGTGAAGTTCCGCAACATGGCCGGTGAGCTCTGTGAGTACGTGCCGGGCTGGGATTGCCACGGCCTGCCGATTGAGCATCAGGTCGACAAAGAGCTCGGCAAGAAAAAGCGAGAGATGAGCAAGGTCGAGATCCGCAAAGCCTGCCGCGAGTACGCGCAGCGTTTTGTGGACATCCAGCGCGAGGAGTTCCGCCGCGTGATGGGCTTTGGTCAGTGGGATGATCCCTACCTGACGATGTCCTACGACTATGAGGCGACCACGGTGCGTGAGCTGGGTCGTTTCTTCGAAAAAGGCATCGTCTACCGCGGCTTTAAGCCGGTGCACTGGGACTGGGCCGCGCAGACTGCGCTGGCCGAGGCCGAGGTGGAGTACGACGCGTTTACCACCGAGCACGTCTACGTGAAGTTCCCGATCAGCGCGCTTCCCGGCGAGCTCGGTGAGGCTGCGGGCGACAAAAAGACCTTCGTGGTGATCTGGACGACCACGCCCTGGACCCTTCCGGCCAACCTGGCCATCGCGCTCAACCCGGAGCTCACCTACCAGCTTGTGGCCGTGGGCGATGAGGCCTACGTGATGGCCGAGGGCCTTCGCGATGAGGTGCTTAAAGCCTGCCGCATCGAGGAGCACGAGGTGCTCACGAGCTTTGAGGGCCGTGAGCTGGTCGGGGAGCTTGGCGAGGGCAAAGGACTTAAGGCGCGCCACCCCTGGATGGAGCGCGACTCGGTGCTCCTTCCCGCCGATTATGTCACCCTGGAGCAGGGCACCGGTTGCGTGCACACCGCCCCCGGCCACGGTCAGGAAGACTTCGAGCTCGGGCGTCACTTCAACCTCGGGATCGTCTGCCCGGTGGATGATTACGGCAAGTTCCGCGGGCCGGACGTCGAAGAGTTCGCCGGCACCCAGGTCTTTAAGGCCAACCCCGTCATCCAGCAGAAGTTGGCCGACATGGGGCTCCTGCTCAATAAGCCGGGCGATAAGGTCACCATCGACCGCTACCCGCACGGCTGGCGCAGCAAGAAGCCCGTGATCTTCCGCGCCACCGAGCAGTGGTTTGTGGCGATGGAGCCCGAGGGTGCCGGCCTCGACGAAGGCTTTGAGCTGCGTAAATCGGCGCTCGAAGAGATCGAGAAGGTCAACTGGGTGCCCGGCTGGGGCCGCGACCGCATCCACGGCATGGTCTCGGGCCGCCCGGACTGGTGCATCAGCCGCCAGCGCAGCTGGGGTGTGCCCATCACCGTGATGTACTGCCGCCACTGCAATGAGGCGCTGGCCACCCGTGAGATCGCCGATCACGTGGCCGATCTGGTCGAAGACCACGGCGCCGACGTGTGGTTTGAGCGCGACGCAAAAGAGCTCGTGCCCGAAGGCACCGTTTGCCCCGCGTGCGGCGGCGATGACTTCCGCAAAGAAGAAGACATCCTCGATGTGTGGTTCGACTCCGGCGTGTCCTGGTCGGCGGTGCTCGACCGCAAGATGGGCGTGGGCACCCGCGCCGACCTTTACCTCGAAGGCAGCGACCAGCATCGCGGCTGGTTCCAGTCGAGTCTTCTGGCCGGCATCATCTCGCGGGGCCACTCGCCATACAGCACTTGTTTGACCCACGGTTTTGTTACCGACGAAGACGGGCGCAAGTACTCCAAGTCCAGCAAGAACTTCGAGCCGCCCCAGCGCATGCTCGATCAGTACGGCGCCGAGATCTTGAGGATGTGGGTCGCAGCGGTCGATTACCGCGGCGACATCACCCTCTCCACCGAGATCCTCAAGCGCATCTCCGACGCTTACCGCAAGGTTCGCAACACCTTCCGCTTCTTGCTCGGCGGGCTGGAGGGCTTCGACCCCTCTCAGGCGTTGCCGCTCAATGAGCTCGAAGAGATCGACCGCTGGGTGCTTCACCGCACCGCTGAGGCGATCGAGCGCATCGAAGAGGCCTACCGCGGCTACCAGTTCCACACCATCTACCACACGCTGGTGCAGCTGGTGACTGTGGACCTGTCCAACGTCTATATGGACGTGACCAAAGACCGCATGTACTGCGAGGCGCCGGGCTCGCGTGAGCGCCTCAGTGGTCAGACCGCCTACTGGCTGGTGATCGACGCGCTGGTGCGCGCGGTTGCGCCCATCCTCTCATTTACCTGCGAAGAGGCCTGGGAGCATCTTCCCCACGGCGAAGACGCCGAGAAGAGTGTCTTTTTGGCCGGCTTCCCCACCCACACCGCGGCCTGGAAAGATGCCGAGCTCGGTGAGCGCTGGGAGCAACTTCTGGAAGTGCGTCAGGAGGCCCAGAAGGCCATGGAGGCCAAGCGCGCGCGTAAGGGCGAGCGTAAGGAAGGGCAGATCGGCAGCAGCCAGGAGGCGCACCTGACCCTCGGAGCCTCCGGCTCCACGCTGAGCCTGCTCCGCAGCTACGAGCAGAGCCTGCCGGCCTTCTTCATCGCCAGTGCGGTGGAGGTCAACGAGGCCACCCCGGCCGATGGAAAGATCGTGGACGTCGGCGTGGTTCCGGCTTCCGGGCAGAAATGCCCCCGCTGCTGGAACTTCTGGATCGAGGCCGGCAGCGACGATGAGGTCTGCCCGCGCTGCGCCAGCGTGCTTGAGGTGATCGAAGGATGAAGAACGCGTCGCTTATGAAATACGGCCTCTTTGCGCTGATCGTCGTGCTCGGCGTGGCGCTCGACCAGTGGTCGAAGTGGTACGCCGAGACCTGGCTTGCCACCGAGCGCCCGGGCTTCTTCTCGCATCCCATCGTGCTGGAGGTGCCCGAGCAGGCCGAGGGCACGACGGTGGAGGCCTACCTCACCGAGACCTTCGAGGCGAACACCCCCGAAGAAGTCAAGACCATCGCCCAGCTCTACACGCGCACCGAGGATGGCCAGCAACTTCATCCCGAGAGCGAGCTTGAGGCCGGGCAGGTCATCGAGGTGACCAACCGCGAGGTCACGGTCATCGAGGGCTACTGGGATTACCAGTACACCCGCAACCCGGGTGCGGCCTTTGGCATTTTTGCCGACAAAGACAGCTCCTTTCGTAAGCCCTTCTTTCTGGCGGTGAGCCTGCTGGCGGTGTTCATCATCCTGGGGCTTTTGCGCGGGGTGCAAAACGACCAACGCCTGCTGCTCTGGGCTCTGGCGCTCATCGCCAGCGGCGCGCTGGGCAACTTCATCGACCGCGCGCGTTTTGGTTACGTCATCGACTTTATCGTCTGGAAGTACACCGACGCGCACCGCTGGCCGACCTTTAACATCGCCGACGCGCTGATCTGCGTGGGCGTGGCCTTTATGGTCATCGAGATGATCCGCGACGTGATGCGGGAGCGCCGCGAAGGCGCGAAGCTCGAAGAGGTCTGAGCCTCCGGCGTTGCAGCATCGCTCGACCCGCATCGCTTGAAGATCAAAAAAGCCGCCCCGAATTTCGGGGCGGCTTTTTTGATCTTTTCGCCAGGTCTTTTGCTGCGGTGTGGCCGGGGTCGCGCATCAACCCAGCTGGTCGAGGAAGTCGAGCTTGACCTCATCGCCCAGGCGGTCGAGCAGAAAGCGCCGAAAATCGTCGCGGATCTGCACCTCCACCTGGCGGATGCGTTCTTTGGAGACGCCCCAGTACTCACCGAGGTCGACCAGGCTGCGGGGCTCCTCGGCGATCATGCGATCAAACCAGATGGTCATCTCGCGCTCATCGTCGAGGTTTTCGCCAAAGGCGTTGATGGCCTCGCGCAGGCGAGTGGCCAGGTCGTAATCGGTGACCAGCTCCTCGGGGTCGGCGGTCTCCGAGTGCATCAGCTCGCCGACGGTGGTCTTCTCATGGCCGGGCGCCTGCGCGTCGAGGTAGACCGGCGGGGCGTCGAGCTGGGCGGCGACACGCACCACCTCGCTCTCATCGACATCGAGGTAGTCGGCGATCAGCGCCGGGGTGGGGTTGGGGTGTCCCTGACGCATCAGCTCGCGGCGCGCTTTTTTGAGGTTATAAAAAAGCTTACGTCCGGCGCGGGAGCTACCAATTTTGACCGGGTGCAGATGATTCATCAGGTAGTTGAGGATCATCGCCCGGATCCAGTACTGGGCGTAGCTTGTGAACTTCACGCCGCGGTACGGATCGTAGCGGGTCACCGCCTCGGCCAGACCCACGTTACCCTCCTGGATCAGGTCGAGGAGGTTGGTCCAGCGGCGCTGGTACTCGCGGGCCAGCTTCACCACCAGGCGCAGGTTGGTGAGGATGAGCATCTTGCCGGCGTTGCGGTCGTTTTCGTTGACGTAGCGCTCGGCCAGCTCCTGCTGTTCATCGGCGGGCAGAGGTTCGATGTAGTTGAGGCGCGCCAGATACGCGGTCAGCGGGTCGGCGCTGGCCGGCAGGTTGAGGTTGGAGCCGCGCATCATCGGCAGGCTCAAGTCGCCAAAAAGCTCGGAGGCGTCGTTGAGCGAGCCGGCGTCGAGCCCCATCTCCTGATCGGTGCCCTTGAGCTTGACGCTGCTGTGCTTGCCCTTGTCGACGAGCACTTCAACTTTCGAGGTGGTCGATGCGTTGGGTTTGGGATGTTGGGTAGTCATAAAGTCGATACCCCCTGACGGAAGTTGTCCGGTCCCGGGTGTATCGAAGGCCCGGGGCGGACCCAAATGCGAACTCACCTGCACAGATGCGCCGGTGAGGATCGACGTTTCAAAGATCTCGCAGACAAAACACCGCGGCCGACGCTTCTATTCGACGCCGCGATGTCGGCAGGCCACGACGACCCTGACGACGATCAAACTAGAAATCTAGGCACCGCGACAGCCCGGACACATCTCGACGGGCACAACGCTGCCTGTGCGCAGCGATCTGACGCGGATGGAGGCGGCCGCCTTACACCGCAAACAAAAAGGGTGGGCGACCTACGGCTACAACAGGTGGAATTTCTGGAGGGTAGAGCAGGCAGGGGCGGGCGTCGATCAAAAGTTTTCCCCAACCCCCCTTCGCCCGATGGTCGCGCGATGCCCTTAAAAATAGACGGAAAAACCGCCGGCCACATACCCGAACTTCGAGCTCTGGTTGAGGTCGTGGCGGTAGGAGATGTCGAGCCCGGCGGCCTGCGAGCGCCAGCCGAACCCGGCGGTGATCAGGTTGCGGTCAAAAAAGCCGCGGCGCTCAAAGCCCACGCGCAGCGGGATGGCGTTGGCCGCCAGGTACTCCAGGCCCACCCCGAAGTCGAAGACCGGGTCGTCGGCCGAGGTGATGTCCACCATGGCCTGGCCGGTGAACTGAAAGCTGGTGACCGTGCCCAGGCCAAAGCCCCCGCCGATGCGGGTGGGCACCGAGCCGCGGCAGCGCGCGTTGTCGCGGCAGGGATCGATGAGGTTCTGGCCGGTCACCCCCAGGTGCACAAGCTCGCCGACGCGGAACATCGCCCCCACATCGACGCTGAGGCCCTTAAAGAGCACCTGGCTGTCTTCATCGTCGGGGATCTCGGGGAGGGAGGCGTCGCTGAAGTGCATGTAGCGCCCGCCCACACCAATCGAGATGCGCTCGGGGATCACGGGCACCGCCGCGGCAAAGCGCACATCGTGACCGGAGAGGTCGGCGTGATCTTCGGAGCCGAAGTAGTAGGAGTAGGCCACCCCGGCGGCGATCTGGGGGTTGGTCTTGCTGTCGGCGATGCCCGCGCTTAAGAGCCCGCCCTGGGGGGTGTAGGTAAAGGCCCCGTCGAGGATGTACATCTCACCGCGGGCCAGCCCGGCCGGGTTATGGTAGAGGCTGTCGACGCCGGCAGCGACGGGCGTGAGCGCGTTGCCCATGCCGGTCGGGCGCACGCCGGAGAAGGTCTCCGGCAGCGGGTCGGACTGCTGGGCGGTGGCGGTGGCCGCCGGCGCAAGCGTGAGCAAAATGGCGATCAAAACTATGGCACGTTGATGCGTCATGCGTGTGCTCCCGGAGAGCCAGAGATCCAGATAAATGCGCAAAAAATGGGGGCCGCAGAGGGCAAGTGTGGGCCGCGGGAAGTGATACCCGAAAGGCCGGCCCGGCGGCAACCGCGCGCGATGCTCCGGCGCAGCTTACCCGCGCCGTAGAAGTTGACGCACCGCCGGGTGCGGATCTTCACCGCGCATCATCGCGCTGAGCGCATCGGCGCTCAAAGGGGCCAGCAGAATGCCGTTTCGGCCGTGGCCCAGCGAGGTGAAGAGGCCCTCGATGGAGGTGGGACCGAGCGCCGGGAGGTTGGCCAGGGAGACGGGCCGAAAGCCCACCCACTGGTCGAGGATGGGGGCATCGTAGATGCCCGGGAGGGTCTCCCAGGCGCCGCGCAGAAGTTCGAAGACGCCGCCGGCGGTCAGCCGGTTATCAAAGCCCCGCTCCTCGCTCGTCGCCCCGATCACAAGCTCGCCGCCGGCCTGATCGCCTGTGCGCGGGACGAGGTAGGCGTCGGGGGCGCGGATGACATGTTGGCACAGAGGTGGGTCTCCGAGCCCCACCACCAAGACCTGGCCGCGGACCGCCCGGATGTGGGGGAGGATGCCGCGGGGGATGCCCTCGAGTTTGCGGGCCCAGGCGCCGTTGGCCACGAGCACGTTGGCAGCGTCGATGTGGCTGCCATCGTCGAGGGTCACGCCGCGCACCCGCCCGCCCGCGTCGTCGAGGCGGACTGCGCGAACCCCGGTGTGGGTGTGCAGACGGCCGTCGCGGGCCTTAAATGCCCCGGCCAGGGCCTCCATCAGCCGCTGAGGATGCACCTGGTGATCGGAGGGGCAAAAGAGCCCCATGGTGATGGTGGGGGAGAGGCCCGGCTCGATCTCGCGCGCCTGATCGCCTGTGAGCTGTTCTACGGGCAGCTCCAGTTTGCGGTGGTAGCGGTGCATATGGGCCAGGGCTTCGGCGTCGTCGCGGTCAATGCCCACCACCAGGGTGCCGCGGCTGCGGTAATCGACATCAACGCCGCTCTCCTCCTGAAGCTCCCGCACAAAGTCCGGGTAGAGCGCAAGGCTTGCCTGACCCAGGCCCAGCTGCAGCTCTTCTTCGAAATGAGCCTCAGCCGCCGGCGCCAGCATGCCGGCTGCGCGCGTCGACGCACCAAAGCCCGGGGTGTGGCGGTCGAAGACATCGACCTCCCAGCCCTCCTGCACCAGACGCCAGGCCGCACCCAGCCCGGCAACCCCTCCACCGATGACGATTGCGTGTTGATTGGAGCTCATAGAAGCGAGTCACTCATCCACAGTCGAAGTCCGTCGAGCCACAGCGGCCAGCCGGCGTACGCGTCGGTCAGCGCCAGGAGCACCCCGAAGAAGATCGGGATGGCAAAGGGCAGGTAGGCGCGCTCATCGGTCTCCATCTTCACGCCCAGGTTGGTGCGCGAGGTGATGCTGAAGAACATCGCCCGCATCACCAGCCACAGACGTTTGATGAGCTCGGTGATGTAGCCGTTGGCGACCGAGAGGATAATGCCCATCGCAAGCCCCACAAGGGTGGCGTAGAAAAAGACCACGTAGAGCCCGGAGAAGCCCACAAAGGCCCCGATCATCGCCAACAGCTTGATGTCGCCGCCGCCCAGCCAGCGAAAGGGCAAGATCAGAATCCCCACCACCAGCACCGTCAGCGCCGCCAGCAGCCCCGAGCCCAGCCCCGACCAGCCAAAGGCCAGAGTGTGGGCCACAAGCCCGATGATCACGCCCGGGTAGGTGAAGGTGTTGTAAACCTTGCGCTCACGAAAGTCGGTGACCGCCGAGATCAGGCAGATGACCACCAGCGGCACCATCACCAGGAGCTGGGACCAGAGGGGAAGTTCGGTAAAGGGTTGCATTGAGGAGGCCTCTGCAGGGAGCGACGAAGGGCTGTGCCGGCACCTTAACGCCGGCACCTCGTACGTCGGGGCGGGCAGCGAAGATCGTGACAGAATGGCGCACCATGGTCACTGCTGACACCGCCACCGGGGGCTTTTAGGGAGATCAGAAGATCCAAAGACCGTTGACCGCCGCGTGGTTATCCGTCCAGGTGACCCCCGGTCCGGTAAAGGGCTGCCAGCGGGGATCGAGGGCTTCAAGTGCTTCTGTTTTCTTTGCGTCGCGGGTGAGCACGCCCCAGGTGGAGGCGACGCGCCCCTCGGCGATCTCCTGATCGCTTAAATGAACATCGTCGACAACCCGCAGCTCCAGATTATGGGCGTCGGCCAGCCCGCGCAGCACCGGGATAAGATCGAAGTAACGGTTGGAGATATGGACCGCGATCATCCCATCCTCGCCAATGCGCGAGAGGTAGAGCTCAAAGGCCTCCACGGTCAGCAGGTGAATGGGGATAGCGTCGGAGCTGAACGCATCGATGATGAGCATCCCGTAAGGGTTGCCGGCGTCGCGTTGCTGGAGCTGAATGCGAGCATCACCGGCGACATAGCTCAGCTCGGCGGATGGCGAGCGGGCGACGTTGCCAAAGCCTTTCGCCGCCTCGATCACGACCGGGTCGAGCTCATAGAAGGTCAGCGAGTCTTCGGGCTCGGCGTAGCAGGCGTGCGAGCCCAGCCCCAGCCCGATCACCGCCAGGCGGCGAGGGGTGACGTGGCTGCGGTAGATCTCAAAGAGGCTGCCCATCGGTCCGCGCAGATCGTAATAGTTCTGGGGAGTGCAGCCTTCATCTTCGATCAGGGCGTGGCCGTGGAAGGTTCCGCCGTGGATCATGCGGTACTCCGTATCGGACTTCAGGATCTCGACGACGCCGTAGAAGGTGCGCTTCTTGAAGACCGTGTCGTATTCCACGCTGACCAGTGAGGCGGCCACGAAGATGCCCAGAAGTCCAAGTCCGAAGCGGGCCGGCCGCTCCACCTGGCTGTAGGCGATGACCGCCGGGACGGCCAGGAGCACGAAGCTAAAGACATCGGCGTGGGCGATCTCACTGCGCTTGAGCAGCCACACGCTCCCCAGCATCAGCGCGGTGGCCACAAAGGGCGCGGCGCGCTTCCAGGGGCGGTCCGGATCGGCCAGGTCGGCTGCTGACTGCGGTCGCAGCGCGCAGGCCAGAATCAACACCAGGGGGTACTCCCAGATGTTGGTAAAGAGCAGCGGGGCGAGCAGGGTATTGAAGACCCCGCCGAGCAGACCGCCGATGGACATGTAGAGGTAAAAGCCGGTCAGGTATCTGGCCGAGGGGCGGCTGGCCGCCAGACGTCCGTGCAGCACCAGGGTGACCAGGGCAAAGAAGACCACGTGCAGCGGCAGGAGCAGCCAGGCGGGGTTGGTCGCCCCCATCATCCAACCGATCAAAAGCGCCGTTCCCAACAAGCTCATCACTCGCCCCAGCAGCGGCAGGTTGAGCTTGATGGAGGAGAAGACCACGATGAACGAGGCGATGAAGATCGCCAGCGGGATCACCCAGAGCAGCGGAAAGGCGGCCACGTCGGTGGTGATGTAGGTGGTCACGCCGAGCATCAGGCTCGACGGAACAAAGGCATAGAGGATCCACAGGCCTTTCTGACGCGAGGTGGGCGCGGGGGCGTCCAGCTCGGCGTCGGCGGGGAGCGCCGATGGTGATTTGCCCCGGTAGTCCGGCGAGGCCTTCAGGGTCATGATCCCGCAGATGGCGAGCAGGATGGCCAGCATCACAAAGGCTGCGCTCCACCCAAAGGCCTGCTCGCGCACGCCGAAGAGGGGCTCAACAATGAAGGGGAAGGCCAGCAGTGCCAGCAGGCTGCCGGCGTTACTGGCCGCGTAGAGGAAGTAGGGGTCGTGGGCGCGGGGGTGATCCTGGCGCGCAAACCAGGCCTGCAAGAGTGGCGAGGAGGTGGAGAGCGCCATAAAGGGAAGCCCCACCCCCAGCCCCAGCGCGGCTACAAGCCAGAGCACGGGTTGATGCACCAGCCACTCGCTGGAGAAGTCCATGCGGTTCATGCTCAGCGGCAGGGCGACCACCGCCGCGCCGAGCAGCCCCAGCTGCAGCAAAAGCTGCGGGAGCGCGCGCAGCCGGGAGATGCCGTGGGCCCACAGATAACCCAGGAGCAGCACCGCCTGAAAAAACATCATGCAGGTGTTCCACACCCCGGGGGTGCCGCCGAGAAAGGGCAGCAGCATCTTGCCGGCCATCGGCTGGACCCCGAAGAGCAAGAGCGCGCTCAAAAATATCGTCAGCGTGAACACGACGACCATAACAACCTCATGCGGGAGCGGCGCCCGGCGGGGCGGCCGTTGAAGCGGGGGGGGACTTGCACACGAGCCTGGCCGGTGAGCGTCGGGCAAAACCAGCGGGGCTCGAAGTCTGAGACCTTAACACGCCATAAAGGGGCGATGAAGCGCCCGGACCACCGGCCGGGCCGTGCACATCCACCCGTCGGCGCAACGCTAAAACGACGAGAGCCCGCCACTGGTAGATGGCGGGCTCTCTGCCCGAAGCACCGAAGTGCTTCAGGTCGCGATCAGGCGTCGATCAGCCGGTCGGGCGGCTGGAGAAGTCGACGTTGGTCTGCACGTCGGTGTTCGCTTCCTGGAACTTCTTAGCGACCGTGCCACCGAAGGCCTTCACGATCATGATCACGAAGCAGGCGATGAGCACGAGCAGGATGATGTACTCGGTGGCGGTGGCGCCGTCTTCGTCGTTGTGCAGCGAGATGAACAGGTTCTTGACGTTTTCCATCGGGGGTGCCTCCCAGGGATTTGGCCTGCTTATCGACAGGCCGGTTTGTGAAGATTCACTCGACGCGCTGTTTGGGCGCTTCGGGTGAATATTACAGCAACGAGTGTGCCAGGTGTTGAAAAAAAGTGAAACAAGGTGATTCGGTGCAACTTTGAGCCCGAAGTGTGCCAAGCTGGCACGATCCTCGGGATCGAGTCCCCACGACCTCAGACCGCAGGGTGGGCCAGCCACCACACGAGGAAGTCGCGGTAGGCTTTGACGTAGACCGCCGTCGAGATCAACGCGATGGTCGCGCCAATCGAGATCAGCGAGAAGATGATCAGGTACTCGGTGTACGCCACGCCGCTCTCTTCGTGATGAAGACGCGCCAGGGCATCAACCAGCCTACCTTTGATGTGAGTCATCGCGTTCATGGGATCCTCAAGTCGGTGATCCGGTCAGTGCATCGCACCCTCAAAGCCCACCTGCCGGCAGCTTTTTGCGATGGTGCGGAGTGCGGGGACGTTCAAGACGTTACGTATGTGGCGAGCCCGGGTCAAGCTGGCCTGCGATTGAGGCCGGAGATCGAAGACAGAGCGCGGACTGCCACACTGCCCCTGATGAAGGTGCAAGGAGTGGGCCAGAGTGAGGCCGGGGCGAAATCTCATCGCCGGTCGGCCTGTTTGACAGCAGCGAGGCGCGCAGACTACACCCGCCGGGCTTCATGCGCCGGTAAAGGGTGAGCTGCGTGTGATGATCGATACAAAGCGAGGGTGAAGGTGTCCGACGAGTTTGCAGTGGCGATAGAAGAGGGGCAGCAGGAGGAGGCGCGGCCGCAGCGCGAGGAGCGCTACCCGGTGGATCGACTCTCGGAGCTGGTGGGTGCAAACCATCCGGTGGAGGTGCAGGCGGGCGCCGGCGCCCTGATGTCGGCGGTGCTCTCTCACCTCTCTTTTAAGGTGGGGCGACCGGTGGTGGTGCTCACCGCCGAGGAGAACCAGGCCGAGCGCCTGGCCACCGATCTTCGCCTCTTCTGCGGGGCCGGCGATGATGTTGGCCAGGTGGAGGGGCTCTCACCGGAGGATGATCGCTTTGATGAGGCGGTAGTCCATTTCCCCTCCTATGATGTGGGGCCTTTTTACCAGGCCACGGCCGACCGGCGCGTCACGATGGCGCGCCTGGCGGCGCTGCACGCGCTTCGAGGACAGAAGCCCCCGCGCTACACCGTGGCGTCGGTGGGCGCGGCGATGCGGCGCACCCTCGCGCCAGCGACCTTCTCGCAGCACACCCACCGCCTCACCATCGAAGATGCGCTGGATAACGAGCGGCTGCGCGAGGTGATGGCGCACCTGGGCTACTCGGAGGTTCCGGTGGTCGAGGACGCGGGCACCTTCGCGGTGCGCGGCGACATCGTCGACATCTTCTCCCCGCACGAAGAGCACCCGGTGCGCGTGGAGCGCTGGGGCGATGAGATCGCCGAGATCCGCCAGTTCCATAAAGAGACCCAGCGCAGCCTGGAGGAGCGCGGCCACTGCGACATCTTCCCGGTGCGCGAGGCCATCCTCGATAAAGAGGGGGTGGGCCGCGCGATCGCGAAGTTGCGCGCGCTCAGCGCCGAGATGGGGAGGCCGTCGAGCGATCTTCGCGATCTCATCGCCGATCTTCAGGCCGGGCTGCATGTGGTTGGCATGGAGGCTTTGCTGCCGGCGCTGTATGAGGAGATGGGCGATCTTCTCGACTACCTGCCCGCCGAAGCCGTGGTCGTGGTGCTGGAGCCCTCGGCCTTTATGGCGAAGGCGCGCACGCTCTGGGAGAAGCGCCTTGGCGAGTTTGAGGCCTCCCGCGCCGAAGAGGATTACGTCTTTGAGGTCGGGGCTTACTACCGCCGCCCCGATGCCCTTGGCCAGTGGCTGGGGGGGCGCAAGCCGGTGGAGTGGCGGCGCGTAGCGATGATCGAAGATGTGCAGGAGCGGGGCTGGCCTGTGCCCGAAGAGCACCTGGAGTTTCGGGTGCGCGAGAACAACGACATCATCGCGCTGCGCAAGCACTTCCAGGGCGTGGAGCAGACGGTCAAGGCGCTCAGCGAGAAGCTCAACGGGTGGAAGGAGCGCTACGGGCGCATCTGTTTTGCGTGCCGCACCGGCGCCCAGGCCGAGCGTCTGGTGGAGCTTTTAAATAGCTACGGCCAGGACGCGATGGTGCTCAGCGCGCCCATCGACATCAGCGAGCCGGTGCCGCCTCCGGCCGATGTGCTTGAGGTTTATGCTGGCGAGCTCAGCGCGGGCTTTCGCTCGGAGCTGCTGGGCGTGGCGCTCGTGTCGGGGGTGGAGCTCTTCGGCCAACGCGTGGTCACCCACCAGCAAAAGTCGATCACCGAACACGCTGCCATCACCCACTTCAAAGATCTCAACGACGGCGACCTGGTGGTGCACGTCGACTTCGGGATCGGCCGCTACCGGGGCATCGCCCACCTGGATGTGGAGGGGATCGGCAACGATTTTCTGCACATCGAGTACGCCGGCGGCGACAAGCTCTACCTGCCGGTCTACCGCCTGGGGCGCGTGCAGAAGTACATCGGCGGTGGCGACAACATCGCGCTCGATAAGCTCGGGGGCACCCGCTGGGATCGCACCAAAGAGAAGGTCAAAGAGAACATCCGCGAGCTGGCCGGCGATCTTCTGGCGCTTTACGCCAAACGCGAGCTGACCAAAGGCATCAAGTTCAGCCCGCCCGACGCCTTTTATGAGGAGTTCGAGCAGGCCTTTCCCTTCGATGAGACCCCCGACCAGGCCCGCGCCATCCACGAGGTGCTCAGCGACATGTCGAAGTCGCGGCCGATGGACCGGCTCATCTGCGGCGACGTGGGCTTTGGTAAGACCGAGGTGGGCATCCGCGCGGCGATGAAGGCGGTGATGGACGGCAAGCAGGTCGCCGTGCTCGTGCCCACCACGCTCTTGAGCGAGCAGCATGCGATCTCGTTTGAGAAGCGCGTCAAGGCGTTCGGGGCGCGGGTGGCGGCCATCAACCGCTTCCGATCCTCCAAAGAGATCAAAGAGATCCTGGCCGATACCGCCTCCGGCAAGATCGACGTGCTCATCGGCACCCACCGCATCCTCTCCAAAGATGTGGAGTTTAAGGAGCTGGGGCTTCTGGTCGTCGATGAGGAGCAGCGCTTTGGCGTGGCGCATAAAGAGAAGATCAAGAAGATGCGCGCCAACATCGACGTGCTCACGCTCTCGGCCACGCCGATCCCGCGCACCTTGCAGATGAGCATGCTGGGGATTCGCGACCTCTCGATCATCGCCACCCCGCCGCATAACCGCCTCTCGGTGCGCACGCACGTGGCCAAGTTCAGCGACTCGGTGGTGCGCGAGGCGATCATGCGCGAGCTGGGCCGCGGCGGGCAGGTCTTCTTTGTGCATAACCGCGTTCAGACGATCGAGGAGATGGCGCGCCATCTGCGCGAGATTGTGCCGGAGGCGCGCATCGGCATCGGCCACGGTCAGATGGCCGAGGGTAAGCTCGAAGAGGTGATGTACGCCTACATTCGCGGCGAGATTAACGTGCTCTTGTGTACGAGCATCGTGGAGAGCGGGCTGGATATCCCCAACGCCAACACAATCATCGTCAACCGCGCCGACATGTTCGGGCTCTCCCAGCTCTATCAGCTGCGGGGGCGCGTGGGTCGTGGAAGCCAGCGCGCGTACGCCTACCTGCTGGTGCCGGCGAGGCGTACGCTGCCCGATGATGCGCAGAAACGCCTGGAGGTCATTCAGACCTACACCGACCTTGGCAGCGGGTTCCACGTGGCGAGCTACGACCTGGAGATCCGCGGGGCGGGCAACCTGCTCTCCGACGATCAGTCCGGGCATGTGGTGGCCGTCGGCCTGGACCTCTACACCGAGCTTCTGGAGGAGGCCATCGCCGACATCCGCGGCCAGGAGCTCGAAGATGAGCTCGAACCGGAGGTCAACATCCCGGTCGAGGCCTACATCCCCGACACCTACATCCCGGCCACAAGCCTGCGCCTGATGTTCTACAAGCGCTTCTCGCTGGCGCGCTCGGGCGATGAGCTGGCGATGATCTTTGAGGAGCTCGTCGATCGTTTTGGCGAGCCGCCGAGCTCGGTACGAAACCTGCGCGATCTCATCAGCGTGAAGATCGATCTTCGCCGTCTGGGCGCCGCGCGTCTCGACGCCGGGATGAGCGCCATTGCCATGGAGCTCGACCCGCGCACGCCGCTGAATCCGGCGGCGGTCCTCGATCTTGTGAACGCAAGTGGCGGGCGCTGGCGCCTGACCGCCGAGATGAAACTAATCTACAAGCTCAAGGTCGATGAGTCTGCCCAGCTGATGCGCACCGCGCGCAGCGTTCTCAATCAACTGCTGGCGTTGTAGGGTGTGCCCATGAAGATGATGAACGCGAAGAAAACGATGGTGGGGATGATGGTTGGCGGGGCGCTTCTCGTGGCGTGTGCGCCTCAAAAGCCTTCGGCCGAAGGCGATGCGCCGCGCCAGGAGCGCGCTGAAGACGGCGCCCCGGGCCAGGATCAGGTGGTCGCCCGGGTCAACGGTGAGGCCATCACCCGCGCGGAGTTTGAGCGGCGCATCGAGAGCCTGGCTCCCCACGCCCGCGCTCGGCTGCAGTCGCCGGAGCAGCGCGAAGACTTTTTGAAGAGCGTGGTGCAGTTCGAGGTGATGGCCGACGCCGCCGAAGAGGCCGGCCTCGGAGAGAGCCCGCAGGTGCGCCACGCCATGCGTGAGGTGATGGTGCGCCTGATGCTCGCTGAACAGCTGCGTGAGGAGGGCGGGGCGGCCGTTGGTGACGAGGAGCTGCAGGCCTATTACGACGCGCACCGCGCCGACTTTGCGCGGCCCGCGCGCCGCATGGTCTACGAGCTTGTGGCCCAGACCCGCGAGGAGGCTGAGCGCCTGCGCCGCCGCTTTGTCGAAGAGGCCTACCCCACCACGCAAGAGGCGCTCAACGCCTTTGCGGAGCTCGCCGGGCAGTACTCCTTCGATCGCAAAACGGGCGACCGCAGCGGGGCGCGCGGCTGGGTGGAGGCTGGCCAGCCGGTGGCCGGCGCCGAGACGATGTTTGAGACACCGGTCGGCCAGGCCTCAACGCCCTATGAAGATGAGCGAGGCTGGGTGGTGGCGTTTGTGGCCGAGGAAGAACCCGCTCGCCAGCCCGCGTTGAGCGAGGTGGAGCGCGAGCTGCGCACCCGCGTGCTCGAAGAGAAAAGACGCCGACTTCGCACCGAGCTTGTGGAGCGCTTGATGGCCGAGGCCACCATCGAGATCGATGAAGATGTACTCGCTACTGTCACCCCCCCCCAGCCCGAGCTCCCCACTCGCCTGCGCGACCTTCCGCGCCTTCCGGTGCGCGACCAGGGCGCGGGCGACTGAGCCGTCCGCGCGCCATGATTGACGTTTAAAGATACCCATTGAGAGCATGCGTTATGAGTCGATTCACCCTGCTGCGAACCTTTCTGCTGGCTGTGCTGGCCTTTGCCGGCGCCGGCGTCATCAGCGCGGCTGTGCCCGTGACGGCCCAGGCCGCGATCATCGATCGGGTGGTGGCCCAGGTGAACGATGAGATCGTCACGCTCTATGAGCTCGAAAAAGAGGCGCGCACCTACCTCGTGCAGCAGGGGCGCAGCGCGCGGGTGCTCGACAACCCGGAGCGCCGCGAGGAGGTGCTGCAGGAGGTGCTCGACGATCTGGTGAATCGCCTGTTGATCAACCAGGCCGCCGCCGAGGTCGGGGAGTCGATCAGCGATGAGGAGGTCAACGACTGGATGCGGACTCTGCGCCAGCAGCAGGGGCTCGACGAGCAGCAGTTCATGCAGATGGTGGCCCAGTACGGCATCGACTTTGAGACCTACAAAGAGGTCGTGCGCGACAACCTTTTGCGCATGCGCATGGTCAGCTTAAGCGGTCGCAGCGCCACGGTGGCAGACTCCGAGATCGACTCGATCTACCGCCGTCGTCACGGGTCCTCGGGCAAAGAGCGCTTCATTCGCGTGCGCCACATCCTCGTAGAAGTCGACGGGGAGGGTGAGACCGCCGAGGAAGCCGCGCGTCAGCGCGCCTCCGAGCTCCGGGCGATGGTCGAGCAGGGCGCCGACTTCGCGGAGGTTGCCCGCCAGCACAGCGAAGGCCCGGGCAAAGATCAGGGCGGGATGCTCGGTGAGTTTCGCCGCGGCCAGCTCGAATCCACCTTTGAACAGGCCGCGTT
Source organism: Lujinxingia vulgaris (assembly GCF_007997015.1). Classification (NCBI taxonomy): domain Bacteria; class Deltaproteobacteria; order Bradymonadales; family Lujinxingiaceae; genus Lujinxingia; species Lujinxingia vulgaris. The sequence goes on from NZ_VOSM01000007.1 coordinate 232,858, forward strand.
CTCCATGGAGCCCGGCCAGCTCTCGGAGCCTGTGCGCACGCCTTTCGGTTACCACATCATTGAAGTGGTCGAGAGTGAGGAGCGCGTCGCCCGGGCCGCCGCCGAGCAGCGCGCCCGCATCCGCGCCGAGCTTCAGGAGCAGGAGATGAACCGCCAGATCGAAGCCTACCTTCAGACCCTTCGCGCCAAAGCCTATGTCGATGTCCGCTACTGATAGCCCCGCAACACCTGTGCGCCTGGCGCTGACCATGGGGGACGCCGCCGGCATCGGGCCGGAGGTGATCGTCAAGACCCTGGCGCACCTCGACGCCACGCAAAGCCCCATTGAGGCGGTGGTCTACGGCAGCAACGAGGTGATGCGCCAGGAGGCCCGGGCGCTCGGGTACACCGGGGCGATCGAGGTGGTGGAGGTGGGGCCGGAGCTCGATTTTTCAAAACGCCCGGTGGGAAGGCTCGACCGACGCGCGGCGCTGGTGCAGTGGCGCGCGCTGCAGCGTGCGATGGAAGACGTCGACCAGGGCCGGGCCGACGCGATTGTGACCGCCCCCTGGAACAAAGCCCTCTTCGAGCTGGCCGAGATGCCCGTGGTCGGCCATACCGAGGTCTTGCAGGCCCATTATGGTCAGGATCGGGTGGTGATGATGCTCGGTGGAGAGCGCCTCAAGGTGGCGCTGGTGACCACGCACGTGGCGCTCTCGGAGGTCAGCCAGCGCCTCAGCGCTCCCCTGCTTCGGGAGATCTGCGCGGTGACGCTGGCCGGGCTCAAGGAGCGTTTTGGCGTGGCGCGGCCGCGCCTGGCGGTGTGTGGTTTAAACCCCCACGCCGGCGAACGCGGCCATATGGGCGATGAGGAACTCCTGTGGATCGACCAGGCCGTCGCCGATCTGGACCGGGAGTTCTCCGACGCCGAGATCAGCGGTCCCTGGCCTGCGGACACCCTCTTTGCGAAGTTCCGCGGCGAGGGAATGCCTTATGATGCCGTGATCTGCATGTACCATGATCAGGGGCTTATCCCCTTGAAATTGCTGCACTTTGGGGAGTCCGCGAACATCACCCTGGGGCTTCCCATCATCCGAACTTCCGTGGATCACGGCACCGCCTACGACATCGCCGGGAAGGGGGTGGCCGACGCCGGATCGATGATCTACGCCACCGAGTTGGCTGCAAAGATGGTGGCTCGCGTCCGCGGAGGGGTTTTTTGAGCTCCTCCTCTTCGGGCGCCGAGCCCTCTCCAGCACCGACAGTTCGCGTCGAGCAGCGCGGCCCGGTCTGGGTGGTGACCATCGACCGCCCCGCCAGCCGAAACGCCGTCGACCGCCCCACCGCCGCGCAGCTGGTGGAGGCCTTTGAGACCTTCGAGCGCCGCGATGATCTGCACGTGGCCGTGCTCACCGGCGCCGGCGACACGTTTTGCGCCGGCGCCGACTTAAAAGCCTTTGCCGAAGGCCGGGGAAACCGCCTTGAGCCCGATGGACCCGGGCCGATGGGCCCTACCCGCATGATGCTCTCAAAACCCGTGATCGCCGCTGTGGAAGGGTATGCTGTGGCCGGTGGGCTGGAGCTTGCCATCTGGTGCGACCTTCGGGTGGCCGCCCGCACTGCCATCTTCGGGGTGTTTTGCCGGCGCTTTGGCGTGCCGCTCATCGACGGCGGTACCCTGCGCCTGCCGCGGCTTATCGGGCAGAGTCGGGCGATGGAGATGATCCTCACAGGTCGGCCCCTCGACGCCGGGGAGGCCCATCACTGGGGCCTGGTCAACCGCCTCACCGCCCCCGGTGAGGCGCTCGCTGAGGCGGTGCGTTGGGCGGAGCAGATCGCCGCCTTTCCCCAGACCTGCCTGCGCTCCGACCGCCGCTCCATGCTCGAGCAATGGGGTCTGGATGAGCCCCGGGCCCTGGCCCGGGAGTTTGAGCTCGGCCAGCCCGCGATTAGATCTGAAGCAGAGCGGGGCGCGGCCCGCTTCGCCCGTGGCGAGGGGCGTCGGGGAAGTTTCGAGGACTGAGCGCGGTTGGTTCAGCGGCCAACCTCGCGGCGATCGCCGGGCAGGTTCCACCGGCCTTTTGTCCCCTTCTTGAAGCATGTTGATTTACCCAGAGGCAAAGACGTATGGCGCAGCAAGCGAGCGCATTTGAGTTGGAAGACCGCATCCGCGGCGCGTTGAAAAAACGCGGCGGTGTGGCCACCGTCGGCGATGTCGCCGCCGAGACCGGCCTCCCTTATGAGGAGACCGAGATCGCCATGCGCAAGATGCTCGAGCTCTACCAGAGCCATCTCGACGTCGATGACGATGGCAACCTCCTCTACCGCTTCGACCCGGGGATGAAGGCCCGCGGCTACCAGAAGGGGCGGCGCTGGTACGATTTTAAGAAGAAGGCCTGGGCGGCGTTCACCTGGATCTTCAAGGTCTCGATCATGGTGGTGCTCATAGGCTACACGGCCACCTTCATCCTGCTCCTGCTGGCGCTGGCCATCGCTGGTATCGCCGCGGCGACCTCGCAGGATAACGACGATTTGGGCGATGTCTTTTTGCTGCCGGTGTACCTGATCGCGCGCATCCTGGAGACGGTCTTCTGGATCAGCTGGTTCAGCGACTTCGGGGGAGGGCGGCGGCGCCGAAGGCGCCCGCGGCGCAAGGTGGAGCGCCCCAAAGTCCCGCTCTACAAGCGCATCTTCCAGTTTGTTTTTGGACCCGAGCTCACCCGCGACGAGCTCGCCGCGGAGCGCGCCTTTGCGCGCTTTGTGCGCGCACGCCAGGGGCGCATCACCGCCGCCGACTGGGCCTCCCGCACCGGCCTTAGCCTGGAAGAAGCCGACCAGGCCCTGACCGCCGCCACCGTGCGTTTTCGCGGAGACATCGACGTAGCCGCCGACGGCACACTGATCTACCGTTTTGACGATCTGCGCGTGACCAGCGAGGCCGGCGCCGACGATCGCCTGCAGCCGCCCAAACCCATCTGGACGCGCAAGGTCACCGTGCCGCCGCTCACCGGCAACAAGGGCTCGACCAACACCTGGATCGCGATCTTCAACACCTTCAACCTGATCATGGGCGCCTTTATCCTGGGCGGTGTCACCGGGTTGAGCACCGGGGTGTCGGTGGTGCTGGGGGTGATCCCGGTGCTCTTCAGCCTGATGTTTTTTGCGATCCCCCTGGGCCGCCGCTTCGCCCGCGGGGGCAAGCTGCGCCGAGCGAAGCGGGAGAATGAGCGCCGCGAGCTCATCGAGGCCGTCTATCTCTCGGCGGCCACCGACGGGGTCGCCAGGCCGGTCGACGCCAAAATCTTTGAGACGCACCCCCGCGGCGACGAGATCTTTGCGGACTTCGATGGCGAGATCCGCGTCGAAGACGACGGCCGCACCCTCTACCTCTTCCCCGAGGTCGCCCGGCAGCTGGGGGCGGCCGAGAGCGCGCGTCAGCGCGCGGCCGACCAGGTCGTCTTCGGCCAGACGATCTTCTCCAGCGATGAAGAGACCCTGAGCATGGCCGACGCCGAGATGCTGGAGTTCGACCGTAAGCTGGCTCGCGAGCTCGGCGGCGCCTCGATGGTGGAGTTTGAGTGGGAGTCGATGGAAGAGAGCGCGACCGTAGGAGCCTCATGAGCTCGACAGATGAATGGAACGAGCCGGCGCAACCTGTGCGCCGCAAACGCTTTGAGATGCTGCGCTCCTTCGCGCTGGCCGACATCATCACTATGGCCAACGCCGCCTGCGGGGTGGCCGCGATCTTCTGCTGTCTGAACTACATGGACGAGAAGATCGACCTCTATGTCTGGTGGGCGTTCGGGCTTCTGCCCCTGGCGCTGGTCTTCGATCTCTTCGACGGGGCGGTCGCTCGCTGGCGCCGCAAACACTCCGCGCTGGGCGCCGACCTCGATTCCCTGGCCGACATCGTCTCCTTCGGCGTCGCGCCCGCCGTGCTCGCCTACACCTTAGGCATGCGCGGGGGCTGGGACGCGGTCGTGCTGATCTTTTTCGTGGTCTGCGGCATCGCGCGTCTGGCCCGCTACAACGTGACCGCCGCCGAGCTCAGCGAGGGCTCGGGCAAAGTCCCCTACTACGAGGGCACGCCCATTCCCACGAGCCTTGTGCTGGTGCTGGTGATGGCGGTGGCCTTTGACCGCGGCGCCTACGGCGCCGCTCTCTGGGGGGGCGACCTGCAGCTTCTCGGCTGGGGCTTTCACCCCCTGGTGCTTCTCTTCGGCCTGAGCGGCAGCGCCATGATCAGCACGCATCTGCGCATCAAAAAGATCGGCTGAAGGTCGCTCGCCAACCTCCGCAGCAGACACAAAAAAAACGCCGAGACGATCGCATCGTCTCGGCGTTTTTTTTCGACATCTGTCGGCTTAGAGGTGGGCCATGTACTTGCTGATCAGAATGATCGCGGCCACACCAAAGCAGATGCCCACGGTGACCACCGGAACCCAGGGTGCCTGGTGGATGGGGCCATCATGTTCGTCGTGATTTTCAGCCATGTTGTGCTCCTTTAACGCGCGATGCCCTTATGGGGCGATTGAGTTGATGCGGCTCAGGCGGCGGCATCTTTGCCAGAGGCACAGGGATTGTAAAGGAAAATCCGGCCGCGGGCCTGCGGCAGATCAGCGCGCTTCAGGCGTGGGCGAGCCGGCCGGCGCCTTGTACCGGCCGGGCGCTGGTAGTACAAGGCGACCTCCCGCCGGTGCGCTCCCCTCTGGCGCGCGCTCTGACTCCTTTTCTGTATCGCTGTGCGAAGTGAGGCTGTAGATGGATCTTCTCAAAGTACTCTCCGAGATGCCCGGTGCCCCGGGTCGTGAAGAGCTGGTGCGCGAGTTTATCGAGTCCAAGGTCAAAGGCCTGGCCGATGAGATCACCACCGACGCGATGGGCAACCTGATCTGCCGCAAGAAGCCGGCCGAGGGTGCCACCGACGTCCAGAAGGTGATGATCGCCTGCCATATGGACGAGATCGCCTTCTACGTGCGCCTGATCGACGACAAGGGCTTCATTCGCCTGCACAACGCCGGCGGCTTTGATAACCGCAACCTCTTCGCGCGCCGCGTGCGCATCCAGACCCGCGACGGCGAGGTCATCGAAGGCGTGATGAACCCCGGTGGACGCCCGATTCATATCGCCGCGCCCGAAGATCGCACCAAGATCCCCAAGATGGCCGAGTTCTTTGTGGACACCGGCCTCGATAAAGACACCGTCACCGCCAAAATCCGCCCGGGCGACCCGGTGACGCTGGTGCAGGAGTTCAGCGAGCTCGGTGAGATGGTCACCGGCAAATGCCTCGACAACCGCGTGGCCTGCTGGGTAGGCGTGCGCCTGCTTGAGCGTCTGCAGGCCAGCGAGAACTACGACATCTACGTGGTCTTCACCGTGCAGGAAGAGGTCGGGCTTCGCGGCGCGATCACCAGCGGCTACGCCATCGAGCCGGACATCTCCATCGCCATCGACACCACCCTGGCCGTCGACACCCCCGGGGTCCCGGGCGAAGAGCAGATCACGGAGCTGGGCAAGGGCGTGGCCATCAAGATCCTCGACGGCTACACCATCAGCAACAAAGAGCTCGTCGACACCTTCGTCGATCTGGCTGAGTCCGAAGGCATCACCCACCAGTACGAAGTTCTGCCGATGGGCGGCACCGACGCCGGCGCCATGCAACGCGCCCGCGCCGGCAGCCGCGCCATCACCTTGAGCGTGCCCACCCGCTACATTCACACCGTCACCGAGATGGTCCACAAGGGCGACCTCCGCGCCACCCTGGACCTTCTGGCGGCCTACCTCAGCAAGTGAGTCTGTCGATGAGTACTCAGGATTTTCGCAGCGAACGCATTGGCTTTTTGCAGCAGTCCGAGATCCGGGCGATGACCCGCGAATGCAACCGCCTCGGCGGCATCAACCTGGGCCAGGGCGTCTGCCCCTTGCCCTCGCCGCCCGAGCTTTTAGAGGCCGCGGCCCAGGCGGTGCGCGAAGACCTGAGCACCTACAGCCGCTTCGACGGCGTGGACGAGCTGCGCCACGCCGTCGCCAGAAAACTCAAGCGCTACAACAAGATCGACGTCGACCCGGAGACCGAGCTCGTCACCACCATCGGCTCGGCCGGCGCGTTTATCTGCGCGCTGCAGGGGCTCTTTAACCCGGGCGATGAGATCATCGTCTTTGAACCCTTTTACGGCTACCACGTCAACGCCATCCGCGTGGCCGGCTGCGTGCCGAAAGTCATCACGATGAAGGCGCCGGACTGGTCCTTCGATCCGGAAGATCTGGAGCGCCTGCGCACCGACCGCACCCGCGCCGTGCTCGTCAACACCCCCGGAAACCCCAGCGGCAAAGTCTTCAGCCGGGACGAACTCGGGGTCATCGCCGATTTTTGCAAAACCCACGATCTGCTCGGCATCACCGACGAGATCTACGAGTACCTCGTCTACGACGGCCAGGAGCACGTCAGCCTGGCCACGCTCCCGGGAATGTTCGAGCGTACGATCACCATGTCGGGGTTTTCCAAAACCTTCGCCATCACCGGCTGGCGCCTGGGCTACGTGGCCGCGCCCGCGCACCTGGCCGGCCCGATGGGCCTTGTGAACGATCTTTTCTACATCTGCGCCCCCACGCCCCTGCAACACGGCCTGGCCCGCGCCCTGGAAGTCATCGGCGACGATTACTTCGACGACATCCGCAAAAAGTACAAAGCCAACCGCGATCTCTTCTGCGACGCGCTCGTCCAGGCCGGGCTGACCCCCCACGTCCCCGAGGGCTCCTACTACATCCTCACCGACGTGAGCCGCTTCCGTCTCAACGACGCCCGCGCCTCGGCGATGCATATCCTCGAAAAGGCCGGCGTCGCCTCGGTCGCCGGCTCCGCCTTCTTCGCCACCGACGGCGGCCGCAACCTCGTACGTTTCTGCGTCGCCCAACCCCGCGAGGTCGTCGAACAAGCCGCCGAACGCATCCAGGTTTTTCGCTAATGGATCAGGTGGGCGCTGCCGCTCCCAGAGGTGCATAACGACGATGGCGAGCCGTTTTTTTGGTCATGGGCTGGGAGTCGGCTGCCGCGCCGATGGCTGAGTTGTCGATTTACCCGGGTAAAAGGGGAGGTAAGGAGTCTGAGTTGTCGATTTACCCGGGTAAAACGAGAGGTAAGGGGGCTGAGTAGGCGATCTGGCCAGGTAAAACGAGAGGTAAGGGGTCTGAGTTGCCGATTTACCTGAGTAAAACGCGAGGTAAGGGGTCTGAGCTGGCGATCTGGCCAGGTAAAAGGGGAGGTAAGGAGGCTGAGTTGGCGATTTACCTGAGTAGAATCGCAGCTAAGGGGTCTGAGTTGCCGATCTGTTGTGAACAGAACGCGAGCTAAGGGGTCTGAGTTGCCGATCTGTTGCGAACAGAACGCGAGCTAAGGGGTCTGAGTTGCCGTTCTGTTGTGAACAGAACGAGAGCTAAGGGGGCTGAGTAGCCGTTCTGTTGCGAACAGAACGCGAGCTAAGCAGTCCGAGTCGGCGATCGAGCGCTCAAGAACGGGAGGTAAGATACCTGGTCCATGGCCCTGATCGATCACACAGCCCTCCCTGATTAAAAGATCCTGATCAAAAAAACAGCAAAAGGCTCGCCGCCGGAGGGTTGGTGATGAGAGTTGGGGGCATGACGCGACGCGTCGGGTGGGCTATGGTCTGGGGGAGAATGACAGATGAACGGATAGGCGCGAGCGGTCGGCGTTTTTGCTGAATGAGACTCCTTTTTGAGTGAGGTTGTGCGGCTATGGCGAGAGAGATTCGTAATGTGTTGGCGGCGAACCGCGGGGAGATCGCGGTTCGAATCTTTCGGGCGTGCACGGAGCTGGGGCTCGCGACGACGGCGATCTACAGCTTTGAAGATCGGCTGGCGATCCACCGCTACAAGGCCGATCGGGCCTATCAGATTGGCGAGGAAGGAAAGCCGGTGGAGGCGTACCTGGATGGGGACGCGATCATTGAGCTGGCGCTGGCCAAGGGGGTCGACGCGATTCACCCGGGCTACGGGTTCTTGAGCGAGAACGCCGACTTTGCGCAGAAGGTGATTGAGGCGGGTTTGGTGTGGATCGGGCCGCCACCGGAGGTGATGCGGGCGCTGGGCGACAAGCTGGCCGCGCGGGAGGTGGCCAAACGCGCCGGGGTGCCGGTGGTGCCCGGGAGTGGCGGGGCGGTGCAGACCGAGGAGGAGGCGCTGCAGGCCGCGACCAGCATCGGCTATCCGCTGCTGGTGAAGGCCGCCCACGGCGGGGGCGGCCGTGGGATGCGCGTGGTCAACCAGGAGAGCGAGCTTGTGGAGGCGGTGCGCTCAGCGCGCAGCGAGTCGCAGGCGGCCTTTGGGAGCCCCTCGGTGTTTCTGGAGCGCTATGTGGTGAACCCGCGCCATATCGAGGTGCAGCTTTTAGGCGATACCCACGGCAACGTGGTGCACCTCTTTGAGCGCGACTGCTCGGTGCAGCGGCGCATGCAGAAGATCGTGGAGCTTGCGCCGGCGCCCAATCTCGCTGACGAGGTGCGCGAGAAGCTCTACGAGTACAGCCTGCGCCTGGCCGAGGAGGTGGGCTACAGCAGCGCGGGCACCGTGGAGTTTCTGGTCGAGGAGCGTGAGGGGAGCTTTGAGATCTACTTCATCGAGGTGAACACCCGCATTCAGGTTGAGCATACGGTCACCGAGATGATCACCGGCCGCGACCTGATTCAGGCGATGATTCGGGTGGCCGAGGGCGCGAAGCTCAGCGACGCGAGCATCGGCATTGAGGGGCAGGAGGCCATCAAGCGCAAAGGTCAGGCCATTCAGGCGCGGGTGACCACCGAGGATCCGGAGCGCAATTTTGCGCCGGACTCCGGGCGCATCATCACCTACCGCTCGGCGGCCGGCCACGGCATCCGCCTGGACGCCGGAGTGGGGGGCTCGGGCTCCGAGATTTTGCCCTTTTACGACTCGATGCTGGTGAAGGTCTCGGCATGGGGGCAGGACCTTGGCGAAGCGGCGAGGCGGCTGGACCGCAGTCTGGCGGAGTTTCGTATTCGCGGCGTGAAGACGAACCTCCCCTTTTTGCAGCGGGTGGTGCGCCACGAGCAGTTTTTGTCGGGCGATACCCACACACGCTTCATCGACGAGACGCCCCAGCTCTTTGTGTACCCGCCGCGTCGCGACCGGGGCACCAAGGCCCTGATGGCGCTGGGCGACATCACCGTCAACGGACCGCCCGGCAGCACCACACGCTTTGCCCGACCGCAGCCGCTGATCGTGCCGAAGGCACCGAAGATCAAAGGCAAGCCCCCCACAAGCCCCGCCTTCGCGGTCTTTGAGCAGGAGGGGGCCGAGGGGCTTTCCAAATGGATCCGCAACCAGGAGGCGCTGCTCGTCACCGATACGACCTTCCGCGATGCGCATCAGTCGCTGCTGGCGACGCGGGTGCGCACCAACGATCTGCTGGAGATCGCCCCGGCGACCGCGCACATGCTCCCCGGGCTCTTCTCGTACGAGATGTGGGGCGGGGCGACCTTTGATGTGTGCATGCGCTTCCTGCAGGAAGATCCCTGGGAGCGGCTCGCGCGCATGCGCCAGGCCATCCCCGGGGCGCTCTTTCAGATGCTGCTGCGCGGCGCCAATGCCGTGGGCTACACCAACTACCCCGACAACGTGGTGCGCGCCTTTGTGCAGGAGGCCGCCCAGGCCGGCGTGGACGTCTTCCGCGTCTTCGACGCGCTGAACTACGTCCCGAATATGGAGCTGGCGATGGAGGAGGTCGCCCGCGCCGGTAAGATCGTGGAGGCCTCGATCTGCTACACGGGAGACGTGCTCGACCCCGACGAGACCAAGTACACGCTGGACTACTACACCAACCTGGCGAAAGAGCTCGCCAGCCGCGGGGCGCATATCCTCAACATCAAGGATATGGCCGGCCTGCTCAAACCCTACTCGGCCAAAGTGCTGGTCGAAGCCCTCAAAGAGGCGGTGGATCTGCCGATTCACCTGCATACCCACGACACCTCCGGCAACGGGGTGGCGATGTACCTGATGGCCGCCCAGGCCGGCGTGGATGTAGTGGATTGCGCGCTGAGCTCGATGGCCGGGCTCACCAGCCAGCCCTCGCTCAACGCGGTGGTGAGCGCGCTGGAGGGCCAGACGCGCCAGCCCGATCTCGACAGCCAGGCCCTGGAGCGCCTCTCGGAGCATTGGGAGCTTCTGCGCGAGATCTATTATCCCTTTGAGTCGGGGCTTAAGTCTTCGACGACCGATGTCTACAACCACGAGATCCCCGGCGGGCAGTACTCCAACCTGCGTCCGCGGGCGATTCAGCTCGGCCTTGGCGAGCGCTGGACCGAGGTCAAGCAGACCTACCAGCGGGTCAACAAGGAGATGGGCAACATCGTTAAGGTCACCCCGACCAGTAAGGTGGTGGCTGACTTCTCGATGTTCCTCGTGCAGAACGACCTGAGCTTTGAGGCGATCTATGAGATGGCCGAGCGCGGTGAAGACATCGACTTCCCGCAGTCGGTCATCGACTTCTTCTACGGCAATATGGGCCAGCCCTACGGGGGCTTCCCCCGGAAGCTGCAGTCGATCGTGCTCAAGGGCCGCGAGCCGCTTACGGGGCGGGCCGGTGAGGGCATGGCGGATTATGACTGGGGCGCGAAGGAGGAGGAACTGCGGGATCTTCTGGGACGCGAGCCCACGCGCCGCGAGGCGATCAGCTACGCGCTCTACCCGAAGGTCTTTGCCGGGTTTGCGCGCACCATCCAGGAGTTTGGCGAGTACCGCATCCTGGAGACGGTGCCCTTTCTCTACGGCATGGAGGTGGGCGACGAGACGATGGTGGAGATCGAGGAGGGCAAGACCCTCGTCATCAAACTTAAAGCCATCAGCGAGGTGCGCGATGACGGCACTCGCCGCGTCTACTTCGAGCTCAACGGGCAGCCCCGCGATGTGGCGATCATCGACGCTTCGGCCGAACTCAGCTCGGGTGCGCGGCCCAAAGCCGATAAGTCGAAGCCCGGGGAGGTCGGGGCGCCGATGCAGGGCAAGGTGCTTACGATCGCGGTGGCGGTGGGTGATGCGGTCAGCCGCGGTGATACGCTGCTCTCCACCGAGGCGATGAAGATGGAGACCAACATCACCAGCCCGGTCGACGGCACGATCAAGGCGATCGAGGTGAGTGAGGGGGATTCGGTGGGCGCCGGCGACCGCGTGGTGCTGATTGAGCCGAAGAGCTAACGCAAAAAACCTCGCCAGCGCATCGAGGCGCTGGCGAGGTTTGGGGACGCGGGGTGTTGACGTCAGGAAGGGGGTTCAGGCGCGGCTGGCGTCCAGGCATTGCTGGAAGTCACGCGAGAAGGAGGTCGCCTCGCTGCACGCCCGGATGACCGGGGCGGGGCGGTGGCGGAATCCCGCGGCAGCCGAGACGCAGCCGCGGAAGTCGCTGGAGAAGGAGGTCGCCTCGCCACAGGCCCGAATCGCTGGGGCCGGCGGGGTGCGGAAGGCCGAGGCGGTGTTCATGCAGTGCTCAAAATCACCCGAGAAGGTCGTGGCGTCACCGCAGGCGCGGATGGTCGCGACGGCATCGGCTGCGGGGAGGCGAGTGGCGCTCTCGATGCAGTGGGTGACCTGACCGGGGAAGGGGCTCTGGTCGCCGCAGGCCTCAACGATCTGGGCGCGGGAGGCACCGGGGCGCGGGTGGTGCGGATGTCCGGCGTGCGGAGGCGGTCCGGGACGATGGGGGCGACCGGCGTGCGGGGGACGGCGATGGTCGCGGTCGCGGCGGCGGTCGTAGCGATCATCGCGGTCGTCGTGGTCATCGCGGTCACGGCCATAGCGGTCGTCGCGGTCGTGGCGGCGGCCATAGCGGTCCCGGTCGTAGCGATCGTCGCGGTCACGGTCGTAGCGATCATCGCGGTCACGGTCGTCGTGGTCGGGGTAGCCCGGGGAGCGGCGCAACTCGACGATGGGCAAACGCAGGGTCTGGGCGGGTCGGCGTCTCTCAAGGCGCATGGTGGTGATGGTGTTGGGGCCCTGGGTGCCGACCAGCCGGAGCTCGGCGTGGGAGGCCGCGGCGCGGCTGCCCAGGCGCATGGTCGCCTGACCGCGGGGGGCGTCGATACGCAGCGCCTGCACGAACTCGAAGTCACGGGAGGAGCCGTCGGGAAGGTAGACGTTGAGACGAGGTTGAATGCGGGCCTGCTGCAGCGCGCCCCAGTCGCGGGCATCGACCTGGTAGGTGATGATGAGCTGGCCCCGGTCACGCTCCACGCTCAGGGTGTTGAGCTGAACATCGTAGCCGCGGTTCTGGGCCGAGGCGTTGAGCGAGAAGAGCAGCGTGGCACACATCATCAACACAGCGATCATGGTCGGGGCGAAGGGGCTCGGGGGCAGGCGCTTCATGGTCGACTCCGGGAGGTTCGTCGCGCCGCGGGCCGCCCTGACGGCCCGCGACGCTGGAGGAGAGATGCAGCGGTCGGGGCGATGTTGCTTAAGTTTCCCGGCCGCACTGTTGAGACGCCTCGCCACCCGGGGTATTCATCACGAAGACGAAGTTCACCGGCCAACACCGATTTCCACACAACAATGCGATGAGGAGCATACGATGAGCGACGATCGCCGCCAGAGCCGCGGCAGCACATACACCCGAGAGCAGCGCGGACCGCGCCGCAGCCAGCGCGACGAGAAGGATTCAGCCTCGTACAAGGCCGATCTGGAGAAGTTCTTTACCGCCGGCGGCAAGACCCCCGAGCGCTTTGAGAAGCTGGCAAAAGGTCTTGCGCCCAAAGAGGGCAGCGCTGAAGCCGAGTACCTGGAGGCGGTCGATACGCTGCGCAAGACCGAGGGCCTCTCGGAGCTGGTCAAAGCGATCAACGACTTTGTAGCCGCCGGCCACCCCTGGCCCGATGATGAGGAGGTGCTGATCAAGGCGCTCGATCATCCGCGCGAACGCACGCTGCACGCGGTGCTCGATCATCTGCTCGACTTGCAGGCGCGCAAAGGGATCAAACGTGGGGTTGCAATAGAGGCCCGGCTCGGGACGCTCAAAGTCGTCTCCGATGATCCGGGCCTTCTGAAAAAAGTCGACGCGCTGGAGGCGCTGCTTTAACGCGCTGACGCGACGCCTTGAGCCTCAGGGCGCGTTGTCCTGGTTGGAGGTCGGCTCCAGGTCGAAGACCTGGTCGAAGCAGGCGACGATGTCGGCGCAGACGCCGTCTTCGATGCGCTCGGCGCAGGCGTCGCTGTACTCCCAGAAGATGTCGCTGCGGGTGCGGGCCATCTGGTAGCAGGCCTGGCGAAGCGGCTCGGTGGACTCGCCGGGGCGGCACTCGCCACGGGCTGCCAGAAAGTCGTCGCAGCGGGCCTGACGATCTTCGGGGAGGTCCAGGCGCACGTAGCAGAGCTGATGCGCTTCGGCCTCGCGGGTCTCTTCGCAGGTGAGCTCGTCGACGATGCAGCGACCGAACTGCTCGACGGCGTCGAGGCTCCACTGACGGATGGTGTTCTCGCAGCGCACGCGGCAGTCGGAGGCGGCCGACTCACAGGTGTCGAGCTTCTCGCACATGGTGCGGCAGTCGTAACCTTCGACGCCCAGGGGGTTGCGGCAGACCGACTCGTCGCAGACCAGCGGCGCGCGGCAGTCGTCATCGAACCCGTTGCAGAACTCACCCTCATTGCCCTGCTTGATGCTGTCGGAGGCGCGGCAGGCCCCGAGCATGGAGCTCAGAAGCAATAGAGCAACGAGGGCGATCGGAGCGATGAGGCGGTTGGAGAGCTTGAGCATAACGCTGAATTCCCTGGGCATTCGCGCGCCAGGCGCGGGCCGGTGGACGAGAAAAGTCGAAGGTGGGGATTAGCATAGGGTGGGGGCTTTGACAAACTTTGTAGCGCGCGGGCGGTTTGCCGCTGCAGGTTGGCCGGTGGTAGAAGAGGCCGACAGACCTGCGACATAACTTCAAGGAGGAGATGATGAGCTCGACGGCGACGAAGGCGGTAGATGCAACTCAACTCTCTGCGGCGCTCGACCCGCATCGGCGCCACTCGGTGGCCCGGGCGCTGGCCGAGGTGCTCACGGGCAAGGAGCGCGTGGCGCTGGTGGGCTGGCAGGCGGCCACCTACATTGGCGAGGCTGCCGGTGAGGCGTCGAAGGTGGTGGTGATTCTGGAGGATGCGGCGGGCTGTGAGCAGGCGCGCCAGGCGGCCTCAACCCTGGGCGTGGCCGCGAAGGTCGAGGTGATGCAGGGCAAACTGACCGAGGTGGAGCTTGAGGCCCGCGCCGATGTGGCGATGTACCTGCCGAGCTCGACCTGGATGATGGAGGGGCCGGATGCGGCGGTGCTGCGCAATGCGGCGCTTCAGGTGCTTAAGCCGGGCGGGCGACTGATCCCCTGGCGGGTGGCGCAGCTGATGGAGCTTGCCTCGGTGCCGGTCTCAGCCGGAGCGCTGGAGGCGCGGGCTGCCCGGGTGGGGCGGCCGGGGGAGCCGGTGGCTATTTTGAGCGAGTCCAAACATTTTCTGACCACCGAGTTCGCAAGCGCCGCCCCTGAGCAGGCAGGCGTTGACGATACGATCTTCATCAACGCCCTGCTCGGCGGGGTTGCCAGCGGCCTGCGCTTGAGCTCGATGGTGGAGCTTGTCCCGGGTGTAGCGCTCGTCAGCTCTCAGCAGGCCGCAAGCGCCATCCTCGCGCCCTTTAAAGACGACGTGCGCGTCGATGCCGGCCAGACCTTAAGCGTGCACGTGCGCTACCAGCCCGGCGAGGGCCTGGCGACGGCGAAGTTCAGCGCGCGCCTGGTCGAGAGCAGCCGCGAGGTCGGTGAGCTTCCCGACGATCATCACGTGGTGACCGGCTTTAAAGAGAAGGTCGCCGCGATGCTGCGAGAGGTCGACGCGATGGGCCGCGGCTCAGACCTCGATCGCGTCGTCAGCTACACCCGCCAACCCCACGGCGACGTCTCGCGGCTGACCGCGATGTTCTGGACGGTGGACGACGCCTTCCACAAACCGCTGCGCGAGCTGATCGAAGGCGTGCGCCGCGCCGGCGCCGAGGCCAGCGGGCATACCCCGGAAGATGAGACCATCTACCAGTGGATGCTCGAGGTCTATGAGGGCGTGCGCGCCGAGGGCTGAGGCGCGTTGACCCCAAACGCAAAAAGGCTCCCCGCGATGGGGAGCCTTTTTTAGCCTGATTCGGTGACCATTGTCGGTCCCGGAAAGCCAACGACCGGATTTGAACCGGTGACCTGCTCATTACGAGTGAGCTGCTCTACCAGCTGAGCTACGTTGGCGCGCTCAAGCGGCACTTTGTCTATCCAAGAAGGGGGTGGACGTCAAGAGGTCGTGGTGCGAAAAGATGCGGGTGTTTTGCGATCAACGCGGGGTTGCTTCATAACAAAGATCGTCCCGGAGTTCCGGGTCGCAACAATCATCGATGGGATATGCGCGCGACATGCGGCGCGCCGAGTTGGAGTAATAGGATGATGTCGTTGAGTCGAGCAAAGACGTGGAAGGTTGGGAGCGCGGCGCTGCTGGCAGCGCTGATGGGGGTGAGCTCGACGGCCACCGCCCAGGAGGCCGGTGGCTTTGATGCGCAGACCTTTCAGCCGGCGCTGAGCCCCTCGGCGGTCTTTTCAGTGGACGGCTCACGCACCTATGAGCACCGCCAGATCTACGGTGGATTGCTCTTCAACTGGGCCAACGACCCGCTCGTCATGGAGTACGAAGACGGCAGCCGCGAAGCTGTCATCGAGAGTCAACTCGCCGCGCATCTGAGCGCGGGGATCGGGCTTTTTGACCGCTATCAGGTGGAGCTGGCGCTGCCGATCTACTTCAGCAACAGCGGCGACTACCAGGGGCAGTCTTTTGGTGGGGCTGGCGTCGGTGATCTGGCGCTGCGCGGTAAGGCGCACATCCTCTCGCTGGCCGATGGGCGCTTCGGGCTGGGGGCGGGGCTTGACTTAAGCCTCCCCACAGGCGTGCAGGACGCCTATTTAGGCTCGCGCACCGTCACGGCGACCCCGCGGGTGATGGCTGATTATCGTCTGGACACGCCGGCCGGCGGGCTTTTGCTTGCCGCAAACCTGGGCGCCCGCCTGCGCGGCACCGACGACGTGCATGATGCTCGCATTGGCCCGAACTTAAGCTACGGCGTGGGCGCGGAGCTTGAGGCGATTGCCGATGTGCTCTTTGTAGGGGCGGAGCTCTTCGGCTCGGCGGTGCTCACCGAGCCGGCGCGGGCGAAGTCGCCGTTGGAAGCGCTGATCGGCGTGCGCTGGGCCGCCACCGAGACCTGGTCGCTCACCCTCGCCGGCGGCGGTGGTCTGGTCGGCGGGCTCGGCAGCGCGGCGCAACGTGGCTTGCTCGGCGTGAGCTACCGGCCCGCCCCCACCCCCGACTCTGGCGAGGTGGTGCCCACCGAAAAGATCGTCTGCGAGTTCGATGCGCCTCCCGGTTACGAAGGCCCCCGCGACGCGCAGGGCTGCCCGGTCGTCGAAGAGCAGGGCTGCGCCAGCCTCACCGAAGACTGGCAGGGCGCCGTCGACGAAGATGGCTGCCCCATCCTCGATCAGGACGGCGACGGCATCCCCGACAGCGAAGACGCATGCCCCACTGAGCCCCAGGACTTCGACGGGTTGGGTGTAGCCAACGGTTGCCCGCAGGAAGATGTCGATGGCGACGGCATCCTCGACGTCGAAGATCGTTGCCCTACCGAGCCCGGGCTGCGTCTGCATGAAGGATGCCCCCCGCCGGTGCAAAAAGCGGTGCGCGAGGGCGATGAGATTCGCATCCTCGACAAGGTCTTCTTTCAGACCGACAAAGCCGTGATCCTGGAAGACTCCTTTGAGCTTCTCGACCAGGTCGCGCTGATTATGCGCACCAACCCCGACATCATGCTCATTGAGGTCGCGGGCCACACCGACCGCCGCGGCGACGCCGACTACAACATGATGCTCTCGGAGGAGCGCGCCAAGACGGTGCGTGAGTACTTGATCAATCAGGGGCAGGTCGATGCCTCGCGCGTCGTCGCGCGTGGCTACGGACAGACCGAGCTGCTGATCGACGAAGACACCGATGAGGCGCACGCGGCCAATCGCCGCGTGGAGTTCCGCATCCTGGAGCAGGGCAGCGACGAGGCGGGGAGCCCTGAAGAGACCGAGGCGCCCGCCGAGCCCTAACCCGAAGTCGAGCCCTGTGGCCCGGAGGCGGTGTGTTCGCTTCGGGCCAGCAGGCTGCTCTGGCGCATCAGATCTAAAAAAGCCTGGGCGGCCGCCGGCAGCGTGCGGTCGCTGCGGTAGCAGACCGCCAGCGTGCGTCGGAGCGGGTTGGCCCGCGCCATCAAGCCGTGCTCGCTGCCGGTGAGGGCGTGCTGGCTGACGAAGGCCGCGCCGATGCCCTGGGCAACCATCTGCTTGAGTGACTCAATCGAGCGCAGTTCCATGACGATGTCGGCGTCGACGCCGGCCTCCAGAATGCGCGCGTCGATGAGGTTTCGCACCGCCGAGCCGGCCTCAAAGAGCACCAGCGGGACGCCGGCCAGATCTTCCCATCCGAAGTCGCGCTGGTGGCTGAGCTCGAATCGTGGCGGCACCAGCAGGCGCAGCTCATCGTCGATCCACTGCTCCACGTGCAGCTTGCCCGCGCCGCTGTCGCCGCTGGGCTGGCGCACCGGAAGGGTGACCACCCCAAGATCGAGCACGCCCGAGAGCACGTCCTCGACCACCGACTGAGACGGCTGCTCGCGCACGAAGAAACGAATCGCCGGGTTGGCCTCGTGAAAGCGGGCCAGAAGGGGCGGCAGCAAAAAGGTCGTGGCCGTGGCTCCGCCCCCGATCGAGAGGGCGCCGCGCTGCAGCCCGCTGAGCTGGTCGAGCGCGCTGCGCGCATCCTCCAGCCGGGAGAGGGCCTCCTGGGCGTAGGGCAAAAAGGTCTGGCCGGACTGCGTGAGCACAAGCCCCGAGGAGGTGCGGTCGAAGAGGCGCTGGCCCAGTGATTCTTCCAGGCGCGCGAGCTGAGCGCTGACCGCCGGCTGGGTCAGATGAAGGCGAGCGGCCGCGCGGGTCATATGGCCTTCATTTGCCAGCATCAAAAAGGTGCGTAAATGGCTCAGCTCCATCGTTCTCCTCAGGTTGAAGGGGCGCCTGGTGCAAAAGGGCGTGTGGGGCATCGTGGATTCAAGGGCGCCTCGGGTGTCATAAGCAGAATTAATCGAAAGTATAGAGTGAATCAATTTTACTTATCTGCACGCCGTTCTTAGCATCCTGCCTGACGTAAATGACTGGTAGACGAGCAGAAATCGCAACGCTAACCGCAGAGGATTTCCCATGACGAATTCGGATCGTTTCGGCGCAAAAAGCACCTTTGAGACCAGCGCGGGCACCTACACCGCCTACCGCCTCGACGCGCTCAAAGACAAAGGGATCGGGCACGTCGACAAGCTGCCCTACTCCATCAAGATTTTGCTGGAGAGCTGCCTGCGCAACTTCGACGACCACGTGGTCACCGAGGAGCACGTCAAGGCGCTGGCCGGCTACGACGCCAAAAATGTTGGCGAGCAGGAGATCCCCTTTAACCCGGGCCGCGTGGTGCTGCAGGACTTCACCGGCGTTCCGGCGGTGGTCGACCTCGCGGCGCTGCGCAGCGCGATGGAGCGCATGGGCGGCGACGTCAGCCAGGTCAACCCCCTGGCGCGCGTCGATCTGGTGATCGACCACTCCGTGCAGGTCGACGCCTTCGGCAGCGCGCGTGCCATCTCCATCAACGCCGAGCGCGAGTTTGCCCGTAACCAGGAGCGCTACGAGTTCCTCAAGTGGGGCCAGCAGGCGTTCGATAACTTCTCGGTCGTGCCGCCGGAGACGGGCATCGTGCACCAGGTCAACCTGGAGTACCTGGCCGACGGCGTGCTCACCCAGGAGCAGGATGGCGAGAAGGTGGCCTACCCCGACTCGCTGGTGGGCACCGACTCGCACACCACCATGATCAACGGTCTGGGCGTGATGGGCTGGGGCGTGGGCGGCATTGAGGCCGAGGCCTGCATGCTCGGCCAGCCCATCTACATGCTGATTCCGGAAGTTGTGGGCTTTAAGCTCACCGGCAGCCTGGCCGAAGGCGCCACTGCCACCGACCTGGTGCTCACGGTCACCGAGATCCTGCGTAAGCAGGGCGTCGTCGGGAAGTTCGTGGAGTTCTACGGCCCGGGCCTCGACGAGCTCAGCCTCTCGGACCGTGCGACCATCGCCAACATGGCGCCGGAGTACGGCGCGACGATGGGCTTCTTCCCGGTCGACGAGAAGACGCTTGAGTACATGGAACTCACCGGTCGCGACGCCGAGACGATCGAGCGCGTCAAAGCCTACACCCAGTTCAACGGCCTGTGGCGCAACGACGACGCCGGCGTCGTCTACTCCCAGGACGTC
This sequence comes from Lujinxingia vulgaris, assembly GCF_007997015.1. NCBI lineage: Bacteria > Deltaproteobacteria > Bradymonadales > Lujinxingiaceae > Lujinxingia > Lujinxingia vulgaris. The sequence goes on from NZ_VOSM01000007.1 coordinate 252,234, forward strand.
AGCCTGGATCTCGGGGAAGTTCAGCCCTCGCTGGCCGGCCCGAAGCGCCCGCAGGACCGCATCCTTCTCAGCGATATGAAGGGCGAGTTCAACCTGGCGCTCAAGAACACCTTTGGTAAGGAGCCGGGCAAGACGCCGGCGGTGGAGACCACCTTCCAGGACGTGACCTTCGATCTGGAAGAGGGCGCGGTGGTGATCGCGGCGATCACCAGCTGCACCAACACCTCCAACCCCAAAGTCATGATGGCCGCTGGCCTGCTGGCCAAGAAGGCCAACGAGCTGGGCATCAAGGCCAAGCCCTGGGTCAAGACCTCGCTGGCGCCGGGCTCCCGCGTGGTCACCGACTACTACGAGAAGGCCGGTCTTCAGGAGCACCTCGAAGCGGTGGGCTTCTACACGGTTGGCTACGGCTGCACGACCTGCATCGGTAACTCCGGTCCGCTGCCCGACCCCATCCGCGACTCCATCGTCAAGGGCGACCTTGTGGCCGCCTCGGTGCTCAGCGGTAACCGCAACTTCGAGGGCCGCATCAGCCCGCACACTCGCGCCAACTACCTGGCCTCGCCGCCGCTCGTTGTGGCGTACGCGCTGGCCGGTAACGTCAACATCGATATCTACAAAGAGCCGATCGCCCAGGATCGCGATGGCAAGGATATCTACCTCAAGGACATCTGGCCCTCGAACCAGGAAGTCGATGAGGCGATCGCCCAGGCGGTGAGCAAGGAGCAGTTCACCAAGCAGTACGCCAACGTCTTCGAAGGCCCCGAAGCCTGGAAGTCGCTGGAAGCGCCGACCGGCAAGGTCTACTCCTGGTCGGAAGATTCGACCTACATCCAGGAGCCGCCCTTCTTTGTGGACATGCCCGAAGACGCTCCGGCGATCACCTCGATCAAGGGCGCGCGCGTGTTGGCCAAGCTGGGGCAGTCGATCACGACCGACCACATCAGCCCGGCCGGTGCCATCGCTGTGGACAGCCCGGCGGGTCGCTACCTGCTGGCCCGCGGCATCGAGCGCGGCATGTTCAACAGCTTCGGCTCTCGCCGCGGCAACGACCAGGTGATGACGCGCGGAACCTTTGGCAACATCCGCATCCGCAACCAGATCGCGCCGGGCACCGAGGGTGGCTACACCACCTATTACGGTCCCGACGAGACGCCGACCGGTCCCTTTGAAGGGCTGAACTACGAGAGCGACGTCGATCCGAAGAAGGGCGAAGTCTGCTTCATCTACGACGCCGCGGTGAAGTACCAGAAGCACGGTATTCCGCTCGTGGTGCTCGCCGGCAACGACTACGGCATGGGCTCGAGCCGCGACTGGGCCGCCAAGGGCACCTTCCTGCTGGGCGTGCGCGCGGTCATCGCCGAGAGCTACGAGCGTATCCACCGCTCCAACCTCATCGGCATGGGCGTGCTGCCCCTGCAGTTCGAAGAGGGCCAGAGCCACGAGTCGCTGGGTCTGACTGGCGAGGAGAGCTTCGACATTGAGCTCAGCGATGATCTCAAGCCGCTGTCCACGGTGCCGGTGAAGGCGACCCATCCCGAGACCGGTGCGACCACCAGCTTCAACGCCAAGGTGCGCATCGATACCCCGGTGGAGGTCGACTACTACCGCAACGGCGGCATCCTTCACATGGTGCTGCGCCGCCTCTTCAAGGGGCAGTGAGGTTGATGCGACGACGCGCCAGGTGATGGTGACTCGGCGCTGAGGTCAAAAAGCCGCCCCCGACGCGTCAGCGTCGGGGGCGGCTTTTTTTGGATCTTGGGAAGCGCGCGCAGGTGTGCGACAGTGTGTGATAGCACTTGAATTGAGGCCGTCGATTCACTAATAAGTCGGCGAATTCGTTTCATAAGGTCATATGTGCGGGCTCCCGGGCGGGAGCCGGCCAACGATAGCTTGAGGGATGCGATGAAAGAGCGATTCACCAGGTGGATGATCGGCGGCGCGATGGGTGCGCTGGCGCTGGGCGCTGCGGCTTGTGGCGAAGACCCCGTAACCGGCGGTATCGGCCAGGGCAGCCCCTGCCAGATCGATGAGGACTGCGGACCGGGCCTGGTGTGCAGCGCGGGCTTCTGCGCCGAAGATCCCAACGGCAACATCGAGGAAGACACCGACGAGGATCCGATCGACCCCAACGATCCCGACGGCGGCGATGACACCGATACGGGCAACGACCCTGACACCGATACGGGCAACGACCCCGATCCGGACACCGGCACCGATCCCATCGACCCGGTCGACCCCGGTGTGGACCGTCGCGACGATCGGCCGGTAAACCCGCAGTGCGTCTATGGTGAGCGTGGCGATACCTTCGTGCCTGATGAGACCTGGTCCTTCCGCGTGGAGGGTTCGATCCCTTACGTCACCTACGATGGCCACGGCAGCGCCGATGCATTTGCCGGCCACGCCATCAATCAGGTCATGATGACGCCGGCGGTGGCCAACCTCACCGACGACAACGACGACGGCATCATCAACGAGCAGGACATCCCCGAGGTCATCTTCACGACCTTCTTGACCAACGAGGTCAGCAGCTGGGATACGCTTGTCACCGGCGTGTTGCGCGCGGTCAGCGGCGATGACGGCAGTCACCTCTGGAGCGTGGGCTACCGTGAGATCGAGGCCTTCCGCGGCAAGGCCGTGGCCGACTACCGCGTGAGCGTCGGCTTTCAGCCGGCTGCCAGCGTGGCCGTGGGCGATATCAACAATGATGGCAAGTCCGAGATCATCGCCGCGCTCTTCGACTACCAGACTTTCGGGCACCTGGGCTTTGCGGCCCTCAACAATGAGGGCGAGATCCTGTGGATCTCCGATGACGTGTCGCCGACGCTTAACAACTGGTGGGGCGGCCCCTCCATCGCGGACATCGATGGCGACGGTGAGCCCGAGATTGTGGTCGGCTCGGTGGTCTATGATAACCAGGGTCGCCTGATGTGGGACGGCCGCGAGGCCCCTGGTCTGAGCGCGACGGACACCCTGGGCACCAACCGCGACCTGGGCCCGCTGAGCGTGGTCGCCGACCTCGATCTTCTCAATGACTCTCCCACGGGCACCCGCACCCAGGAGATCATCACCGGCAACGCGGTCTTCACCCAGGACGGTCAGAAGTTGTGGGAGAGCCCGCTGGCAGACGGCTTCCCGGCTGTGGCCGACTTCAACGGCAGCGGCTTCCCCGAGGTTGTGGTGGTCAGCGACGGCACCGTGCGCATTCACGATGGCCGCACCGGCACGCTTGTCTGGGGTCCGGTCACCGTGGGCGCCGGCCGCCTGGGCGCGCCGACGATCGCGGACTTCACCGGCGACGGGCGCAACGAGATCGGCATCGCCGGCAGCACCAAATACGTCACGCTGCGTGTCGACTACGGTCTTCCCGGCGCCAACAACACGCCGAGCTACGGCGACGCGATGCTCTGGGAGCGCACCACTCAGGACCAGTCCAGCAACGTGACCGGCTCCAGCGTCTTTGACTTCAACGGCGATGGTCGTGCCGAAGTTGTCTACAACGATGAGCTCTACCTGCGCGTCTTTGACGGCCCCACCGGCCAGGTGCTTTTTGAAGCGGAGAACCCCTCGTTCACCGCCCTGGAGAACCCGGTGATCGTCGACGTCGACAACGACGGAACGGCCAACATCGTGGTGGCGACCAACGACTTTGAGTGCGGCGACCAGATCGCCTGCACCCCGGGCACCGCCGGTCTGCGCGTCTTCGCCGACGCCAACGACAACTGGGTGGCCACCCGCCGCATCTGGAACCAGCACGCCTACAGCATCAACAACGTCAACGAAGACGGCTCTATCCCCGCCGAGCCCACGCCCAGCTACCGCGACCACAACACCTTCAGGCTCAACAGCCTGACCACCATCGATCCGCAGGCGGCGCCCGATCTTCTGGCCGAGGCCCCCGAGGTCAGCGCCGATGGTTGTGGCATGATGGTGAGCGTGTGGGTGACCAACTCCGGCGCGGTCAACGTCGGTCCGGATATGGCGGTGAGCTTCTACGTGGTGCGTAACGGCAACCGCGAGTACCTGGACACCGGTTATACCACCCAGGGCCTGGAGCCCGGTCAGTCCGAGCGCGTGCGTATCGGCCTGAGCCTTCCCTCCGGGAGCTACGACATCATCGCGGTGGTCGATGATGTGAACGGCACCGGCGCTCGCAACGAGTGCAATGAGGACAACAACACCATCATGATCGAAGGCGGCTACTCCTGCTGAGAGCCGACCGGGCTGCGGGTTGACAAGGCCCCGGCCGCTGCGGATGCTCGCGGGGACGACTGCCTTTGAGGTTGTCGTCCCCGTGTTGTTTTAAGTCCGAGCTGTTGAATCACCCCGGGCGCCGTCGCGCGCCCCGCTGGAGCTCTTTATGAACATCTGCCCGAACTGCGGCAAAGAGGTTGACGATAACGCACGCCACTGCGGGCATTGCGGCCATAAACTGCAGCTCGATCAGAAGAAGACCATGCTGGGCATGGCCGCGATCGATCCCCAGGAGCTGCAAAAGCGCATCGCCGAGGCGCGTCCCGCCGATCGTGAGGAGCCGGCGCCTGAAGAGGGGCAGCCCGACTCGCCGAGCGGTGCCGGACCGGCTCCCGAGATGGCGCCGACCGAGGTGATGGAGCCGATTCGCCTTCCCAAACCGGATAGCGCGAGCGCGCCGACGGAGCCCCCGGTGGCGCAGGACGAAGCTGAGCCCGACGACGCGCACGACGAGAGCGACTTTGCGACGGGCCCCACCCAGGCCATGCCCTCGCTCACGCGCCCCACACCGGCAACCGATGGACCTCAGGAGCGCGCCGACGATCAAGGCCCGCTCCCCACCCAGCCCACCGGACCGATGGAGGCGCTCCCCACCGGCGCACCTTCGGATGAGCCCGGGGAGTGGGACGCCCGCGATCTTCCCGATCCGCTGGCGGCCACCGAGCTGGAGATGTCGCCCGTCGATCTCTCGAAGACCGGCCCGAGCGCGACGCCCGACGCCGACGTCAAGCCTGCGTCTGAACCCGCGTCCGATGCCTCCGAAGATCGCGCTCCGGGCGGGGCTCAGGTCGTCGTTGACGACGCGCCCTCGACTCCCACCGATGCCCCGGCCCTCACCCCCACGCCGGCCCAGGGACTGGCCGCGCAGCTTCCCGAGAACCTGGCGCGCCTGACCGAAGATCCCGAAAACAAAAAGCGCCTGATGCTCTTTGTGGGCGCGGTCGCCGTGGTGCTCCTGGGGTGTTGCATCTTGAGCGCGGTGCTCTCATTTATGTTCTGAGTTGCGATGTTAAGTCTTTGATTTTGTTCACAAAAAGCCCCGGGCGCTTGCGCGCCCGGGGCTTTTTTTAATCACAACGACGTCGAGCGTGATTAGAAAATCTGCGAGTCGTAGAGGCGGTCGATGGCCTTGTCGGTCCAGGCATCGAGTGTGCCCAGCTCCCAGGCCAGGTGCAGAATCGTGTAGCGGTTGCGTATGTCTTTGGAGTGCGCCACCGAGCGCCAGGCGCGCTCGCGCGCCACATCCAGCTCGGCAAAACGCACCGGGCATTTGGCCTCGACCAGCTCCTCTTCGAGCGAGTTGCAGGTGCGCAGCGTCGAGCCCACCTTCTGGCGCAGCACCGACCACTCCGACTTCAATTTTGTGAGGCGAGCGCGGAGCTCGTCGGCGGTGGGGTAGGCCTTTTCGGCGTGTTTGACGACGGCCTCATAAAGCGGGCCGAAGCGCTCGTTGAGCAGCGCGGCGTAGTCGTCCCAGGGCTTGAGCGCGGCCACGCGGGCTTCCACATCGATGGTGTCGGGGTCCATCGCCATCAGCTGCTCGTAGAGGTAGGCGGTGGTCAGCGTGCCCACGCCCACCTGGCAGCCGTGAAAGTCGTGCGGCTCGTCAAAGGCGATCGAGGTCATGTCGATAAAGTGGCTGATCAGGTGCTCGCCACCGGAGGCCGGGCTTGAGGAGCCGGCCACGCTCATCGCCAGGCCGCTGAGCATCAGGCTGGCGGTCAGATCACCCACGGCCTGGCGGTCGCGCGAGGGCAACTTCGGCGCGACGCCGTCGAGAAGTTTCGCGCCGGCCTCAATGATCACCATCGCTTCTGCGGAGTGGAAGGTGCCGTTGAGCCAGGCCGAGAGCTGCCAGTCGGCGTTGGAGACCGGCTTGGACATCAAGTCGCCCAGCCCGCTGCAGATCATGCGGTAGGGCGACTCGGCCAGCACATCGAGGTCCGCCACCACCACGCGCGGGGCGCGGCAGGGGATGGTGGTCTTCACACCCTCGGAGAGCACCGCGGCGATGCCCGAGGTGTAGCCGTTCATGCTCGGGGAGGTCGCCACGCAGGCCATGTAGAGGTCGACGTTAAAGCAGGCCTGCTTGACGATGTCGTTGATCGTGCCGGCACCCACGGCCACACCGGCCACCGCATCCTGCTCGCCAAGGGCGGCCTGGTAGGCGGCAATCGACGCATCATCGCAGCGCGGTACCTCTTCGCCCTGGGGCGGCATCACCTCAAAGCGCTCCCAGGCTTGCCCCACCCGATCGAGCTCGGCGGCCAGGGCCTTGCCGGCGACCTCCCAGGTGTTTTCATCAAAGGCCACAAGCCAGGTGCCCTCGGGAAGATGCGCCTGCATCTGGCGCACGCCCTCGGCGATGGCGTCTTTCCGGAGCACGATCGCGCGGGTGTCGAGGTGCTCGGCGTAGCGGGTCAAAAGCTCATCGATGAGCGTGGTCATAGGTGCCTCAGGGGTAAGAGGTTCGTCCATTCTTCGGGCATCACCATGCCCGGATCGCGCCAATCTTCAAGCTCCAGCAGTTGGCGCGCTGAGAAATTCCGGGAAAAATTTGCCCGGGATCGGCCCGCCCCTTATAACATAGCTGCAGGGACGCCGTAGGCCGTTGTTGTTTGTCGACGTGAGATGCATGGGTTACTCGGTCTGCGCCGAGCTAAACCTGGCTTATGATGATTCGGTGGAGGAATGAGAGTTGAGTAACCCTACAAAAAAACAGCAGAGCGGTTCGGTCGTCACGACCACCGAGACCTCGCGCTCCAAGAGCGACACCCGGCTCGATGTGCTCTCGCCACAGGAGGAGAAGGTGTTGCGCATGTTGCACGGGCTCGGTGAAGAAGACACCCACGAGCTCAAATTCGCCCTGGGCGCCGACGAAGAGACTCGCCTCAAGCTGGCCATGATGGAGCGTGACCTCCACGAAGCGCTGGCCCCCAACGGTCCGGTCGCCGCAGGCGATCTGGATGAGGGTGATGAGTGATAAGGTCTTGAAATTATAAGAGATTTTGACAGGAAGAGGTCCGCGAAGCGGGCCTCTTTTTTTTGCCCGAAGCGCAGCGCTTCAGGCCGCTAGACCACGCATGATCGCTTTGATAACGTCGCCGCGCCTATAAGCTCGGTTCAAAGCAGTTGGTTTGAGTCCCAGGAGGAGCGATGTTTAAGAAGGTGTTGATCGCCAACCGTGGCGAGATCGCGGTTCGAGTGATGCGCAGCCTGCGCGAGATGGGGATCGCGACCGTGGCCGTATACTCCGAGGCCGACCGCAAGGCGCTGCACGTGCGCATGGCCGATGAGGCCTATTGTGTGGGACCGGCTCCCAGCGCCGAGAGTTACCTGCGCGCCGAGGTGATCCTGGACGTCGCCAGACAGAGCGGCGCTGAGGCCATTCACCCCGGCTACGGTTTCTTGAGTGAAAACGCCGACTTCGCGCGCGCCTGTGAGGCAGCCGGTATCGCCTTCATCGGCCCCAAACCCTACGCCATTGAGGCGATGGGCGAGAAGACCCGGGCCCGCCAGCTGATGGAGAAGGCCGGGGTGCCGCTTGTGCCGGGCACCAAAGACGCCGTCGAAGATGCGGCCGAAGCGCTGGCGATTGCCGAGAAGATGGGCTTTCCGGTGCTGGTCAAGGCGTCGGCCGGTGGCGGCGGCAAGGGCATGCGCCGGGTCGATGATCCGGCCGAGTTTGTGCAGTCTTTTGAAGGGGCGAGGCGCGAAGCGTTGAGCGCCTTTGGAAATGGTGATGTGTACGTTGAGAAGTACGTGCTCAACCCGCGCCACGTTGAGATTCAGGTCTTGGCCGACGGTCACGGCAACGTCGTGCACCTTTTTGAGCGCGACTGCTCGGTGCAGCGTCGCCACCAGAAGATCATCGAAGAGACGCCCTGTCCGGTGCTCAAAGAAGAGACGCGCCAGCGCATGGGCCAGGTGGCCTGTGATGCGGCGCGCGCCGTCGATTATATCGGCGCGGGCACCGTGGAGTTTCTGCTCGACGCCAACGGCGACTTCTACTTCCTGGAGATGAACACCCGTCTGCAGGTCGAGCACCCCATCACCGAGATGATCACCGGGCTGGACCTGGTGCGCTGGCAGGTGCATATCGCCGCGGGCCACCCGCTCGACTTCGACCAGAGCCAGGTCACTCGCCGGGGCGCGGCGGTGGAGTGCCGCATCTACGCCGAAGATCCCGAAAACAACTTCATGCCTTCGCCGGGTCCGCTGCACGTGCTCAAGACGCCGTCTGGCCCGGGTGTGCGCGAAGACGGCGGGGTGTATGAGGGCGGGGAGGTCACGGTGCATTACGACCCGATGATCGCCAAGCTCATCACCTGGGGCGAAGATCGCCAGCACGCCATCGAGCGCATGCGCCGGGCGCTCTCCGAGTATGTGGTCGGCGGCATCGCCACCAACATCGCGTTTCACCGCGAAGTGCTCGACCACCCCGACTTTGTGAGCGGGGAGTACACCACTGACTTTGTGCCGCGCTGGCTCAAAGAGCGCTCCAAACCGGAGCCGCGCTATGTGCTCGACGCGGAGCTTGTGGCCGTGCTCAGTGCGCATCGCCGCGACGAGGCCTTGAGCCAGGGCGCCGGCGTGCAGGGTGGCGCAGGCGCCGCCAAAAGCGGGCCCGGCAGCCGCTGGAAGGAGCTCGGTCGGATGCGCGCGCTGGGGCGCTGAACCCCTTAAGGCGCCACACCCCGCCACGACATCTTAGCGAACGATTGAGGATGAGAGCATGAGCGAGCGAGTTCAGTATTTTGTGGGCCAGGGCGACGATGAGCGCGCCTGGCAGGTCGAGACCCTCCAGGCGGACATCTACCGCGTCACCTCGCCAGAGGGTGAGTCTTTTGAAGTCAGCGCCTTTGAGGCTGACGCCGCCGGGCTGAGCCTTCTGACCGGGGATCGGGTCATTGAGGCCGATGTGCTTCGCGACGATACGGTCTACGAGGTGCAGATCGATGGGGAGACCCATGCCGTGGAGGTGCTCAACGAGCGTCAGAAGCGCATGAAAGCCGCCGGCGTGGGCGCGCGCGGCTCCGACAGCCCCGAGCTCAAGAGCCCGATGGCCGGCAAGGTCGTCGCTATTTCCGTTGAGGTGGGTCAGGAGGTTGCACCTGGCGAGACGGTGGTCATCGTTGAGGCGATGAAGATGGAGAACGATCTGAAAGCCCACCGCCCCGGTGTGGTCACCGAGGTCGCTGTGAGCGCCGGGCAGGCCGTCGAGATCGGCGACGTGCTGGTGCGCATTGATGATGTGCAATGAGAGTTAAGGGGCGCGCGTTTTGAGCGCGCCGCGGGAGCGAGCATGAGCGAGGAGTCACGCGAAAAAGAGTTCTGGGAGGCGCTGCAAGAGGCCGATACCCGCTGGCGCAAAGAGGTCTTAAACCCTCTGCTGGAGCGCTTTGGCGAGCGCCGCGAGCGCTTTGTGCGCAGCGATGGCGAGGAGGTTGAGGCCGTCTACGGGCCGGAGCACCAGCGCGGCCAGGACTTCTTCAACGACCTGGGTTTTCCGGGAAGTTACCCCTTCACCCGCGGGGTGCAGCCGACGATGTACCGCGGCCGGCTCTGGACGATGCGTCAGTACGCCGGCTTTGGCGACGCGGCGCAGTCCAACGAGCGCTACCGCTACCTGCTCTCCCAGGGGACCACGGGCCTCTCCGTGGCCTTCGATCTGCCCACGCAGATGGGCTACGACTCCGACAGCCCCCGGGCGCGCGGTGAGGTCGGGAAGGTGGGCGTGGCGATCGACTCCATCGCCGATATGGAGGTGCTGCTCGACCAGCTGCCCCTCGATAAGATTTCCACCTCGATGACGATCAACGCCACCGCCTCGACCCTGCTCGCGCTCTATGTGGCGGTGGCCGACAAGCGCGGCATTGACCGCGGCAAGCTGCGCGGCACGATCCAGAATGATGTGCTCAAGGAGTACATCGCCCGCGGCACCTACATCTACCCGCCGCGGCCGAGCATGCGCATCATCACTGACATCTTCGGCTTCTGTCAGGCCGAGGTGCCCAAATGGAACACGGTGAGCATCTCCGGCTACCACATCCGCGAGGCGGGCAGCACGGCGGTGCAGGAGGTCGGATTTACGCTCGCCAACGGCATCGCGTACGTGGAGGCCGCCCAGGCCGCCGGGCTTGATGTCGATGAGTTCGCCGGGCGCCTCTCCTTCTTCTTCAACGTGCATAACAACTTCATTGAAGAAGTCGCGAAGTTCCGCGCTGCGCGTCGCCTGTGGGCGCGCATCATGAAGGAGCGTTTCGGAGCGAAGAAAGAGAGCTCGATGCGACTTCGCTTCCACAGCCAGACGGCCGGCTCGACGCTGACCGCACAGCAACCTCAGGTCAACATCGTGCGCGTGGCGATGCAGGCCCTGGCGTCGGTGATGGGCGGCACGCAGTCCTTGCACACCAACTCCTGGGATGAGGCCCTGGGGCTTCCCACCGAGGCGTCGGCGCTGATGGCGCTGCGCACCCAGCAGGTCATCGCGCATGAGACGGGCGTGGCCGACATTGTCGATCCGCTGGCCGGAAGTTACGCGGTGGAGTCTCTGACCGATGCGATTGAGGAGGGCGCGCGAGACTACATCGAGCGCTACGACGCGATCGGCGGGGCGGTGCAGGCCATTGAGGCGGGCTTTCCCCAGAGTGAGATTCAGGAGGCCGCCTACCAGGCCCAGCTCGCTCAGGAGCGTGGGGAGCAGGTCATCGTGGGCGTCAACCGCTACAAGGCCGAAGAAGAGGCCGCGGTGGCCATCCACCAGATCGATCCGGAGGTGGAGCGGGCGCAGGTCGCAAGGTTGCGCGAACTCAAAGCGTCGCGGGCGGCCTCGGAGGTCGAGCGTTGTCGCGCCGCGCTGGCGAAAGCTGCGCGCAGCGGCGACAACCTGATGCCCCATATCGTCGAGGCGGTCGTGCATAAGGTGACCCTCGGTGAGGTCGCCGATACCCTGCGCGAAGTCTTTGGGGAATACGTAGAGAATGTTGTCTTTTAATGGGGCATCGGCTCGTCATGACCTGGCGAGCGATTTAACCCCTGGCACCCTGAGCGGTGCGCCGGTGCGCCCCCTGACCTGTGCAGGGGGCGTGTTTCGTGGCGCCCCGGTGATGTTCATATCCCGAGAAGGTCCAAGATGTCTGAGCAGCACGATGTGCGTATGTTGCGCGACCACTTCAAAAAAGCGCTGATTCTGGAAAACCCCCACCCCTCGCTGGATCGTTACCTGACGGCGATGGGCATCGAGGTGGAACGCCTCGATGAGTCCGTCACGCTCAATGAGGACGAGGTGGTGCGCATCCTGGAGGAGGGGCAGCACGACCTGCTCTTTAAGCGAAGCCGCTTTGAGGTCAACGAGCGCGTGCTCAAAGCCTCAAAACACCTGGCCGCGGTGATGCTCTGCTGCATCGGCGACGACTCGGTCGACCGGGAGGCCTGCGCGCGCGAGGGCGTGCTGGTGATGAACGATCCGGTGAGCAACGGGCGCTCGGTGGTCGAGATGGTGCTTGGCGAGATGATCTGTCTGGCGCGGCGCATCTTTGATGCGGACCGTGACGGGCGCAGCCACCTGTGGACCAAAAACAGCAAGGAGCGCTACGAGCTCAAGGGTAAGAACCTTGCGATCATCGGGCTTGGCAACATCGGCAAGCAGGTCGCCCAGGTGGCCGAGGCCTTCGGCATGCGGATCTTCTTTTACGACACCCGCGAGCTGGCCCGGGAGGTGGGCATGGCGCTGGGGTGGACGAGCTGTGCGACGATCTCGGAGGCCTTCCGCGTCGCCGATGTGGTCACGGTGCATGTGGGCGCCGAAGATCATCGCGGGCGCAGCAACCGCGACATGATCAGCTACGAGCACCTGGCCAACTTCGGGGCGGACCGCGAGCCTTCGAGCCCGCGCATCTTCATCAACGCGGCGCGCGGCTTTTTGTACAACCCCGAGGATCTCAAGCGCGCGGTCGAAGAGGGGCATGTGCGCCGCGCGGCGGTCGATGTGTTCCCCGAGGAGCCGGGCAGCAGCGATGACCCCTGGTCGAACCCCTACGCGGAGTTTGCCAGCGTGGTCACCACCCCGCATATCGGGGCGGCGACCGAGGAGGCTCAGCCGCGCATCGCCCAGCATGTGGCCAACACCACCCAGCTCTTTCTGGAGCAGGGGCTTGTGCGCGACTGCGTCTTCAGCCCCGGCCAGACCATCGGGGTGGAGACCGACGGGGCGTGCACGATCCTCACGGTGATTCACAGCGATCAGCGTGGCACCAAGAAGGCCGTCGACGACGCGATCTTTGAGGCGGGGCTTAACAACCTGCGCTCCTCGCACCGCGACTTCCCCGACTACGGTTTTGCCTACGAGGTTGCGGCCATCGACCGTCCGCTCGACCCGGGGCAGCTCCATGAGCTTGTGGCGCACGCCCAGGCGCTCACCGGTGATGTGCGCGCGGTGCGCGCGATCCGCCAGATCCCGCTGCGCTCCGAAGGATGCAAAGAGTGAGGTGGTGAGTACGTCGTTGACGTGTTCCGAATAAAAAACGCGCAGCCGGAGCTCCGGCTGCGCGTTTTTTCGTGTTCTAACCTCGGCTCGCCAGGCCTGACCTGAAAACCTCAGACCATGAAGGTATCTTTGAACTGGGTGGTCAGCGTCAGCAGCAGCGCCCCGATGATCGCCGCGGCGATCATCATGCGCGCGCCGTACACAAAGGTCGCCATCAAGGCCTCAAAGGCCTCATCGGCCCGCTCCTCATAACGCTCCGCCAGCGACGCCAGGCGCTCCTCCAGCCGGCCCGTCTCCTCGCCGACGTCCACGTTCTCCAGGATGTCGTCGGGCAAGACCTTCATCATATAAAAGCCCTTGGCCAGGCTTCCCCCCTGCTCGATGACGTCCTGGGCGATCGGGATCTTGCGCTCGATATCGGAGTTGTTAGATGCCTCCGCGGCCAGCTCCAGCGCCTTGTGGACGGTGAGGCCACTGGAGATGGACTGCTCGGTGTAGCGGCAGAACACCGAGTAGGTGTTGAAGAGGCTGGCGCGGTTTAAAATCGGCACGGCCAGCCAGAGCCGGTAGCCGAAGCTTCGCATGCTCAAATCCACCGGAAGGTTGAGGTAGACGTAGGCCGAAAATCCCACGATCAGCAAAAAGATCGCGCCCTGCAAAAACCCGCCCATCATCAGCTCCCCGATCACCGTCCAGGTATCATGGCGCATGGTGATCTCGCCGAGATCGGCGGTAAAGAGGGTCATGGCGATGAAGACGCCCAGCACCACCAGCAGCACCGGCTCGGCAAAGGAGAAGACGAGCTTCTTTCGGCGCCTGGCGCGTTTACCGTAATGTTTGGCCAGGTGGCGAAAGGTGCGCGGGAGCTTACCCTGTTCCTCGGCCACCAGGATGAGCTTTCGTGCGGTGGAGTCGAGCAGGCCGTAGCGGGCAAAGGCCTCCCCGAGCATGTCGCCACGTTCCATCAGGGAGTGGCGCATTCGGCCGACCATTTTGCCGTCGTAGCCCTGGCGCTCCATCATGTCGATGATGCGCGCGTAGCTCATGCCGCTCTCCAGGCCCTCAAAGAAGATCGTGCATAAGGAGGCCGCCTCCGCGTCTGTGAGGTAGGTGGAGGACTCGCGGACCACCGGCTCGCGATGAGGCGAAGTGGAGTAAGGTGCGACCATCAGGAAGACTCCCGGCAGGCGGCCCGTTAAAAGGCCGGAGGGTGTGCGGCAACGATGGACGCTTTTCTCGCAGATTGAGGCGTCGCATCCTGTCTTAAGCGGCACCGCTACCTTAACGTATGACCTCCCGAAGATAAAACGTCCTACCCGGCGAAAAGGAGCAACGATGGCGTTCGATCAAGAGAAGATGGTCAGTCTGATGCGCGAGATCCTCCAGGAGGATTACCTCACCCTGGCGGTCAAAGCCTACAGCCTGGAAGAAGATTTAAGCCGCGGGGAGTGCCTGATGCGCTTTCAGCTCGCCCAGCGCGAGGAGAACCCGGTGGAGGTCGAGGGCCAGGGCGTGGGCACGATCGATGCGCTCTTTAACGGGCTGCGTCAGCACCTCGCCAATGACTATCCCTCGTTGAGCTCGATCGCCTTCTCGCAGTTCGCCATTCAGGGGTTGCTCAACAGCAAAGATGCCCGGGAGTCCACCAAAGCGTGGGCTGAGGCGACCGTGGGCATCGTCAACAGTGAGGGGCGAGAGTTCGTGTTTCAGGCGCGCCAGCCCTCGGTCAGCCGCGCGGGTATTGAGGCGACGGTCAAGGCCGCCGAGTATTTTGTGAACAGCGAGCGCACCTATGTGCGCCTCCACGAAATCCTGGAGCATTACCGCGGGGAGGGGCGCACCGACCTCGTGGAGAAGTACACCGACCTGATGACGCAGGTCGTGCAGAACACCTCGTACTCTGAGGTGGTCGAGCGCATCCGCGCGCAGCTTAAGAGCTAAGGTCGGGGAGGGGGCCCCGCCTCAGCGGCAGCTGGCCGGGGTGGGCTGGCCGGGTGAGCCAAAGAGCGGGCCTTCGGAGAGGAGCTCGCGGTGGTAGCACCAGGCGGTGGGCTCGCGCCCGGATTGCTGGCCGGGCCGAAGGCCGAAGGCGACGTTCTCGCGCAGCTCGCGGCCGGTGCCTGTCTCGCCATTGGGGTCCACCAGCGCGCCTTCGCGCCAGGCGACCTCGTCGTGGATCACAAAGCCGAACTCGCCCTCAAGCTGGATCAGACGCATCGAGCGCGAGAAGTTGGACAGGCCCACCGGGCGGCCCCATCGGCCGTATTCGTAAGAGGCGGTCGGGTCGAGGACCTGGTCGAGGACGTAATGATCGCTGGCGCGGCGGTAAAAGAGAAAATGCTCGCCAGGGCCGATGGGCTCCAGGGCCTCGACCACCGCGCGCTCCTTGGGGGAGTCGAGCAGGCGGTCGATCTCGATACGCTCGTTGGTCTCGAGGATCTCGATGACGACGCCGCGCGGGTCGATGGGAGCGTCGCCCACATTCACGATCTCGACGTACTCGCCAAGCTCCTGGGATTCGCCGGGGGGAGGTTCCACGCGGATCATCAGCTCGGAGAAGGCCAGCGCGGGTTGTCCGGCGGGAGCATCGGGAGTGTCGTCGACGTCGGTGTCTTCAGCCGAAGCGTCGGCGCTGGCATCGACGGGGAGGTCGGTGTCGGGCCCCAGCGCCCTGTAGGGGTAGTCTTCCAGGTCGATGGCCAGGTTGCACCCGGTGCTCACGATGATGCTCAACGCCAGCAGCGCCCTCCACACCATCGGGTGCGGCGCAGGCGGCAAACGTGTCGAGCGATCGGGCTGGCGCATGGCGGACTGACTGAACGAAGGGGCCTCGAAAGGCGCAGTGGGGAGCCCGTGACGCGATCGGGTTCAGGGCGTGGGTCTGGAGGGTGGCATCAGCGGTGGTACGAACTTTGCCGAGAGTTGTCAGCCTAATTCAGATGCGCTAGAGTGTCGAGGAGAGCCGGCGCGCCCGAGGCACGTGCGCCGCTTTCCCCCGAAACCAACAGGGCATCGAGCATGACCGGCGAGCGCGCTCCGCAGCATGGGGTCGCGCCCATCATTGCGGGCGTTTTTGGCCGGAATGGCGTGGTGAGTCGGCATCGGTGAGTAGATTGATGACCAGGGAGCGAACGCCTCCATGGTCGATAAGGAGAGCGCGCTCCGATCGTCCGGCATCTGTGTAGGGCGTCGACGCGAGTGCCGGCCCCCCGAGGGTCCGCGGCACATAAGAGATCCGGGGAGGTCGGCCACGCCGCTTGTATCAGCGCGGCGCGGGCCAGCCCGCCGGCGAGCAGGTTTTAAACGAGCGACATACCGCCAGATCGATGCGTCCGGGACGCGCTGCCACAGGCAGCGTTGAGGTCCCCAGCAGCCGATCGTAAGTGACCTTTCAGGCTCAGCACCGAGGAGAGGATGAGCGAAGAGGCCAACCAGAGCGCCCAGGACAACAACCCCGAAGGTGGTGGCAGCAGCAAGCGCCGCCGTCGTCGTCGCCGTCGGCGCTCGCGCAGCAGCAAAGGCACCAATCAGAACGCCCAGAACAACGCCAAGAGCGAGTCGGGTGAGTCTGAGGGTGGCTCCAAGCCCTCCGGCGGCAAGAAGAAGAGCCGCGGCCGGGGTAAGAGCAAGAACCGTCGCCAGAGCTCACGGCGCTCCCGCGGAAGCTCGCGGCGCAAGAGCCGCAACCGCAGCTCTGGCAAGCGGCGCCAGCGACGCAAGACGCCGGTGCGCAAGCTCAAGACCCCCGAGAGCAAGTTGGGCGGACGCGAGCCGGTGGTCGATCTTTCGGCCGCTCAGGAGTCGCGCCGCGGTCCGGTGGAGCTGACCCCCTTTGAGGTCTTCTGCGCTTACCACTGCGGGATCACCGAGAATAACAACTTCCGTCAGCAGTCTCTGCGTGAGGTGGCCGGTCGCTTCAACATGCAGACCCACGAGCTGGAGAAGGCGATGCGGGAGTTCGGCCTGGACAAAGAGACGGTCAAGAGCTCCAGCTTTGACATCTCGCTTTGCCAGCTCGATATGAAGGTGGCCCCCGAGGGGATCGACAAGCGGGAGCTGGCCCGGGTGCTCTTTGACGAGTTTCTCGACGAGACGCCGCGTGCCCGTGAGCGCGTGGAGGCCTTTGAGGCATCGACGCAGACGCAGGCCGATGAGGCCAGCGGCGAGTGATCGAGGGCCGGTGTTTTCGGTGGCAGCGCGGGGCGATGTGTGTAGGATTGCCCCTGCCCCCTGATAGCCCCATCGAGATCACGATTCCGAGGTATATGCATGGACCCCAACGAGAAGAGCGCTGCTGATTCGATCGACGCGATCGCCGACGAGGACCTCCCTTTCGGCGCGCCGACCACCCGCGAGCGCCCGCTGATTCTCCTGGCCGATGACGACAGTGAACTGCGTGGCATGCTCAAGGCGCACTTCACCCGTCGCGACTGCGATCTTCTGGAGAGCGTCGACGGCGCGGATGCGCTGGAGAAGATCATTGAGCATCGCCCCAACCTGGTGGTGCTCGACGTGATGATGCCCGAGCTCACCGGTTGGGAGGTGTGCAAATATGTGCGTCAGCACGATATTTACGAGCACACCGCGATCATCATGCTCACCGGCATCGGTCCGACCAACAACGAGCTGACCAGCCCGCTTTTTGGTGCGGACGACTACATCGACAAGCCTTTTGACTTTGAGGAGCTCAAGGTCAAGGTCGCGAAGGTGCTTGAGCAGCGGCAGTCGCCGCCCCTTCGCTGAATCGGGCAAAGCTCGAAACATCGATACGCAAAAAAGCCCCGGTGAGGCGACTCGCCGGGGCTTTTTTGCGTGTGCGGAGGGTGAGAATCGGGGGAGCTGCCGGGCGAGGTGTTCAGGGAAGTTCGTCGAGCATCAACCGGGCGCGGCGGTGGTTGTCGCTGGAGGGGGGCACCATCGTGAGGATGGTGCGGCAGAGCTCGGCCGCCGCCGCGGGGTCGGAGGCGCGCTGACCGGCCGCCAGGATGTAGAGGCTGTTGGCCTCATCTTCCAGGGCCAGGGCGAGGCGGCGGGTGGTGGGCTCGCTGCGCGAGAGGGCCTGGGCGCGGGTTAAGAGCGAGTAGGCGCGGGCGTAGCTGTCGGAGGCCAGGGCCGCCAGGCCCTGGCCGGCCAGCGCGTGGGCCATGGCCGTGGAGGTCTTCTGCTCGAAGTAGCCTCGCCCGCCGGCGATGGACTCGTCGGCTTTGCGGGCGCGTTGAATCAGAGTGAGTGCGCGATCGAAGTCGCCCGAGTCCAGCGCCTGCTGGCCCTGTTGCAAGCTCTGGCGGAAGGTGCGCACGTCGGCGGCGGTTCGCCCGGCGCGCTCGCCAATCGCCCCGCCTGAGGCCTGTTGAATCGACTCGAAGTGGGCGATGGCCCCGTCGAAGTTCTCGTCGCGGTAGAGGTTGAAGCCTTCGGTGAAGTTGATAGAACCCCCGGAAGATCCCGATGATGCTCGCGATCCGGAGGATGACGAAGGCGCGCCAGCGGACCCAAGATCGGCAAAGGGGTTGTCGAGTTCGGGCTTTTCGCGCTCGGTGGAGGGGCGGGCCGAGGGGCGCCGGGTGCTGCTGGCGACCTCGCGCTGACGTGCTTCCTCGGCCTGACGTTCCTCAAGCTGGCGGGCCTCTACCGCTTCGAGGTCGGCGAGGAGTCGCTGTCCACCTTCATGTTGCGGGGAGATGCTGAGAAGATCGTCGATGACCTCGCGGCTGGCCGCCCAATCCTCGGCCTCAAACGCGCGCTGGGCGCGCTCAAAGATCCCGTGGACCTCGCCCTGGCGAGCCAGGCGAATCAGAGACTGCGCTTCGCTGTGGTAGACGCTCTCGCGGGAGATGGCGCCGAGCTCAGAGAGCAGCGCCTTGTCGATGGCATCGACCCGGGCGCGGGCTCGCTCGACGGTGGCGCGAGCGCGACGTTCGGTGGCGATGCGCGCAAGCTGTGCGTCAACTTCTCCGAACTCCGAATCTGCGGCGGCGGCCTGTTTGAAAAGATCTTCGGCGCGCTCCCACTCGCGGCTCTTGATGGCTTCGACGCCTTCGAGATAGAGGGCGCGGGCGTCGCTGTCGTGGACGGCGGTGGCAGTCGCGGGCGCGCCTTTCGCCTCGTCTGGCGAGAGCGCCAGGTGCACGATAAGCCCGATGAGCGGAAGGCAGAGCAGGGCGGCGCCGATGGTCACGCCCATCAAGATGCGATCGAGGCGGCGCGGCGAAGCCGGGGAGGGCACCGCGCCCAGCTGGCCCTGCTTGAGCGCGGTGGCCGTCTGGGTGGAGGCCGCCGGGATCAGGCGCCGCTGACGACTCTCGGTGGGGCGATCGCCGGGGATCACAAACTGAAAGGTGGTCTGCCCGGCCTCAATGCGGTCGCCGTGAAAGAGGTCGGCCTCGCGGATCTTCGCGCCGTTGAGGGCGGTGCCGTTGATCGACATCAGATCGCGCACCATTAAGCTGTCATCGTGCTGCTGAATGATCTCGAAGTGCTTGCGGCTCATCGAGAGGTCCGGGACCACAATCGAGTTGTCGGTGCCGCGGCCGACGGTGCTGCGGATGCGGTTGACCAGAAACTCCTGACCGACGGTGGGGCCGCTCAGCGTGGAGATGCGCGGGCAGACCGGGTCGGCCTCAAAGGGGCTGGAGAAGACCTCGGTGGCCTGGGCGGCGAAGTCATCGGAGGCGGGCGCCGGCGACTTCGCGGCGACATCGGTACCGGCCCGCGAGCGATCGCCGCGGGCGAGCTCTTCGACAGACGATATCTGGGTCGCCTCAAAGGCGCCGGAGTCGGCTGCGGCAACAAGCTCCATCGAGACGCTGCTGCGGTCGACGGGGGGCGGAGCCTCACTGGCGGTGTCGAAGACACTGCGGGCGATCTCGGTGCGCTCGGGCTGAAGATCGTCTCGGGTATGCTCGCCAAGCCCGGGGGCGATCTCGGTGCGCTCCGCGAGCAGGTCCTCGGGGGCCGCATCCATCAGCCCGGGGGCGATCTCGGTGCGCTCCGCGAGGAGGTCGTCGTCGGGGGGAGCGTCGCTGAGGCCGGGGGCGATCTCGGTGGCTTCCCCTACGAAGGCTTCCTCCACGGTGAGATCGTCGGGAGCTTCCGGGGGGGTGGGCTCGGCCAGCGAAGAGGCGTGCGTGGCTGCGGGCTTTGAGACCTCGTCGAGGTTCGGGGCGGAGGTCTGGATGTCGGCGCTGTCGGAGGCATCCGCCGGAGAGATGCCGATGGGCCCGATGGCGTGGCTGAGCATGGTGGCGCGGGGGGCCGAGGCGCGCGCTTCCGCGTTGGCATCTGTGGCGATTCCGCCCGCGTTGAGCGCGTTGCCATCGTCGCCCTCATCGAGATCTTCGGGAAGCATCTCGATGGTCGTCGGGGCGTCGTCCTCGGCGATGGCGTCGGCGCGGGCTTCAAGACTGCCTTGATCGATCGATGCAGGATCTTTTTCGGCACTGACGTCGGCTGAGGCGCCCGGCGCGCTGAGTTTTTTCAGGCGCTCCGAGAGCGAAAGTCCGGCGCCGGATGCGGTGCGCAAGGCACCCAGGCCCTGGATGGTCTTTCGGGGGGCGGGCACCACCGGGCTCGATGAGGGAGCGTCCTCCGGTGAGGGAGCCGATGAGGCGCCCTCGGCGGAGATACCTTTGTCCTCGGGTGGCTGCTCGCCAGCCGAAGGCTTGTTCTCCGCGTCACTCATGGGTCCTCAGGTCGTGCTGGCGTTTGATCTTCGGGGCGTGGCGAGGATAGCGTTGGCGCAAGAAAGGTGTCAATCAGGCGGTCTTCGGACCCGGCCCCCCATCGCGAGTAAAACCCGTGAGAGTTCGAGCTTCGTTGCGCGCCCAGATGATCGCGGCGTTTGTGGTGCCCACGACGTTGATCATTGTGGCGATGATCGGGCTGGCCTGGGCCAGCGCTCAGCGAGGTCTGGAGGAGGAGGTGGGCCGGCGGCTCATCGCGATCGGCGGCGCGCTGAGCGCGGAGCTCAGTGAGGGCATTGATGCGGCGCAGCTCGGCCGCATGGACGCCTCGATGGAGCGGGTGCGCGCGCGCCTGAGCGAGCGGCTGGAGGCGACGCGTCAGGCCACCGACGCGCGCCGGGTGATGATCGTCGATTCGGAGCTTAAGAGCCTGGTCGACACGGATGTGGCGGTTAGTTTTGGGCAGCCTGTCTTCTCGCTGGAGGCTGATCGGATGGAGATCGCGCGCAGTTTTGAGGATGGCGAGGCGCGCACCAGTCCGATGTTTCGCACCGACGACGGTCAGCGTCACAAAAAAGCCTTTGTGCCGGTGTGGCTCGATGATGAGCCGGTGGCAATGATTGTGGTCATCGCCAGCGCCACCCATTTCGAACTTCTGGGAGACTTCGGCGGCGCGCTGGTGGCGCTGGGCGGGGTGGGTGTGGCGGTGGTGGGCGTGGTGGCGGTGCTCTTTGCGGCGGCGCTGCTTCGTCCGGTGCGCCGGCTTGTCAGCGGGGTGGAGCGCGTGGCGCAGGGCGAGTTGAGTCGCCCCCTGGTCAGCGCAGATCAGCCGGCGGCGGGGCCGGAGGAGATCGCGTTTTTGATGGGGGCGTTTGAGGAGATGCGTCAGTCGGTCGTCGCCCGCGACGCGCGCATGCAGATGATGCTCGCCGGCATCGCCCACGAGGTGCGAAATCCGCTGGGAGGCATGAAGTTGTTCTGCGGGCTACTGCACGAAGAGCTGCGCGATGCCGGTGAGGATGAACAGGTGGTGATGGTCGAGAAGATCGCACGGGAGCTCAACTATCTGGAGCGGGTGGTCACCGATTTTCTGGCCTACGCGCGCCCTACCGAGCTTGTGCCCGAGCGTTTTGAGGCGGCCGGGGTGCTCGCTGCGATCGAAGATCTTTTGCGCGGGGAGATGGCCGAGGTGGGGTGCGTGCTCAAGGTCGAGGGGGCGCAGGAGGTGGTCTGGACCGGGGACGTGAGCAGGTTGCGTCGGGCGATTCTCAACGTGGTGCGTAACGCGTATCAGGCCAGCCCCCCCGGGGAGTGCGTGCGGGTTGTGGTGGGTGACGAGGGGGGAGTGTGCCGCGTGGAGGTGATGGATCGGGGGGCTGGAATCGCGCCGGAGAAGTTGGCAGAACTGAGCACGCCCTTCTTCACAACGCGTGAGAAGGGCAGCGGTCTGGGACTGGCGCTCACCCGCCAGATCCTGGAGGAGCATGGCGGCAGCCTGCACATCGCGAGCGAGCCGGGGCAGGGCACCTGTGTGGTGTTGAGCTGGCCTTTTGACGGGTCGCTGCCCGAGGTGCCGAAAGCGCAGGCCGTGCCCGAGGGGTGGTTGGGATAAGTTAAGCAGGTGGTCGACGCCGCAGGGCGTCCGGGAGCATACGTATGGCGAAGGTGTTGGTCGTTGAAGACAATGAGACGTTGCGCGAGGGCATCGCGCAGGTGCTTACGCGCATGGGGCACACCGCACTGGCCGCCGAAGGGGGGCGCCAGGGGCTGGAGAGGTTTAAAGAGGCGCGCCCCGATCTCGTGATCACCGATCTGAAGATGGACGACGTCGACGGAATGCAGGTGCTCGCCAGCATCCGCGAGACGCGCCCGGAGGCGATGGTGATTATGATCACGGCCTTCGGCAGCATTGAGACGGCGGTGGAGGCGATGCAGGCCGGGGCGTTCGACTTTTTGCCCAAGCCCTTTCCGCCGGAGCTTTTGCGCGCCAAGGTCAGCCGCGCGCTGGAGGTGGGCGCGGAGCGGGCCCGGGCGGAGCGTCTGGTCGAGGAGAACGCCATCCTGCGCGAAGATGCCGCCGGCAGCTTCGATGAGGCGATCGTGGGTGATTCCCAGGCGATGGCCACCATCCTGGAGCGGGTGCGGCGGGTGGCGGGCAGTGAGAGCACCGTTTACATCCACGGGGAGTCGGGCACGGGCAAGGAGCTTGTGGCGCGGGCGATTCATAAGGCCAGCTCGCGCGCGGACGGGCCTTTTGTGAAGGTGAACTGCTCGGCGTTGGCCGAGGGGCTTCTGGAGAGCGAGCTTTTCGGTCATGAGAAGGGCGCGTTCACCGGCGCGCATAAACGTCGCCTCGGACGATTTGAACTCGCCGAAGGGGGGACGATTTTTCTCGATGAGATTGGCGATATTCAGCCCGCCACCCAGCTCAAGCTGTTGAGGGTGCTGCAGGAGCGGGAGTTTGAGCGGGTGGGTGGCGAGGAGACGTTGAAGGCCGATGTGCGGGTGGTTACAGCGACGCACCGCGACTTGCGAGAAGAGGTGGCGAAGGGCCGTTTTCGCGAAGATCTCTTCTATCGGCTGCATATTATCCCGGTGGAGCTGCCGCCCTTGCGGGATCGGCGCGAAGATGTGCCCGCGCTGGCGCGGCATTTTGTGGAGAAGTTGGCGCAGCGCACCCGCTCCTCGGCGCGCAGCATCGGGGAGGAGGCCATGGCGTTGCTGACGCGTTACGACTGGCCGGGCAACGTGCGGGAGCTGGAGAACGTGATCGAACACGCGATGGTCTTTGCGCGCGGCGAGTCGATCGGGGTGGAGGATCTTCCGCCGGCGCTGGGTGGTGGAGCGCAGGTGGTCGAGGGCATGGATTTGAGCGCGGTGGAGGCATCAAGCCTCCCGGAGGTGCTCGAAGCGTTGGAGCGCTCACTGATTGTGGCGGCGCTGGAGAAGGCCCAGGGGGTCAAAGCCGAGACCGCAAGGCTGCTCGGGATCAAGTCCAGCGCGCTCTACTACAAGCTGGAGAAGTACGGGGTGGAGGCACCCGATGAGGAGACCTCAGATTAAGTAAAGTTAAGCCCGGGGGGCTTACTTGACCGGTCCGGGGGGCGGTGATTAGTGTGCGGCCAGCCGCCGCCCGGCGGCGAACAGGGTGTGGGTGAGATGTTTCTCAAAAGGTATGCAGAACTCAAAGGTGACTTTATGAGCAAGGTCGACTTGAAAGGGTACGGCATCAATGGCCCCGAGGTGTTGCGTAACCCCAGCGTGGCTCGCCTCTACGAGATGGCGATTCTCAACGATCCGGGGGCAGCGATCGCCTCGAGCGGCGCGCTGATCGCGTTCTCCGGGGAGAAGACCGGACGCAGCCCCAAAGACAAGCGGGTGGTGCGCGAGCCCTCCAGTCAGGACGACATCTGGTGGGGCGATATCAACATCGCCATGGAGCCCGATGAGTTCATGCAGAACCGCCAGACGGCCATTGACTACCTCAATGACCGCCCGGTGCTCTATGTGATCGATGGCTTCGCCGGCTGGGATAAGGAGCATCAGCTCAAGGTGCGCATTGTGTGCGCGCGGGCCTATCACGCGCTCTTTATGCACAACATGCTTATTCGTCCCACGGCCGAGGAGCTCGAGAACTACGGTGAGCCCGATTATGTGATCTTCAACGCCGGCAGCAGCTCCGCCGATCCGGAGCGGGTGAAGTCGGTGACGTCGAAGACCAGCGTGGCGCTGGACTTCGATCGTGGCGAATTTGTGATCCTGGGCACCGATTACGCCGGCGAGATGAAGAAGGGCGTCTTCACGATCATGCATTACCTGATGCCCAAAAAGGGCGTGCTCTCGATGCACTGCTCGGCCAACCAGAGCAATGAGAAGGGCGATGTCTCGCTTTTCTTCGGGCTCTCGGGCACGGGTAAGACGACGCTCTCCACCGACCCGCACCGCGCGCTGATTGGCGACGACGAGCATTGCTGGACGGATAAAGGCGTCTTCAACATTGAGGGTGGCTGCTACGCCAAGACGATCGACCTGTCGAAAGAGCAGGAGCCGATCATCTACGATGCGATCCGCTACGGCTCGGTGCTCGAGAATGTGGGGTATGACAACGACTCTCGCGAGGTGGATTACAGCGACAACTCCATCACCGAGAACACCCGCACCTCGTACCCGATCGAGTATGTGCCCGGGGCGCAGATCCCCTGCGTGGGCGGGCATCCCAACAACATCATCTTTTTGACCTGCGATGCCTACGGGGTCTTGCCGCCGGTGAGCCGACTTACCCCGGAGGCGGCGATGTACCACTTCATCAGCGGGTATACGGCGAAGGTGGCCGGCACCGAGATGGGCGTGACCGAGCCCAAGGCGACCTTCTCAGCGTGCTTCGGCGCGGCGTTCCTGGTGTGGCACCCGATGCGTTACGCCGAGCTTTTGGCCGAGAAGATGCGCCAGCACGGCGCGAAGGCCTGGCTTGTGAACACCGGCTGGAGCGGCGGCGCCTACGGCACCGGCAAGCGCATGAGTCTGAAGCACACCCGCGCTATCATCGACGCCATCAACTCCGGTGAGCTAGCCGATGCGCCGACGGTGAGCGATCCGCTCTTCAAGGTCGATGTCGTCACCGAAGTGAAGGGCGTGCCCTCCGAGGTGCTCGTGCCTCGTAAGACCTGGGCCGATGCGGATGCCTTTGAGGCGACCGCGCGTAAGCTCGTGGGTCTGTTCGAAGCGAACTTCGAGCAGTACGCCGACCAGGCCGGTGAGGCCATTCTTAAGGCGGCGCCCTCGCTTAAGGGGTGACGTAAGGTGTTGAAAGTAGTGGCTTAAGTGCCGGTTGAGGGCGCGGTCTCCGAGGAGGAGATCGCGCCTTCGACGCTCTGGCGGGTCGCTTCCAGCGCGGCGCTGATGGCCTCGGCGTTGTGGCGAGGCAGGCTCTCGGCGATGAGGTGATCGCGGTGGGCGCGCAGCGCCTGGGCTGAGCCCTCGGGTTGGGAGGCAATCTGGGGGGCGTACTCGTCGAGCAGCGCGGCGACGCGCTCCATCTCCACCGGGGTCATCGGGCCGACGCGCGCCAGCGCGCGGGCCTGAAGCAGGGGAAGTTGCGCGCGCGCCTCCTCGGGGTTCCAGTCGCCGAGCTGCCGCTGCTCAAGGTGCGACTCCAGCGCGATGATGGCCGGGTCGAAGGGGTCGTAGCTCGCTTCAGCGCGAGGGCTCTCGTGCTGAATGGACATGTCGACCTGCGGCAGAACAATCGAGAGGAGGATCAAAAGGGCGCAGGCCGTCCAGATCCAGCTGGCTTTGATACGTACGGGCATAGATGAGATTCGATCGGCTAAGAAGTTCAGCGCTGGCGCGCCTCCCAGCGCTCCACAAGGTCGCGCTGGTGGGCCAGCATGGCGCCCAGGCTCTTGCGTCGCAGGTGGTCGAGGCGCTCGCTGAGTTGCTGCCACTGCCCCACGTAGAGGTTGAGCCACTGGTTGTTGAGCTCGCCACGCATCAAGGGTGCGGCGTCGACGAGCGGTACGTCGAGCAAACGCTCACCGAGGCTCGCTTCATCCTCAAAGCCGTGAAGTGAGGGAATGGGCGGGCCCTGGTAGAGGGCCTGGTCGAGCGTGGTGTGGGTGCCGACCAGAGTCTCGAAGATCCACTGAATGGCGTCTTCGTCAAGCTCCTCATCGGCGACAAGGTGGGTGACGCGGGCCAGCGAGGGGCTGTGTTTGCGCATCCAGCGGGCCAGGCGCTGGAGGTGATCGTGGAAGCGGTAGCGCGCCTCAAGCTCGTTGAGCGTGTCGTCGCCAAGCCGGGCTGCGATGACCAGGTGGGCGTGCATCAGGTCGGCGTCGAGTTGGGCGAACCAGCGCTGTTCGGCCTGCGGGTCGCGACCGCAGTCGGCTCCGGGTGGGCAGGGGCGCGCGCCGGCGCTGCTGCGCAGCGGGCGAGCGTTGCCATGAGCGGCCGCCGGCTGGGCAGTGAGCTGCGGGAGCTGGGAGGCCAGGCGCTCGGCGGCCTGGTCAAGCGTGGGGCCGATAAGGTCCTGCAGCCATGCGGTCATCGTCTGATCGTCGCTGTCTTCGGCGGCGGCGGCGTCAAAGACTTCATCGAGTTGGCCGAACTCCACGTAGCGGTGTCCGAAGACGACTTTTTCCCGCGGGTTGAGCAGGACCTCGGCGTGTTCGCCATCGAGGAACTCCTGCAGATCGTGGGCGTGATGGGTGGGGGCGGCCTCGCCGAACTCCAGCGCGTTGATGCCGCGGGTCAGCGCGTGGCGAAGGCTCTGCGGATCGTCGAAGAGGGTCCAGGCGGAGCGCTCGTCGAAGTCGGTGCGCACGTAATGATGACGGGCGTGGGCTTCGCGCACGTGGTGGGGCGGGTGCGAATCGAAAAGATCAGCGCGCTCGCCAGCGTCGGCCGGATCGAAGACCCAGTCAAAGCGTTGCGGATCGTCGGGGAGTGCCGGGGGCAGACCGAGGGTCGTGTCGCCCAGGCGCTCGCGCATCGAGTGCATCAGCTCTTCGTGGTGCAAAAAGAAGTCGTCGGTGCGCAGCCCCTCAAAGGAGGCTTGCTCCAGGTCGTAGCAGGTCTGGGCGTAGCAGCGGTCGGCCCAGTCGGCGCGCTTAAGCGCATGCACAAGGGCGTCGCTGCCGGTGAGGCGCACCGCGACGCGGTCGGCGTGCAGCTCCATCTGCCGGCTCACCGAGGCGTCCAGGCGCTCCAGCGCTGAGAGGGCCCGGCGAGCGATGCCGCGCACCAGCGCGGTGATCGTGTTGAGCAGAAGGGGCAGCCCCAGCCCGCGGTGCCAGCGAGTCTGCCAGCGGGCAAGCGCCCGATCGATGGGGTCGCGCTCCTCGACGAGCTGACGCAGGATCTCGGCGACGACGTACACGTAGTGCGTCAGACGCATGGAGCGCTGCGAGAAGTGGCCAAGCTCGTGGGCGAGCACGGCCTCAAGCTCGGTGCGGTTGAGCGTGTTGATGAGCCCCAGGCCGATGAGCAGGTTTTTGCGCACCGGGAAGATCAAGTTGAGCAGCGACGCGTCGAAAAAGACCCCGGCGTTGACCTGCGGACAGGCGTAAACGCGGTGGGGCAGCGGCGCGCCGGCGCGCTTGCTCAGATCGATGAGGTAAGAAAAGAGCTCCGGCTCGGACTCGGCGCTGAGTTCAATGAACTCCGAGCGGTCGACCTTCTGGCGGTGAAAGAGGCCCTTTAAGAGGACCAGCGCCAGGGGGAGCAGGAGCAGGACGGTGAGCGACCCGAGCACGATATCATCGAGCTGAATGGGGCCGCTTAACACCCGGGTTACGACCACGACGGTGGCCGCCACGCTTAAGATCAGCGCGCCGAAGTAGAGCACGAGCAGGCTGACCAGGGCCAGGGCCAGAAGACCCACGCGCAGCAGGTAGGCGCCGTTGAGTTGAAGGGCGTGGCGAGGCACTGAGACCGGCGAAGAGCCGGGGGCCGGGCCAAGAGCAGGGACGAAGCGGTGGAGCCAAGAACGATACATGAAGACCTCCCAAGGGCTGACAAAACGTCTATCCTGGGAAAGCCCACCTGATACTACCTGGACTTCAGGGCTTTCGAGCTAGCTCGCCGGCGGTTGCGCGAACCAGGAGTGGATTACACTGATACTGGAAAATTTCCAGTCTGCTTGAAGTATAGAACGAATTACCCTGAGGTCAAAATTTTTTGCTGAGATCGTGTTTTCGCGGGAGCAAGAAAAAAAGATGCCGCCCGGAGAAGAGCGGCATTAGGTGTGACGTGATTCTGTCTAAGGTGTTGATTTTTAAGAGGTATGTGTCGCAAGGGCGTGGCGAGGATTCAACGATCGCCTGTAGGCAAAGGCAGATAAGCCACCGCTTTCATCTCGATCGCCAGATTGGGATGCGGGAGCTGGTGGACGGCCACAGTGGTGCGGGTGGGGCCGGTCTCCGCGTTGAAAAATTCGTTGTAGACGGCGTTGTAGCCGGCGAAGTCGTCCATATCGATGAGGAAGGTGGTGATGTCGACCAGGTCCTCGAGTCCGGCGCCGGCTTCCTGCAGGATGCGGCCGATGTTTTCGATCACCGCACGGGTCTGCGCGGCGACGTCGCGGTGGATGGTGCCGTCGTCGTCGATGCGCACGCCGACATGGGTGTTGTCGGGGCGGCGGCTGGACACACCGCTGACAAAGATCAGATCGCCGACACGGCGGGCGTGCGGGTAATGGGCCAGCGCCGGAGCGCGGCCGTCGATGGTGTAGGCCCGGGTGGTCATGAAGCTCCTGAAGTTAGGCGTCGGATGTCGCTCAGAGTTTGATGCAGATGTTTTTCGTCTCGGTGTAGAAATCGAGCGAGTGGGTGCCGCCCTCGCGGCCGATGCCGCTGAGTTTGACGCCGCCAAAGGGGGTGCGCAGATCGCGCAAGAACCAGGTGTTGACCCATACGAGCCCCACGTCCATGCGGGCCGAGACACGGTGGGCGCGGCGGACGTCGTTGGTCCAGATGGCCGCGCAGAGGCCGTAGTCGGAGTCGTTGGCCAGCGCGATGGCTTCCTCTTCGGTGTCGAAGGGCATCACGTGGCAGACCGGCCCGAAGACCTCTTCGCGCAGGATGCGGGCGTTCTGGCTCAGGCCGGTCCAGACGGTGGGTTCGACGAAGGCGCCCTTTGAGAGCGCGCCGCCGAGCTCGGGGACGCCACCGCCGGCAACCACTGTGGCGCCTTCGGTTTTTGCGAGCTCGAAATAGCTCAAGACTTTTTCGCGGTGGGCGTGGCTGATCAGCGGGCCCATCTGGGTGGCCTCATCGAAGGGGTCGCCCACCTTGAGGCCGCGGGCGCGGGCGGCCAGCCCTTCGACGAAGGCGTCGAAGATGGGGCGCTCGACGTAGACGCGCTCCGAGCAGAGGCAGACCTGGCCTGTGTTGGAGAAGCTGGAGCGGGCGGTGCCGTCGATGGCTTCTTGAAGATCGGCGTCGGCGAAGACGATCGCGGCGTTTTTGCCGCCGAGCTCAAAGGAGATGTCGCGCACGTGCGGGGCGCAGGCCTCCATAATGGCGCTGCCGGTGCGGGACTCGCCAGTAAATGTGATCGCGTCGACGTCGGGGTGGCGGGTGAGCGCTTCGCCGGCTGAGCCCGGCCCGAAGCCGTGCACCACGTTGAAGACGCCCGGCGGGACGCCGGCGTCGCGAAAGACCTCGCCAAGGAGCGCGGCGGTTGAGGGGGTCTCTTCGCTGGGTTTGGCGACCACGCAGTTGCCCGCGGCAAGCGCCGGGGCGACCTTCCAGGTGAGCAGCAAGAGGGGAAGATTCCAGGGGCTGATAACCCCCACAACGCCCAGGGGGCGGCGGATGGTGTAATTGAGCGCGCCGCCTCCGCCCGGGGTCTCCGTCTCGAAGGCCGCGGTGTGCTGGGTGCGCATCAGGTTGGCGAAGAACTTAAAGTTTGCCGCCCCGCGCGGGATGTCGATGCGGCTTGCGAAGCTCGCCGGCTTGCCGGTGTCGAGCATCTCGGCTTTGAGGAAGTCGTCGAAGCGCGCCATGATGCCGCTCGCGACGCGGTCGAGGGCGTCGAGGCGCTCGGAGAGGGGCATGGCGCCCCAGGGGCCTTTGAAGGCGCGGCGCGCGGCCTCAACGGCGCGATCGATGTCTTCGGCGCTGCCCTCGGCGACCTGCGAGATGATGGTGCCGGTGGCCGGGTTGGTGTTGGGGAAGTATGCGCCGCGCGCCGGCTCTACAAACGCGCCGTCGATGAAGTTGAGGATCTTCTTCACGCTGAAATGCCTTAAAGAACAAGGGGTTAGGTGCGTTACTCGTCGAGCAGGCTCATCTGGCCGGGCGGGTCTTGTTTTTTGCCGCCGCCCTCGTCGCTGGCTTTGCGCGACTTCTGGCGAGGCTTCTCGGGCCAGCCGCCGACGGGGTGAAGATCGCCGATGCGGCTGAGGCGGAAGACGCGCTCGTCGCGGCGCAGGTGGCAGTAGGCGTGGAGGTAGGTCTCGGCCTCCAGACTTATCGGCGTGATGCGGCGGCGAGTGAGCTCGCCGCGGCCGCGGCTGTAGTAGTGCATCTCCAGGTCGACGCCGCCGTGAATCGCCCAGCGCACCAGATCGGAGCGGCTGGCGGTGGGGTCGAGCTCGCCGGGGTCTTCGGTGCGCTCAGGGGTCCAGTCGGGATCGATGGCGCTGCCGATCCACAGGAGGATCTCGTAGGCCTCGACCTCGATGTCCATGACCTCTTTGGGGCCGAAGGTGTCGAGGACTTTGCGCAGCACCTGGTCAAGCGCGCGGGAGTTGACGCGGGTGGCGCCATGCTCGCGCAGGTTCTCCAGGAGCAGGCAGGCCAGGGCGACCGCGCCGCGCTCCTCGGAGGTGCGCAGCAGCACATCGCCCGGGGACTCCGGGAAGCTGAGCGGATCGTCGTCGTTGTTGCGGGCCGGGGCGCGAGCCAGTCGCTCGGCAATGCGGCCGCGAATCGTCGGGATCTGAATGGGACCATCGCCCACAGCACGACTCCTGGCGGATGGGGATTGATGCCGGCGCGTTTGCGACGCCGGCGGGCGTTGAGCGGCACTCTATCAGGGGTTGTCGTCTTCTTCGAGGGGCGCCGCGCCACTGTCGGTCGGTGGATCGGAGGATCGGGAAGATTCTTGCGACTCACCCCGGGCCAGGCGTCGAAACTCCTCTTCGAGAGAAGCTTCGTCCGGGTCGATGAGGCCGCCCTGGCGAACTTCTTCGAGCAGCGCCTCGGCGCGCTCGACCTCCGAGCCGTCGGGGCGGCGGGCCTGACGGATGAGCAAACGCTTCTTGGAGGCGATAAGTTCCAGCTCTTCGCGGGTTGCGTGACCCCGGGTGCGGAGCTCATCAACGCGCTCGGTGGCCTGGGCGGCGAGCTCCGGGTGGCCTTTTTCGTGGGCCAGAGCGACGCGGCGCTTCCAGGTGGCGAACTCTTCGCGGAGCTTTTCGAGCTCTTCTTCGAGGCGCTTTTCCTCGCGGATCAGGTACGCCATCTCGTGGCGGTAGGACGGGTCCATCGCGTCTCCTGGAAGTTCGCAGCGCGTGCTGCGGCCAAAGTTAAGCACCAGCGCCGGTTAGGCCTGCTTGCATCGGTGAGCCGGCTTGCGGTGGTGGGGCACTTTTACTAAAAGGACCGGCGCGCGCGCCCTGAGATTGCGCCCCGGCGCAAGCCGCGTCGATCGAACACACATCACCTCGCACCCGAGTCTATACCATGAGCGTCTCCGCTGGCATCGTCGGACTTCCGAACGTGGGCAAGTCGACCCTTTTCAACGCTTTGACCCGCGCCGAAGCGCAGTCGGCGAACTACCCCTTCTGCACCATCGATCCCAATGTGGGCATCGTGCCGGTGCCGGACGCGCGGCTCAAGAAGATCGAGCAGTATGTGCCGGCCCAGAAGATCATTCCGGCGGCCGTTGAGATCCTGGACATCGCCGGTCTTGTGCGGGGGGCGTCGCAGGGGGAAGGGCTGGGCAATAAGTTTCTGGCCAACATCCGCGAGGTGGACGCGATCCTGCACGTGGTGCGCTGCTTTGAGGATGAGAACATCACCCACGTTGAAGGTGGCGTGGACCCGGTGCGCGACGTCGAGATCATTGAGACCGAGCTGATCCTGGCGGATATGCAGACGGTGGAGCGCCGCCTCGATAAGGCGCGTCGCGCGGCGAAGGCCGGCGATAAGACCGAGGTGGCCCGTGTGGCGGTGCTTGAAAAGGTGCTGGCTGAGCTCAACGAAGGCAAGAGCGCGCGCGCCATCACGCTCACCGACGATGAGCGTCAGCTGACCCGCGACAGCCACATGCTCACCGACAAGCCGGTGCTCTATGTGGCCAACGTCGCCGACGACGATCTGGAGGGCAAGAGCCCTTATGTGGCGAAGTTGCGCGAGCTGGCCGATTCCCAGGGCAGCGATGTTGTCGTGGTCTGTGGTGAGATTGAGGCGGAGCTTGTGGAGCTGGACGAGGAGGAGCAGTTGGAGATGCTCCGGGGTCTGGGCATCGACGAGCCGGCGCTCAATGTGCTGATTCGCGCGACCTACGCGCTGCTGGGGCTGCAGGCCTTCTTTACGGCTGGCGAGCAGGAGATCCGCGCCTGGACGATCCCGGTCGGGGCGACCGCGCCGCAGGCCGCCGGTGTGATTCACTCGGACTTTGAAAAACGCTTTATTCGCGCCGAGGTCTACACCGTGCAGGATCTGGAGACCTACAAGGATGAGGCCGGGATTCGCGCCGCGGGCAAACTTCGTCTGGAAGGCAAAGAGTACGTGGTGGCCGACGGCGACATCCTGCACATCCGCCATAACGCGTGACATCGGGGCGGATCGAGGATCGGGCGGCCAGGCTTCTGGCGCTGGCCGCCGCCGATCACAAAACGCGCGAAGACCTGCTTAAGCGCGGCGAGTTGTTTGAGGGGTATCACGCCGAGATGCGGGCGGTGCATGAGGCAAACGCGCGTGAGCTTGAGGCGATGATCGACGCCGGGGGATGGCCGCGTACCTCGGAGGTGGGTGAGGATGCGGCGCGGGCTGCGTTTCTGGTGGCAAACCACGCGATAAGCCTCCCGGGCCTGCAACGTAAGGCGCTCCGGCTGCTGGAGGCGCTCGATGGCGAGGATGCGCGGGCGCTTGAGGTTGCCGTGTTGGGCGACCGCGTTCGATTTAATGAGGGGCGGCCTCAGCGCTACGGGGCGATCATCGATTGGGACGCCGAGGGGACCCTGGGTCCAGGCCTTCTGGAAGATGCCGACGAGGTTGAGGCGCGGCGCGCCCGGGTGGGGATGGAGCCCTTAAGTGAAGTTGTCGCCAGACTTCAAGCGCGCGCCGATGACGAGGGGGAGCGACCGCCGGGGGAGTGGGCTGAGCGTCGGCGTCAGATGCACGCGTTTTTTGTGAGCGTGGGTTATCGGGGTTGAGGGGTGACCGAGGGTCACCTATTTCGGCGCGTCGAGGTGACCGAGGGTTGATTTTTCTCGTCGCATTGAGGTGACCGAGGGTCGATTTTTTGGGGCGCTTTGAGGTGACCGAGGGTCGTTCTCCTGGTCCCATTAGGGTGACCGAGGGTCGTTTTTTTCGTTGGTGTTAAGGTGACCGAGGGTCGATTTTTCTCGTCGCATTGAGGTGACCGAGGGTCGATCTTTTTCAGTGCTATGAGGTGACCGAGGGTCACCTGCACGCAGAGGGTCACCTGCACGCACCGCATTCCGTTGCGATATGAGGGTCTTGCGAGACGCCGCGAACGAAAAAGCGCCCGGGCCACTTCGGCCCGGGCGCTTTTTTTGCTGATAGAGCTCAGTGGCGGGGTTTGCCGCAGTCGGCCATGTTCTCGTGCAAGCCTTCGAGGGTGTAGGCGGGCTTGCGCTCGAAGTCGTGCATCGCCTCGATGGTGCGCACGGTGCCGGATTTGGAGCGCATGACGAGCGAGTGGGTCTCACAGCCGCCGGCGAAGAAGCGTACGCCTTTGAGGATGGAGCCGTTGGTGACGCCGGTTGCCGCGAAGACGATCTCGCCGTGGGCCAGGTCGTGCATGGTGAGGAGGGCCTCGATGTCGCGGTCGCCCATGATGCGGCGAGCGCGCTGGCGTTCTTCGTCTTTGTAGAACATCAGGCGGCCCTGGATTTCGCCACCGAGACACTGCATGGCGGCCGCAGCGAGCACGCCCTCGGGGGCGCCGCCGATACCGAACATGATGTCGATGCCGCTGTCGGGGCGGCAGGTGGCGATGGCGGCGTCGACGTCGCCGTCTTCGATGAGGCGGATGCGCGCGCCGGTCTTGCGGATGGCGGCGATGACCTCTTCGTGGCGGGGGCGGTCGAGGATCATGGCGGTGAGCTCTTCGACGCGCACGCCTTTGAGCTCGGCCAGGCGGTGGAGGTTCTCGGCCGGGGAGGCGTCCAGATCGATGGCGCCGCGGGCGACGGGGCCGGCGGCGATCTTTTTCATGTAGATGTCGGGTGCGTTAAGGAAGCAGCCCTGCGGCGCCATAGCGATAAGCGCCAGCGCGCCGGGGCGGCCGTAGGCGCAGAGGTTGGTGCCTTCGAGGGGGTCGAGCGCGATGTCCATCTTCGGGTCATGGGGCGCGCGGCAGCCGACCTCTTCGCCAATGTAGAGCATCGGCGCCTCATCACGCTCGCCCTCACCGATGACGACGGTGCCGTTGATGTGCATGGCGTCGAAGGCTGCGCGCATGGCGCTCACCGCCATCTGGTCGGAGTAGGTCGGGTCGCCCTGGCCCATGGAGCGGGCTGAGGCGATGGCGGCGGCTTCGGTGACGCGCGCGAGCTCAAGCGCGAGGTTACGATCATCCACAGGAGTCATAGGAGTCATCCTCAAGGGTGGGGGAGGCCTTAGGGGCTCACCAGACGCACAGGTTCGAGCCTGAAGCGCCGCTGCTGGTCTCAATGCGAGCGAACATGCGCACCGATTACCCCGATGCCATAGCGAACTTATCGCGTTATTTAAAGTGCAGCCTCTCCGGAAGCACGTCGTTCTGCATCGCGGTGAGCTCGCCGATGCCCTTCTCGGCCAGGTCCAGCAAGGCGTTGAGCTCGGCGCGGGAAAAGGTCGCTTCCTCGCCAGTGCCCTGAACTTCGATGAGGCGGCCGGAGCCGGTCATAACGACGTTCATGTCGACGTCGGCGGCGCTGTCTTCGACGTAGGGAAGATCAAGCAGGGCGCGGCCCTCGACGATGCCGCAGCTG
The DNA here is from genome assembly GCF_007997015.1 of Lujinxingia vulgaris. Classification (NCBI taxonomy): domain Bacteria; class Deltaproteobacteria; order Bradymonadales; family Lujinxingiaceae; genus Lujinxingia; species Lujinxingia vulgaris. The sequence goes on from NZ_VOSM01000007.1 coordinate 287,329, forward strand.
ATGGCGGCGACCGAGTCGTTCAGGGGAACTTCATCGATGAGGGCTTCTGCGAGGAGCTTTTCGCAGGCCAGCGCCAGGGCGACGTAGGCGCCGGTGATGCTGGCGGTGCGGGTGCCGCCGTCGGCCTGGAGTACATCGCAATCAAGATAGATGGTGCGGGGTCCGAGTTTTTCGAGGTCGGTGACCGCGCGCAGGCTGCGGCCGATGAGGCGCTGGATCTCCTGGGTGCGGCCGCTTAAGCCGCCGCGGTGAACTTCGCGACGGAAGCGAGGGTCGGTTGCGCCCGGAAGCATGGAGTATTCGCCGGTGACCCAGCCGCGGGTGTTACCGGGCTTGTCCATCCAGCGGGGCACGCTTTTGTCGATGCTGGCGGTGCACATCACCGTGGTGCGCCCGAAGCGCACGAGCACTGAGGCGGCAGGCATGTCGGTGAAGTTGGGGGTGATGGAAATGGTGCGAAGTTCGTCGGGGGCGCGGCCGTCAAAGCGCTCGCTCATGGTGGCTCCATGGGGTGGGAGAAGGAGTGCGGAGGTTAAAAAAGAGCCCGCGCGGGGCGGGCTTCAAGGAGATGGTAGAAAGATTTGAAGGGGATCCAGCGCGCGGGTCCGGCGCTTAGTTGGCGTCGAGGACGCGCTCGAGCTCGGCGTCGAAGGTGACGATGGCGTCGAGCAGGGCGTTGACCACGCGCTGGCGGTGGTCGCGCTCAATAAGCTCGCTGCCTTCGTCGGGGTGGGTCAGAAAGCCGGCCTCGACCACGACCGCAGGCATATGAGCGCCGCGGAGCACCCCGAAGTTGGCCTGTTTGACGCCCCGGTCCATGGAGTCGAGGTGGCCGCGGAAGCCGTCCTGGACGCTGTGGGCCAGGCGAGCGCTGAGTTCGTGTTGGTGGGCGCGGATGAGGTCGCGCTGGATGAAGACGAGGTCGTCGCCGTGCTGTCCGACCAGGCGAGCGCCTTCAATAGGGGAGGCGTCGTCGTGGGGGAGTTCGACCGCGGGGGCCGGCTCCGGGGTGACATCCTGGGGGCGCAGGTAGAAGGTCTCGTAGCCCACCGCGCGGTTGTGGACCGCGGCGTTGTAGTGCAGCGAGAGGAAGACGTCGGCCTCGGCCAGGTTGGCCAGGTGCACACGTTCGGGGAGTGAGAGGGAGGTGTCCCAGTAGCGGGTCATGACGACGCGCACATCGGGGTAACGCTCCTGGATGGCCTCGCGCAGGTGGTAGGCGAGCTCCAGGGTGAGGTGTTTTTCGCGGATGCCGGCCACGCCGATGGCGCCGTTATTATCGCCGCCGTGGCCCGGGTCGAGCACGATGGTGCGCACCCGACTGAGGCGCTCGCCAGGGACGTCAGCGCTCTTGTAGGCCGCCACGCGGGCCTGATCGCGAAGGGCGACCACGCTGGAGAGATCGATGCCCCAGAGCGCGCCTGGGTGGGCCAGGGCAGTCTGAGAGGTGAGCAGCAGGGCCAGACCGAAGGCCAGCGCGCTGAGTCTTTGAAAGGATGAAGGGATCACGCCAAAACTCCCTGAAAACGTCACCGTCCGTGGTTTCGAGTTCTACAGGCGGGAGCGTAACAGTGTGTTTTCAGAGTGCAAAAAAAAAGAGGCCCGCTCCCCCGGTCGGGGGGCGGGCCGCTCTTTGAGGATCGTCGCGGGCAGCTTTACATGCGGAAGCGCAACCCCAGGTTGACGTCGACGTTGATGGAGGTGTCGGGGAAGAGCACCATCACGTAGGTGTCGGTGACAAAGTCGAGGTTACCGGAGAGGGGGACGTAGAAGCCGCCGCCAAAGCCGAAGTGGGCCCAGCCGGTGCGCACGGTGTCGCGGATGTAGCAGAAGGGCACGCCGGACTGCTGGTCCTGGAAGATCTCGCGGTTGTCGCAGACCCCGTCGTTGAGCGAGGCGCTGTGCTTGAGGCGAAGCCAGTTGCGCACGCGGCCGATGCCCAGGCCCACCGAGGAGTAGAAGCGGGGGGCGCCGGTGGAGATGTCGCGCTGGTACTTGAAGCCGATCATGCAGTCGCCGGGGAGGCCCAGGCCGAAGCACTCTTCTTCGTGCTGCCAGAAGGGGGCGTCGCGGTCGATGCTGCCTTCGACCAGGCTGTCGAAGTCCTGGGGCGGGGAGAACTGCCAGCGCCAGTACATGCCCAGGCTGTTGCGCTCGGTGAGACGCCACCCGAGGTCGAGTTTGGTGTGGGCAAACGCGGCGACAAAGCCCGGGGTGACCTCGCGGTCGATTTGCGCAGTGGGGGCGGTGCCGCTGGTCAAAAATCCCACGTCGGTGCCGGCGAGGAGCGTGGCGTAGAAGCCGCGGCCGGTCTTGTCTTCGGGCTCAAGATCGAGATCGTCGTCGGGCGGGGTGATGTCGGCGATGTCGCGTTCATCGGGCATATCTGCGACGTCGCCGCTGCCCAGCACGGTGATGCGGTGAGGGTTGCTCGCGCGCCCGCTCGATGCGAGCGGGTCGCCGGTGCGGTCGACGGCTTCGATGTAGTAGTCGATCTGGCTTGTGCGCACGTGGCTGGCGTCGAGCGAGAAAGCAAAGCGGGTGTTGCTCGAGGGCATCATCTCGGAGCGCGTGAACTCATCTTCGCCGAAGCGACGGTGGTTCAAGAAGACGCGGAAGACGGGCACCGTCTCGGAGACGTTGGCTTCAAAGAGGATGGCCTGTCCGGCGTTGGCGCGCGGGATGGGGCGGTGCTGCAGGGGGGCATCTTCGGCCCGGGGCTCTTCGGGATCGGGGGTGGTCTCTTCGACGACGGGCTCGGGAGGTTTGGCGCGCTGGCGAGCGCGCTCAAAGATCTGGCTGAGCTCGGGGGTCTCGTAGACGGGGAAGAGCACCGAGTTGGGGTCGGTCTCCAGGGCAGCAACAAAAGCCTCCTCGGTGAGCGCCTCATCGCGGGTGGCGGCGAAGCGCACGATGCCGAGCATGACGTAGGCGCGGGCGACCGCCGGGGTGCGCAGGTTGTTGCGCGCAGCGAGAACGACGGCCTGCTCAAGGGCCTCCTCGGCCTCCTCGATCATGAGCATGTCGTAGTCTTCCATCGCCTGATCGAGGAGCGCGGAGACCTGGGAGTCGGCAGAGTCCTGGGCGTAAACGGCCGTGGAGGTGGCCAGAGTGGTTGCACCGAAGGAGGCCGCGGTCAGGAGGGCGCAGATGGCGAGCGCCGAGGGGCGCGAAGAGAGCGAGCGGAGGTTCATGGGAGGGTACCGGGTACGGCGCACGTGAGGCGGCCGGCGCATGTGCGCCGGCCGCCCCGGAGGTGATCAGCGGCTGGTGATGTGAATCTCGACGCGGCGGTTGTTGGCGCGGCCTTCTTCGGTCGAGTTGTCATCGATGGGGCGAGCTTCGCCGAAGCCGACGGCTTCCATGCGCATCGGGTCGATGCCGCGCTCGATGAGGAAGGTGCGCACGCTGGCGGCGCGATCCTGGCTGAGCTGCTGGTTGTAGCTGTCGCGGCCGCGGCTGTCGGTGTGACCCTCAACCCGGATGGTGATGTTGGGGTTGTCGCGCAGAATCTGAGCGACCTGGTTCAAGAGCGGGAAGCTCTGCGGCAGGATGTCGGACTTGGCCGTGGCGAAGTAGACGCGCTGGTTAAGTCGGATCTGATCACCGTCAACCTCAGCGAGTTTGGGCTCTTCGGGCTCGTCCACCGGGCAGCCGGCGTTTTCGATCGGGCCGGGCTCAAAGGGGCACTCATCGAGGATGTTGGGGATGCCGTCGTTGTCGACATCTTCCACCGGGCAGCCGGTCTCATCCTGGAAGCCGATGAATTCGACGGGCTGAGTGGGGCATTGGTCGTTGATGTTGAGGATGCCGTCGCCATCGAGGTCGAGCATCGGGCAGCCCTGCTTGCCGCTGAAGCCATCGACGTCGCCGGCGATGTTCGGGCAGAGATCTTCGAGGTCGGCGACGCCGTCCTGATCGTTGTCGTCTTCGCGGCAGCCGTCTTCGTCTTCGAAGCCGTCGAAATCTTCGGCTTCAAAGGCGCAGCGATCGCGCTCATCGGGGATGCCGTCGCCGTCGGAGTCGAAGCTGAAGTCGACGGGGGCCTCGACCACGTCGATGGTTTCGGTGACCTCGACGTCAAGCGCCAGATCTTCGACGAGGCACTCGTCGTAGTCGGAGAGCTTGTCGGCTTTGCGCGCGTTGGATTCGGCGAGCTTGAGGTGGCGGTCGGCGCGGGTGAAGTCGCCGCGGCTGAGCTCGTAGAGGCCAAACTCGACCTGGGCCTGAGCGGTGGCGATCTCCTCGGGGGCGCAGTTGTAGGCCCTGGGGTAGATCGACTCATTGATGGCCTGGATCTCTTTGGCCTGACCACGCAGCTTGGCGCCGGTGGTGCAGCCAGAGGAGGCCAGCATCATCACACAGCCACCAAGGAGCAGGGCGAAACGCATCGTCGACTTCTGGGGGTTCATCGAGCACGACCTCGTTGGACCGGCGCGCCGCCATCATCAGCTCCCTCCTGCTAAGACAACATCAAGGGGAGGGCGGAGAGCGAAACGGCCATAAAACAGCTATCGGGCACCGCCCTCAACGAGGGGGCACCCGCACATACAAACAACGTTATTCAGCGAGCTCCGGGGCGGGCACGTCGGCCTCGGCCTCAGTGTCGGCCTCAATCGGGGACTTGTCGCGACCGAGGACCGGGTGACCGGGCCAGGGAGCCTCCCGGGCGTTGATCAGCGCGGATTCGGCGGCGCGACGTGCCTGGGTGGCGTAGTCGTAGGCGGCCTCAAACTGGGAGTAGCCCCACTCCTCTTTGGCTTTGTAGAGGTAGTTGGCCGCGCTGGTGTACTCGTATGGCGAGTGCTGGTCGGCGTCGGCGACCCGGGCACGCTCCATGGCGACCTCAGCCTCGCTGATGCGCTGGGTGGCCTGAATCGGGCCGCAGCCCACCAGCAGGGCGCCCAGGGCGACAAGCAGCAGCGCGCGTCCGGCGGCATGGGCCAGAGAGGAGAGCGCGTTCGATCGATGTGGGATCATAGCTCAGTCAGTCGGTAAGGCGCGCTGCAGACAGGCCCCAAACCAGCGGGAGAGCCGGTGCGATGCGGGCGCGCGATCAGGTAAACGGACGGCTTATGCACTACCAAAGGGGGCGAATCAGTGTCAAGGCGGCGGCGGGGTGGTGGGGTGACCGAAGGTCGGTCGGAGTGGGTGAGGGTGGGGTGAGGTGACCGTGGGTCGGTCGGAGTGGGTGAGGTGGGGTGGGTGAGCGAGGGTCACCGGACGTCGAGGTGTTGGAGTGACCGAGGGTCACCGGACGTCGAGGTGTCGGAGTGACCGAGGGTCACCGGACGTCGAGGTATCGGAGTGACCGAGGGTCACCGGACGTCGAGGTGTCGGAGTGACCGAGGGTCACCTGAAGTCCTTAGTTTAAGCGCCTGATCGTCACTTAGAGCTGGCTGGTCGCCGACGCAGGCG